>JBFIJN010000336.1:0-9794 GCA_041600735.1 Nannocystaceae bacterium
AGAATGCCTCGTCGAGCGGGACCGAGCTGAGCTCGCAGTGCAGGTGCGTGCCGAGATTCATCACCGCGCCGCCTTGCTGAACGCAGAGGTCCGAGAGCACGGCCACGCTCGCCGCGTGAGGCTCGAGATCGAAGCCATCGCCGTACTGATAGCGCTCGTAGAGGTCACCGCCCGCGGCAGCATTGGCCGCCGGCGAGCGATAGCCGGTGAGCACCCCGATGCTCCCCGCCGCATCGCGCATGGCTTGCAGCGACGCGACCGCGTGCGGCTGAATCACCGCCCAGCGCCCCACCTCGAGCTGGGCGAGCTCCTCGAGCGCGAAATTCGGGGCCAGCAGCAGCGTGGGGCTGACGTCTTGGATGTCGACGAGGCCCAGCGGCGGTCGATCTTGGCCGTCCGCGCGAACCCCCGGCGGGTAGGCATAGCCGTCGGGCAGATCCGCGTAGAAGGCCACCAGCGGCAGGCACGTGGTCCCCGATCGATCTTCGCCGAGGTAGCAGACCTCGGCCGGCAGCGGCGGCATCGGGTCGCCCGTGCTCTCGCCCTCGCCCTCGCACTCGCATGCGCCAAACGTGAGCTCGTCGCCGCACTGCTGCTCCCCCAGGCTCAGCCCGTCGGGGCACAGGCACGGCGCGACCTCCCCCGGCTCGCACGCGGCACCACCGGTCGCTCCATCGCCGCTCGAGTCGGCCGTGTCGGTGACTCCGCCGGAGTCCCCGCTCGCGCCGCCCGTCGGCGCCCACGCCTGACTGCCGCCATCGTCACCGCCACAGGCCAGCCCGCTCCATGCCATCCCGCATGCCAGCGCCGTCACCCGCCAACCTTCGCCTCTGCCCCACCCCGCCACGAGCGCACTCTACCGCCGTCACCCGCCGCCATCGAGATTTTCTTGGCCTAGCCCGGGCCCCGTGCGAAACCCCGAAGGCAGTGAACGACCGCAACGACCCTGGCCAGCGCGATCTCGGCGACCGTAGCGGCAGCAAGCGGACCACGGTGCTGTTCGCCGGCGGGGGCACCGGCGGACACATCTACCCCAACGTCGGGATCGTCGAGGCCCTTCGCGCCCGCCGTCCCACCGTCGACGTGCACTTCCTCGTCTCCGACCGCCCCGGCGACGCCAAGATCATGGAGCGCCTGGGCGAAGCCTGGACCCCGAGCCCCGTGCGCCCGCTGCCGAGCCTGCGACGGCCGTGGGAGGCGCTCGCGTTCGCCCGCGCCTGGCAGCGCGGCATGACGCAGATGCGACGCGTGCTGCACGATCACGCGGTGGGGGCCGTGGTCGCCACCGGGGGCTTCGTGTCGGGTCCCGCGATCGCAGCGGCCGCGAGCGCTGGGATCCCGCGGGCGATGGTCAACCTCGATGCCGTCCCCGGACAGGCCAATCGCCTGCTGGTGCGCCGCTGCACGCGGGTCTTCACCGCCTATCGCTCGAGCCAACTCCCCGGTGCCACATCGATCGGACTGCCGCTGCGAGCCGCGTCGGTCGGCGATCCCGAGCGCGCCGCGGCCCGCCGCGCCCTCGGCCTGCCCGACCTTCCGCTCTTGTTCGTGACCGGGGCCACCCACGGCGCCACCTCGGTGATCCACGCCATGGAGGCGCTCGTGCGCCGCCCGGCGCTCGTCGAGGCGCTGCGCGGCTGGCAGGTGCTCCACCAGTGCGGCACCTACGACGTCCCCGCGCTGCAAGCCCGCTATGACGCGTGCGGCGTGCAGGCCAAGGTGATCGACTACCTCGATGCCATGGGCCAGGCCTGGGCGGCGGCCGATCTCGCGATCAGTCGCGCGGGTGCGGGCAGCGTGGCCGAGGCCTGGGCCAACGCCACTCCCACCGTGTTCCTGCCCAACCCCTATCACCGCGATCAGCACCAGCGACACAACGCGCAGCCAATGGCCGACGGCGGGGGCGCGGTGATGCTGACCGACGAGATCGACGCGGAGCGCAACGCCGAGCTGCTCGAGCCCGTGCTGCTCGAGCTCCTCGCCCATGAGCGTCGCCGCGAGGGCATGGTCCAGGCGGCTCGCCGCACCTGCCCCCCCGACGGAGCCGCAGCCGTCGCGAGCTGGCTCGCCGAAGTCCTCGGCTAGAGCGGGCCGAAGCGCTCAGCCCTTGGCGTACACCGAGGGATCGAGCACGCCCACGTACGGCAGGTTGCGATAGCGGCCCGCGTAGTCGAGCCCATAGCCCACCACGAACGCATCGGGGCACACGAAGCCGCGCCACTGCACCTCGATGTTCTGCGTGCGAGCCTGCTGCTTGTCGAGCAGCGCGCAGACCTCGATCGAGGCCGGCTTGCGCGTGTGCAAGGCCTCGGTCAGGTAGCGCAGCGTGAGCCCCGTGTCGATGATGTCCTCCACCAACAACACGTGACGCCCCTCGATCGGCTCCTCGAGGTCCTTGATGAAGCGCACCACGC
Organism: Nannocystaceae bacterium; assembly: GCA_041600735.1. GTDB lineage: Bacteria > Myxococcota_A > Polyangia > Nannocystales > Nannocystaceae > Paraliomyxa. Next base: position 2,415 of record JBFIJN010000336.1, read on the forward strand.
CCGAGGACTTGGTGCCCGCCCCATAAGAGGACACCGCCATGAAGTCGACCTCGAGGTCGATGTCCATCGCACGCACGAGGTCGGCCATGAGCGGGAAGCAGCCGTTCAGGATGCCCACCACGAGCGGCTGCTTGTCGCGATAGTGGGCGGCCAGATCGGCCCCCATCTGCTTCACCTTGGCCGCGATGGCCTCGGCCGAGAACAGCACCTCCGCAATGGAGGCGCCCAGGTGGGTTTCGTGGGGCGGTACGCTCATGGCTGGCCGCGGACAGTCCTACCACGCGGGCGCCGGGCCATGCCACCGTGGCGTTTCATCCCGAGTTCCGTTCGGGTAGCATTCTGCGTAATCGGCCGCTCCCTCGACCCCGCTGCGTGATGAGGAACCGTTCATGGCCCAAGCAAAGAATGCCGCGAAGAAGGCCGCAGTTGCGGCCCCCACTACCAAGAAGACCGCGAAAGCCGTAGCTCCGGCCCCCGCGGCAAAGAAGACCGCGAAGAAGGCCGCAAAGGCCGTCGCCGCGACCCCTGCCCCAGCTGCAGCGACGACCGCAGCTGCAACCGCGACCGCGACCGCGACCGCGACCGCGACCGCGACCGCGACCGCGACCGCGAAGAAGGCTGCGAAGAAGACCGCGAAGAAGGCCGCGAAGGCCGTCGCTGCGGCCGCGACCCCAGCCCCTGCCGCCGCACCAGCCCCCGCCGCCGCGGCACCGGCCGCAGGATCCGGCGGACTCCTCGAGGAGGTCACCCTCAACTGGACCGACCTCACCGGCAGCAAGACCGGCGCGAAGAGCCTCGGATCGAACAAGTTCTACAAGGCCACGATCACCGAGGTGAGCGCGGGGCGCTATCAGGTCGTGTTCAACTACGGACGCGTGGGCGCCACCGGGCAGACCCAGACCGTCACCTGCGGAGATCTCGACAGCGCCCGGCGAGCGCTCAACTCCAAGGTCAACGCGAAGATCTCCAAGGGGTACACGCGCCTGGAGATGCGCACGCAGCAGGACGAGATCAGCAAGGCCCAAGCCAAGGGGATCGAGGTCGCCAAGAAGCCGGCCAAGAAGAGCTCGACCAAGAAGATCGATCTCCATCCGCAGGTCGCCGACCTGCTCAAGCTCATCTACGCCGAGGCGGGCAACGCCGTGAAGCGGGGGCTCAGCTCGAGCGCCGGCGCTCGCGATGACGCGCCGCTCGGCAACCTGCGCGACTCCCAGCTCGACAAGGGCGCCGACATCCTCGAGGAGCTCGAGGCGCTGCTCGGCAAGGACGGCAAGAACGGCAAGCCCAAGCAGGCCAAGATCGTCGACCTGACCAACGCCTACCTCTCCAACATTCCGCGCAACATCGACCATGCGCGGCGCGGCAGCAAGCTCGACCTCGACGCGATCTTGCTCAACTCGCTCGAGCGCATCAACGAGCAGCGCCAGTTCCTCACGCTGCTGCGCGACGCCTACCTGCAGAAGGAAGTGTTCGCCGAGGCGGCCCACTCCGACGATCCGCTCGAGGTCTGGTACGAGGGCCTCGGCTGCGACCTCGGCCACCTCGAGGTCGGCTCGACCGAGTTCGCCAGCGTCTCCCGGCTGTTCGACGAGGGCCAGTCGCCGAAGAACTCCAACTTCTACGGCAAGCTCAAGGTGGTCCGCATCTGGAACCTCGAGCGCAAGGGCGAGAAGCCGCCGTTCCAGGCCTACGCCAGCAAGGTCGTCAACAAGCCCAAGGCCACCGGGATCGTGCCGGGCTGGCACGGCACGCGCACCGAGAACCTCATGGGGATCTCCAAGAGCGGCCTGCTGATGCCCGAGAACCTACCCAAGGGCGTGCACATCACCGGCAAGGCGTTCGGCAAGGGCATCTACCACGCCCCGCGCTGGCCCGACGCCGGGCAGGACCGCAAGGCCGCGGATGGCAAGGCCTACAAGCGCTACAACGGCGCGCTCAAGAGCATGAACTACACCTCGCTGGCGGGCGCCTACTGGTCGCGCAGCAACAGCGGCAAGTCGGGGTTCTTGTTCCTCGAGGAGATGGCGCTCGGGGTGCCCGAGGTCCACATCACGGCCTGCTGGGACCGCGATCGCCCCGCCAAGGACTACGACTACATCTACGCGCAGTCCCACGGCAACTCGCAGCTCGCCCACGACGAGGTCGTCACCTTCACCGAGCACGCCTCGCGCCTGACCCACCTGCTCGAGGTCACGCACAAGTAGCGGCTCGGCGCGCGGCTCGACTACCGCACGCGGCCTTCGACATCGACCGCACCGATCCCAAGGCGAGCCACGAGCGGCGCCTTGGGATCGAACGCGGCCAGGTAGCGCGAGGGGATGAGGATCACGTCCCCGTCGTACTCGAGCTCGATCAGCGGATCGACGCCGTGGCTCGGCCGCGTGAGGGTCAGGCCCGAGCCCGCCTGGGCGCCGTCGAGGAAGACAGTGGCGTCGGTCAGCCCGGCGCGGACCAGGAACGCGCGCGGCACCGCGGCACGCCCCTCCGCATCGATCCGCAGCGCGATCTCGTTGCTCAGCGCGGCGGGCGTGGCCGCTGGCCCCGGCGCGGCCTTCGGGCTCGGGCTCGCGGCCGTCCGCTTGGGGGGCGCCGCCGTCTGGCGGCGCAGGCTGCCGTCGTAGTCGTCCGGATCATCGCGCTTGTCGTGATAGAGCAGCGCCTGCACCTTCTTGCCCTCGGCCATCACGTCGATCGTGGTGCGCGTGTAGTCGGCGCCCATCGATCCATCTTCGAACAACGCCCGCACGACCGGCGACACATCGCGGTGCCGCACGCCCTCGAGCCGCTGCTTGACCTCGTTGGAGACATCGAGCGCCGTGAACATGAACCCGGCCGAGGTGAGCGAGTCGACGACGTGGCGCGTCGCTGACGTGATTTCGGCCTGCTTGTTCGACATCGATGGCTAGCAAGCCATAGCCGGCTGCGCCTTGGCAAGCGGTTTGGCGCGGCGGCGGCTAGGGCTCGGGCGGCTCGACGACCAGGCTGACGCGGAACACGAACGTGCGATCGCGGGGCGGACCGGGGTCGACCTCGACGCGACCCAGATAGCCCGCGATGTCGATCCCTGCCGCGAGCGAGGAGGCGATCGCGAGGCGAATGGCGTCGGAGCGCGCCACCACGGGCGGTATCTCGCGCAGCGTGATCTCGGTGATGCCCCCGTCGTCGTCCCGTGCCACCTCGAGCACGCCACAGTCGCGGATCACCAGGTTCCACGCGCGGGGGAACGCCCGCACCAGCGCCGCGCGGCCAAACGTGCGGGCGCCCGCCACCACCACCGCCCGCAGGAATCGCGAGCGGAAGATCTTCCGCGCTCGCTCGCGGTAGTACGCCACATAGCGGGCCTTGCCGAGCCCCCAGTACAGCGCATCGAGCACATGGATGTGGGTCTCGATCTCGAGCCACTCCAGGCCATCGAGCCCGCGGAGGTATGCGACACGGTCGGCATCGAGCCGCTCTCGCACGCAGATCGCCTCCGCGTCGGTGAGCCGCTCGTCGATGCCGGCGCAGAGCATCTGCGTCCACCGAGCTCGAATCGCCGGCTTCGGGCTCGTCATCACATCGATGCTACCCGATTCGGGGCTACCCGAAGTACTCGGGCGCGTTGCCGCCCTTCCACTTGATGTTGCAGCCGATCGCCCTGGGGGCGATTCCCCGTTGAGTACGCGACACGTTGAGTCTACCGTGCCGTAGCCGCTCGATGACCGACGACGTCAAGACGCCACTTCCCCACGATCGCCTGGTCAAGTGGGTCTTCACGCGTCCCGAGGCGGCGGCGGTCGAGCTGCGCAAGGTGCTGCCGACCACCGTCTCGGCCCAGCTCGACTGGCCGACGCTGCAGGTTCGCCCAGGCTCGTTCGTCGATCCCAAGCTGACTACCCGTCACAGCGACATCCTCTACAGCGTTGGTCTACGCGACGCCAGCCGCCAAGCACTCGTATACGTGCTGCTCGAGCACCAGTCCTCGCCGGACCGTCTGATGGCCTGGCGGCTGCTCCGCTACGCGGTCCGCATCTGGGAGCAGTTCCTTCGCGAGCAGCCAGGACCCGTCGATCGACTTCCGCTCATCATCCCCGTCGTGCTCTACCAGGGCCCCGAGGGGTGGAGCCAGCCCCGGCGCCTCTCCGAGCTCCTCGACATCCCCGATGACCTTCGCGAGGTGCTCGCAGCCCCGATCGAGCTGCACTTCGACGTCGACGAGCTCGGTGGCTCGGTCCTCGCCGACAAGCAAGCGCGGGACGACACGCTCGCCCTCGTCGAGGTAGCCCGCACCCTCCTCCGCCTCACGTTTCGCCGCGACGAGGTCACCCGCGAACGGATAGCGCCTCTGGCGCCCATGTTCGAACGAATCATGACCGCCCTGGGCATCGACGACGTCGAGGCCCTGTGGACCTACGTGATGAGCGCGTTCGAGCCAGACTCTCCGCTCCGCGATATACTCATCCAAGCCGCCAGCCCGGAGCTACGCAACGTGTACGCCACCATCTACGACGAAGCCGTTGCCAAAGGGATCGACAAGGGCAAGCTCGCCGGGGAGCTGCAGATGCTCCTCCGCTTGCTCGACAAGCGCGGGCTCTCGCTCACCGAGGCCCAGCGCGACCGCGTGCTCGCCTGCAACGACGAGGGTCAGCTTCAGGAGTGGTTCGACCGGGCGCTGACCGCCGACCACGCGAGCGAGCTCTTCGGGGCGACCGGCGGCCAGTAGGCTCGACCCGATTCGGGGCTACCCGAAGTACTCGGGCGCGTTGCCGTCCTTCCACTTGATGTTGCAGCCGATGCTCGGCGCCTGGTCTTCGTCGACCTGGCGACCCTCGAGCACCGCGTCGATGGCCGCGCGTAGATCGGCGCCGGTGACCGGCTTGCCGTTGGAGGGGCGGCTGTCGTCGAGCTGGCCGCGGTAGACGAGCCGCCGCTCGGCGTCGAACAAGTAGAAGTCGGGGGTACACGCGGCGAGGTAGGCCTTGGCGACCTCCTGGTCCGCATCGATGAGGTACGGGAACGTGTAGCCGTAGGTCTCGGCCTCGTCCTTCATGCGGGCGGGGCTGTCTTGCGGGTACTTCTCGAAGTCGTTGGAGTTGATGCCCACCATCACGCCGCCGCGCTCGGGGAGCTCGTTGCCCAGCGCCGCAAGCTCGGCGCGCATGTGCTGGACGAACGGACAGTGGTTGCACATGAAGACCACCAGGTAGGCCTTGGCCTGTGGATGATCATCGAGCGAGACCAGCGTGCCCGAAGGGTCTGGCAAGCGGAACGCGGGGGCCTTGGTCCCCAGGGGAAGCATCTGCGACGCCGTCATCACCATGGCGGCGGCAGTATAGGGCAACCCTCGCGGCGGCCAAGGCCGCATGGATTGGGCACACGCACGCCACCGCGACGAGCGAGCGCATCGAGCCGCCACGGCCGCTGGCGCCTGGTCTCAGGCACTCGGCGGCTCGGCCTCGTCGACGTGGCGCTTGACCGTGCGGCGGTCGAGCCCGGTGCGCCGCGCGACCTCCTCGTAGGTCCCGTGGCGCGCGTAGAGCAGCCGACAATAGTCGCGCACCAGCGTCCGCGCCGGGAGCTCGCCGCTCTCGATCCCGCGGCGCAGCCGAGCCGCCGCATCGCCCCCGAGCGCGCCGCGGTCGCCGGCGTAGTGCCGGGTCATCAACACGCGCCGTACACACTGCTCGAGCTCGCGAACGTTGCCCGGCCACGCGTACCCGCGCGGCAGCTCGCGCTCGATCACCGCCACGATCTCGTCCACCAGCCGCGGCACCGGCTCGCCCAGCGAGCGCGCGAGCACGGCCGCGACCAGGCTCGGCAGCTCGTCGGGATCCTCGGCCAGCCGCTGCTGCAGGCTCGGCACGTGGATCACGTCGGAGCACAGCCGATAGTAGAAGTCGTCGCGAAAGCGGCCCTCGCGGCGCAGGCCCTCGAGATCGCGATTGGTCGCGGCCACCACCCGCCCCGAGAACCGCTGCGGCCGATGGCTGCCGACCGGGAAGTACTCGCGCTCTTGCAGCACGCGCAGCAGCTTGATCTGCACCGGGACCTCCACCTCGCCGATCTCGTCGAGGAAGATCGCACCGTGGCGGCTACAGCGGGCCAGCGCGCCCTCGTAGCGCTCGATCGCCCCGGTGAACGCTCCCTTCACGTGGCCGAACAGCTCCGACTCGAGCAGGCTCGCCGGGAACTGCGAGAGGTTCACCGCCACGAACGCCTCGGTGAAGCTCTCCACGAAGCAGCCACGCCGCGCATCGAAGGGGATGAACCCCGCCCGCCCGATCGCCGCCGCCGCGTTGCCCTTGCCGGTGCCGGTGTCCCCCAGCAGGATCGTGGAGAAGTCCTCCATGCGGTTCCACAGCCAGCGGTCGTACACGCCGAGGTCGTGGGTGAAGATGTTGTTCCATAGCGCCTGTCGCAGCGCTCGCATGCACGGGCTGCTCCCGGTCAGCGCGCGATCGATGAAGTAGAACGCGCGGCGCATCTGGAAGAACACGGCGAGCAAGTGCGTGGCGTGGTCGCGCGGGAGCCCGTGGCGCTCGAGCCGTTGCAGCAGCGCGGGCGCCAGCTCCACCCGCTGCGGCTCGGACCCGGCCGCCAGCTGTTCCTCGATGTGGGCATCGAGCGCGTCGGCGAAGCGGTGGAAGCACGAGAACAGCAGCGCGCGCTCGAGCAGCGGCCGCACGTCGGCGGGCTGGGCCGGTAGCCGCAGCGATCCGCGCTCCGCCAGCGCATCGAGCCGCGCATCGACTCGCGCCAGCACGCGGTCGAGCAGCGCACGGCGCTCGGTCGTGCCCGCGACCTCGGCGAGCTGGAGATCGATCCCGTGGCGGCGCTCGCCAAACGGGTTCGAGAACACCGCCGCCGAGACCCGCTCGAGCAGCTCGCGGTCCTTCTGCGCGAGGGCGCCCATGTGCATTCAATGTACATCGTGCATACATTCAATGCCTATCCGTGGTTCTCCGCGCGCTCCGCGGCAAAGAGAATAGCCATTGAAATCAAGAGCTTGCCTCACCATCGGGGCCCGGCATGACCGCTGCTTTGGCTCGCCCTCATGGGCACCCGCGCCATCGTGTTCCCTCCCCGCTCGGCCTCGCTCCTCACTCGGCTCGCCGAGTATGCAGTGGCGCTCATCATTCGCGGCCTCGTGCGTGTGGCCTACCGCTTTCGCGCCCAGGGCCTCGAGCACGTCCCCGCCCAGGGTGCCGCGGTGCTCGTGTGCAACCACATCAGCTTCGTCGACGGGCTGCTCGTCGGGGTCGCCTCGCGTCGGCGGGTGCGCTTCGTGATGGACCACCAGATCTTCCGCAACCCGTGCCTCAGTTGGTTCTTTCGCACGGTCGGTGCGATCCCGATCGCCCCGCGCCACGAGGATCCGCTGGTGTTCGAACGCGCCTTCGA
>JBFIJN010000337.1:0-9788 GCA_041600735.1 Nannocystaceae bacterium
CCGACCACCGACAGCGAGGCGAGCACGTCGTCCGAGACCGCACCCAACGACACCGAGAGCTCGGCCCGACCCGTGACTCCGAGTCGCCGTCCCCCGCCCGCGCGCTCGGCCGACGAGCTGCTCGAGCAGGCCCAGCATCACGTCTCCGAGGGCCGCCGCGCGGCCGCCATCTCGAGCTACGAGCGCCTGGTCGAGCGCTTCCCCGAGAGTCGCGAGGCCCTTGCCGCACGCGTCTCGCTGGGTCGGCTGGAGCTCGATCGCGGCCGCGCCAAGCAAGCGCTCGCTCACTTCGATGCCTACCTCGCCCGCTCGGCCGGCGCCTTGGTCGAGGAAGCCAGCTACGGTCGCATCCGTGCGCTGCGTCAGCTCGGTCGCCGCGAGCAGGAGCTGCGCTCGATCGAAGCCTTCCTCGCCGACCATGCCAACAGCCTCTACGAGGCGCGCCTACGCAAGCGCGCCGAGGAGCTCCGCGCCCCATGAGCCCACGCTCTTCTCGCCTCGTGATCGCAGGCCTCGTGGGGTGGAGCGGCTGCACGCTCGAGCCCGACGTCGTCGCGCAGGGTCCAGCCACCGGCACGGAGACGGCGAGCAGTGACGCTGCTTCGAACGGCTCCGAGACCTCCGACGCGACCGAGACCTCCGACACGCCCAGTGGTGAGTGCGTCGTGGCCGACTGCACCTGCGAGGCGTCGCCGTGTGCCCTCGAGTGCCCGCTCCCGGGCGGTGCGGGCTGCACCTTCGACTGCGCCGGACCCCTCGAGTGCGCATTCAGCTGCCCCGGCGGATTCTGCGACACCACCTGCAGCGACGGCGCGAGCTGTGACATCGACTGCCCCGGAGGCCCGGCCCTCTGCTCCAGCACCTGCACCGGCGCGCAGCGCTGCACGAAGAGCTGCGCACCGGGCCAGTGCACGCTCGATTGTGTCGACACCGAGATCTGCGAGCTCGACTGCCCCGGCGGCGGCTGCACGCTAACGTGCACGGGCGCGCAGACCTGCCGCATCACGGCGTGCACCGGCGCGTGCACGGTCGATTGCAACGGCGCTCCAGACTGCGGAGCGACGTGCGAAGCCCCGCTGGCCTGCACGGTCACTCCCTAGGGTCCGATGGGTGCGCACAATCGCGGGAGGCGCAACGTCGCGATCGCCGGGTGAGCGGCGGCTCGACTTCATGCGACCTCTGCGACGGGCGCAGGCCTGCCGTGGCTACGACGCGCGCTGCTTGGCGTTGAAGCTCCGCAGCACCTGGAGGATCGCGTCGAACTTTGGCGTCGTCGACAGCACGGGCGGCACCAGCATGCGAATGGGACGCTGCCGGCCGATCTGATCGCCGAGGATCTCCACCATGGGCTCGTTGTAGATCTCGGTGTGCGACTCGATGATCTTGGCGTCGGGGGCGAAGCTGATGCCCATGCCCGCGCGGGCGAGCATGTGCACGTGGTGGATGTCGGTGCTGATGATCGCGGGCGTGATCGCGATGTGTCCCCCGTCGAAGGTGGGGAGCAGGTGAGGATCGCAGTCGGGCGAGCGCCACACCGTGAGGGCCTCGCCTTCGAGGTCTTCGACGCCGTCGTAGGGACCGTGGCGCTCGACGTAGGCGCGGGTGGCGAACAGCCGCTCCTCCATCGGTGGCAGCTCGATCACCTCCCACTGGCCTTCGGGGGCCCGCAGCTCGAGGGACAGCACCAAGTCGACGTCGTTGGTCAGGCGTGATGCGGGGCGCTCGTCGTGCTGCACATCGAGCTGCACCTCGGGCCACAGGGCTCGCATCATTCGCGTGATCCCGATGGCGGCCTCCGGATGTACACCTACCGGTGCCACGAAGCGCAGTCGCCCCGACGGCTGGTCGGCGCTGGCCTTGACCGACTCGAGCATTGCATCGATCTCCGTGAGCACCGGGCGTCCGCGCTCGGCGAGCGCAACCCCGGCATCGGTGGGCACCACACCCTGCGAGGCGGGGCGCAGCAACGGCACACCCACCGAGGTCTCGAGGTCCGAGAGCCGCCGCCGGATCGTGGCGCGCGAGATCTGCAGTTGCTTGGCGGCGCGCGATACCGAGCCATGATCGACGATTAGCACGAGGGCCTTGAGTGCTTCTAGATCCATGGACCGTCGTTTCTCGCGAGCAGGTCGGAGCTTATCAGTGCTGGCGACAGATCTGGCCAGCGGGTGGCCAGCAACCGCCAGTTTCGCGGTGGCCCGCCGCGTGGCATCACCATCACAGGCCCTTCGTCGGGCTAGGAGATGCTCGAAATGTCAGGACTCGACAAGTCGTATCTGCTCGTAGCGGCCCTCGCCGCCGCGCTCGTCGTGCCAACGCACGGCGAGGCCGCGAGAACGCCCATTCCCGTAGCCAGCGCGGCTGCGGCCGCCACTGCGGCCGCCACCATGGCCACCGCGGCGGACCCCGCGAGCTACTGCAAGAAGGACCAAGGCTGCGACTATCTCGAGTCCTGGGCCGTGCAAGCGGTGCGATTGCAGAATCACATCGACGTCGACGCGCCCATCAAGCGCGCGGTGCTGCCCCACAGCCACAACGCATTCAATGCCAAGAAGGACGGCTACCACACCGACCCCAACCATGTGATCGGGGTCAAGCGCCAGCTCGAGACGGGGGTGCGCTCGCTCGCCTACGACATCGGTGCGTACCCCTCGCGCTCCGCCTACCAGTCCACGCACTCGATCCGGCTGTGCCACAAGGTCTGCTCGGACGCCGATGTGTTCTTGGGGGAGGGCCTGCGCACGCTCCGCGACTACATCGAGTCCGACGAGGGCAAGGACGAGGTACTGTTCCTCCAGATCGAGCTCAACATGCCGCCCGGCAACAAGGGCGACTATGTCAACGACATTCGCAAGAAGATCGTTGACGAGCTGGGCGATTACATCTACCGACCTCCGGGCGGGGCATGCAGCGACTGGAACGAGGTGGTGGCGCAGAGCGTGACCAAGGCCGCGGTGCGGGCTGCGGGCAAGAACATCGTGATCAACGGCGCCAAGGGCTGCTACAACGACAAATTCCAGAGCTGGGTGTTCAAGGGAACGTGGTCGAAGTCGGTCAACTTCGGCACGGACCAGCCCTCGCTCAGCCCCTACCCTTCGTGCGTGTACGGCACCAAGTTCACCGCAGCCGACATTCAGGCCGACTTCTTTCGCAGCTTCAACGACGGAACGGCACTCGGCGTCATCGACACCGGCAGCCAGTCGGTCGAGGTCTCGTCGCTCTCGGCGGATCAGATGGAGAAGGCGCGGGGCTGCGGGGTGAATGCGCTGGGCCCCGAGCCCCTCGATGACTGGATGGGTCGGTGGAAGGCGCAGGTGTGGAGCTGGGACGAGGACGAGCCCGCCCCGCCCTTCGGTCGCTACGGCCGCGGGCCTGCAGACAACGCCAACGACTGTGCGCTGCATAGCAGCGGCGGTCGCTTCTCCGACGCGAGCTGTGGCACCGCCCGACGCTTCGCATGCCAGCACCCCGACACTCGCGCCTGGAAGATCACCAGTGCGTCCAAGGCCTGGTCGCAGGGGGCCGCCACCTGCACCGCGGAGTACGGGTCGGACGGCTACGTGTTCGCGGTGCCCGTCAATGGCTACGAGAACAACCAGCTGGTCGACGCCAAGCTCGCCGCGGGCGTGGCGCGCGTATGGCTGCACTACTCCGATATCTCCCGCGAGGGCGAGTGGCGCGTCGGCGCCCCTGTGGCGACACCGGCCGATCCGCCCAAGCTGACGCAGATGCTCGCCGGGGGCGACTGGAACGGCAGTCACTTCACCACGTCGATCGCGTTCGGTGACGTGGACGGCGATGGGCTCGACGAGGTGGGGGTGACGCGCAACGCCAGCAGCGGTGATCGCTGGTGGATCTTCGATGACGCCGCCCACGACTTCGCCCAGCTGCGCTCGGGGGGCGGCAGCTGGAACAGCGACTACTACGCCACCGCGATCGCGTTCGGCGACGTGGACGGCGACGGCCTCGACGAGGTGGGCCTGGCGCGCAAGGCCAGCGGCAACGATCGCTACTGGATCTTCGACGACGCGGGCCAGTCGTTCAAGACGCTGCACGAGGGCGGCGGCGGCTGGAACGACAAATTCTATGTGACGGCGCTCGCGTTCGGCGACGTGGACGGCGATGGTCGCGACGAGATTGGCCTGACCCGCGAGGCCAACGACAACGGCCGCTTCTTCATCCTCGATGACAAGGCCGGATCGTTCGCGACGCTGCACGAGGGCGGCAGGAGCTGGAACAGCAAGAACCGCGCGACCACGATCGCGTTCGGCGACGTGGACGGCGACGGCCGTGACGAGGTCGGCATCGGTCGCAAGGCCGACAGCGGCGCGCGCTACATCGTGTACGACGACCAGAAGAACGGGTTCAAGTCGCTCCACGAGGGCGGCAAGGGCTGGAACAGCAGCAACTACCCCACCGCGATCGCGTTCGGCAACGTCGACGGCGATGCTCGAGCCGAGCTGGGGCTCACCCGCAACTCGGACAGCAACGATCGCTTCTGGGTGCTCGACGATGCCAAGGCCTCGTTCGCGACCTTGGCCTACGGAGGATCCGGCTGGGGCTCGAACAACTTCGCCACGGGGATCGCATTCGGCGACATCGACGGCGACGGGCGCGACGAGGTCGGGGTCAGCCGCGAGGCCTCGAGCCACGGTCGCTTCTTCATCTTCGAGGACTCGGGCGGGCAGTTCAAGCTCGTGACCGAGGGCGGCAGCGACTGGAACGACAAGGCAGACGGCAAGGCGATCGCCTTCGGCAAGACGTTCGACAACCGAGTCGACATCGGCGTTGGGCGCAGCGCGCCCGACAATGCGCGCTACTTCGTGCTTGGCTGGAACTAGCCGCCCTGCCCAGGGCGACAGCGCAGCCCCAGCGGGATCTTCACCGGCCTGCGCACCTGCGAGCTGCTCCCGGCGTCGGCCGCGTGGTGGCGATGACGTCGCCGCCTGAGCGGAGACGTCACACTGCGCCTCCCTGCTCATGCATACACTGCTCGTGCATACACTGCTCGCGCTACGAGCCGGCGCGAGCTGCCGCGGCGCGAGCGATGTGCTCAACTGCTGACCGCTACCTCAGCCCCGGGGTGACTGCATGCGGCGAGCCGATCCTAGCGACGCGAGCGACTCGCTCGGCTCCACGATCGACTCGAAGTGTGCAGCGATCGGTGGCGAGCATGCCTCGCCGTGGCGCCTCGACGCCCGCGGGTGGTGGCACGCGCTGCGCCGCACCGCACGGGAGTCGCTCGAGGACCATGTAACGCTGCTCGCAGCCGGGGTGGCGTTCTTCGGGTTCTTGTCGATCTTCCCCGGCATGGCCGCGCTCGTCGCTCTGTACGGCCTGCTGTTCGACTCGGGCGAGGTCGCCCAGCAAATGAACTGGCTGAGCGGCATCATCCCGCCCGAGGCGATCGTGATGCTCCACGGGCAGCTTGCCCGGCTCACCGATGCCGCGCCCGAGTCACTCAGCTTCGGCGCCGTGGTAGCCGTTGGTGCTGCGATCTGGAGCGCGAGCCGGGGCAGCCGCGGGTTGCTCGAGGCGACCAACCTCGCCTACGACGCGCCGGAGACCCGCGGGTTCATCCACGTGAACCTCCTCAGCCTCGCCTTCACGGCCGGCACCGTCCTGTTCTTGGCGACGCTGCTGATGGTGGTCGCAGTCATCCCTTCGTTGCTCGCGGTGGCCGGCTTGCAGCTCGAGACGTTCTCGTGGGTCACGATCGCTCGCTGGCCCGTGCTGGTGCTGCTGGTGCTGCTGGGCTGCGCGTGCATCTACCACTGGGCCCCCGATCGCAAGCCCATGCGCTGGCACTGGCTCACGCCCGGCTCGCTGCTGGTGGCCGGCGCGGGGCTCGCTGCCTCCGGGCTGTTCTCGCTCTACATCGCGACCATGGGCACCTACAACCAAGTCTACGGCTCGCTGGGCGCGGTCGCCGTGCTGCTGCTGTGGCTCTACCTGCTGGCCGTGCTGGTCCTCGTGGGAGCCGAGCTCAACCAAGCCTCCGAGCAGCTCGCGCTCGCGCGAGCCACCGTCGCTTCGGATCAAGCGCCGCTCGCCAGCGAGCGGGTAGCCGAATGAGCCGCGCGAGGACCCGCCGCTGGCTCGCTCGCGGCGTGCTGGTGCTGGTGAGCATCCCGCTGCTGTGGCTGGCCACCATCAACCTCGCGCTGTGGACGGGGCTGGTAGAGCAGCTGGTCAGCGGCGAGCGGCCCCGCAGCACCGTGCGGCTGCGCCATGGCTTCGCCTGGTGCGTCTGGCCCACCCACGTACACTTCCACGAGCTGCGGCTGCAGATCGACGCCGCTCGCTGGCAGCTCGAGCTCGACCTGCCCGACGGCGAGGTCGAGCTCGAGCTGAGCCAGCTCCTTGCCCGACGCTTCGCGACCCGCTCCGTGCAAGGGCAGCACGCCCAGCTCGCCTTCGCGTTCAAGAGGCCCTACGGGACCGATCCGGCGCAGCTCGAAGGCTTGCGCCGCATCGAGGGATTCCCCCTGCCGATCCTCGACGAGGAGCCTCGTCCCACGCCCGAGCATCCGTGGGAATTCGTGCTCGAGGGCGTCGACACCGAGCTCGACCAGCTCCAGGTCGATACGTTCACGGCCCAGCTCCAGGGGCACCTGGGGGGAGCGTTCGTCGTGCGAGTGGCCGAGCGCGTGGGCCTGCCCTCGCTCACGCTCGACATGACTGCGGGCGAGATCCACCATCGTGAGACGCTGGTGGCGAGGGACGTCGCGAGCCAGGTGGAGCTCTCGGTCCGCGCCTACGACGTACGCGAGCTCCACGGGACGCCCGCCCTGCGCATGATGTCGGGGCGCGTCGCGATCCAGGCCGCGATCTCGGAGCTCGAGTGGGTGAATGACCTCGGCTGGGACGTGCCCGTCACCCTCCATCACGGGCAGGGCACGCTCGGCGGCGAGGTGATCATCGACGAAGGCGCGGTGGCCCCCGGGTCGAGCTTGATCTACCAAGCGGCGCGCCTCGAGCTGACGCAGGCCCGCGAGCGCGGCCGGCCCCTCCTCGTCGACGCCGCGATCGTGGTCGAGGTACGGGCCGAGGCCACCGACGGGGAGGAACCCGCCGTGCTCGCCCAGGCCGAGCTGGTCGCGCTGCGGCTCGGCGCGGCCTCGCCGCTGATGACGGCCGACCAGCTCTCGCTGCGCGCGGGCTTTGACTCCGTCGATCTGGTCGACGGCCTGGGAAAGCTGGTCTCGGCCTCGGTCGAGCTGCCCGCGTTCGAGGTCGATGTTCGCGAAGTGGGTCGGCTGGGCCCGAAGCTGCCGCTGCGCGGCGGCAGCGTGGTGGGCCATGCCTCGGCCCACACCAAGCGCGACGATCCGCGGATCTTCGAGCTCGACTTCGCGGCAACGGTCGACGACTTGGTGCTCACGCTTGGCGACGACTTCGAGCTGCGCACCGACGGCGACCTGCGCAGCAAGGGCACGCTCGAGCACGCCAAGCTGGCGCTGGTGCTCGCGCCGCTGCACGTGAAGCTCCACCAGATCGCGCTGCGGACGGCACGTGCCATCACGAGCCACGACTGGCTCGTGATCGAGGGCGCCACGGTGCGCTACGACGCGGGGTCGGGACGGTTGGTCGCCGATCTCGACGGGCGCATGAACCACCTGCGCTCCGTGGTGCTCCACCTGCGCCCCGACCGCGGGCTGTTCCGGCGCGTGCCCGATCTGCGCCGGTGGACCGAGCCGGTCAGCTTCTCGATGAAAGTCACCCGCGGGCGCGGCGGCACCGAGGTCGACATCGGGCGCTTCGAGGGCAAGGCGGTCGACCTTCGCGCCACGATCTCACGGGCCGGCGATGCGACCCGCGCGGCCGTGTACTTCACCCGCGCCCGCGTGGGGCTGAGCACCAGCGGTGGTGAGTCCCGCGACATCGACGTGGCCGTCGGTCCAAGGTGGTTCGAGGAGCGGCAGGCTTGGGTCCGCGCCGCGCTCGAGCGCTGAGAGCTCGACGGCGCCCGAAGAACAGATCAATACGATCGACTACGCATACTGCGACGACTCCGACTCGCAGTTGGTTCGGGAGCGGGGATTCGAACCCCGATCTTCCGGATCAAAGCCGGATGCCCTGACCATTGGGCGACTCCCGAGTAAGTAGAGGCGCGGACAGGACTCGAACCTGCATTCATTTCGGGTTGCAGCCGAATGCCCGACCAATTGGGCTACCACGCCAAGTCGTCGTGTTCGCGCAGCAATGCCACTCTGCGACCCGACCAAGGTGGGGTCACGGCCACAGCAGTGCGCACACGAACGAATCCCTGCGGCGGGTCATGGCCGCGCCTACGTGGGATGACGAAGGCGCGGCTACCCGCAGAGACACGCGAATTGTTGGCGACATCCGGCGCACGCGACGACACCTGCGGGGTGAACCGCAGTCATCGAGAGCTGTGCCGGGAAACGCAACATGGCGACCTCGGCAGTCTTAGCACGCCGAAAGTCGCTGTCCAATGGATCTTCGTCGCGGGGGTGACCGCACGATCACGTCGCGCGCGCGGCCGCCCCCGACCTCGCGGCCTTGACCATCGCGACGATGATGAACACGCGGAACACCAGCCCTCCGATGCCCGGCTGGCCGCCGGCATCGACCACCGCGTAGAGACCCAGGAGGCCGTCGATCGCGAACAGCACGATCGCGATCCACAGCGCCACGACCGAGCCCCGCAGGGTCGCAAACCCCAGCCCGGCGAATACCGCCCCGAACCCGACCGCAATCCAGCCGAGCCCGAGCGCGAGCAGGAAGTCCACCTGGCCGAGCTCGGCGGCGAGCCCCAGCGCGACGTTGAGCCCGGCGATGAAGAACACGATGCCGGACGCGGACTTCATCGCGGTCTTGGGATCGGAGGCGGTGCCGGGCAACGGCACGCCATTGCGGGAGACGCTCAGCCCGCCGCCGCCGAGGCCGGTGTCGAGCTTGACCTCCAGCGTCGAGCCGTCGGCCAGCGGCCACGAGCGGCCCTGCGAGAGCTCTCGCTGCCCGTTCATGCGCCCGAGCTCGCGGCCATCCACGCACACGGTGAAGTCCTTCCAGATCCCGCGCCACTGGAGCTCGACGGTGGAGTTGGGATCGAGGGGAAAGCTCTTCTTGGGCATCGACGCGATGGTCGCCCCTCCCGCCACCCTTGCCAACCCCGCTTGCCGCATCGAGGTCGATCGCGCCGCGCCGAGTCCCTCGACGGCGACCCGTGGATCCTCCTCAGATCAGCGACGGCGCTCGAAGTGGATCCGCGTACGCGCGGGGGGATGCGCGAGCGGCATGAACACGGTGCGAGGCAGCCGATCGGGTCGCAGCACGGGGCGAAGGCCCGCCGCGCCGAGGATCTTCGCGGCCGCAATCGCCAGCTGGGTGCCCTCGAGGACCGCGAGATGGTAGCCGAGACAGAAGTGGTGCCCTCCGCCGAACTGATTGGTCTCGATGGGAGTGATCTTGCGATCGCGCTGGAACCAGCGCTGGGGCTCGAAGCGCTCGGGCCGGGGATAGACCGTGGGATCGCGAGACAGTCGCGTCAGCGGCATGTGAACGAGCGTGCCCGCGGCCACCTCGCGACCGTCGAGCACGATCGTCTCGGTGGTGCGCCGCGACTCCGCATAGACCGGCGGGCGCATGCGCACCGCCTCGCGGAACAGCCCTTCGGCCAGCGGACACTCTGCGAGTGCCTCGGGGGTGCTCGGGATCTCGTCGACCGCGCGCGCCTCCTCGCACAGCGCCTCCCAGTGCTCGGGGTAGTGCGCGAGGTAGATCATCATCCACGCCAGCGCCGAGGCGCTGGTCTCGTGGCC
>JBFIJN010000338.1:0-9768 GCA_041600735.1 Nannocystaceae bacterium
CGGCCGCACGGCGTCAGGACCCCAGGTTTCGGCGATGAACTCGAGCAGCAGACCCAGTGCGGCGGCGCGTGCTCCGGCACTTGCATCCTGGTGGTGGTACAGCCAGAGCATGGTCCGCGCCATCTCGGCCTGGGCGAGGTGACGATCGCGGACGAGCACGTCGCGGGTGACGTGCTCGCCGATGACCGACTCCTCGAGGTCATCGACGGCGAAGGCCAGCTCGATCGGAGATGGGAAGACCGCGAGTAGCTCGGGCGGGACGTCGAGCGACTCGGACAGCCGCCGCGGGAGGGTCCAGCCGGTGGGACCCTGATACAGCAGGATCGGGACGACCATCGGGACGGTGGCGCTGTTCTTGTGCTGGCGGAAATAGCGTTCGTAGAGGCGACCCACGTACACGATGAACCTAGCGGCCATCCTCGCGTCGGGCTTGCTCTGGTGCTCGAGCACGGTATAGAGCGAGATCCGCCGCTCCGACCCGGCAATGGCGATTGTGTAGAGGATGTCGCTATGACGCGGCTTGAGCTTGGGATCGATGAACGAGCTGGGCTCGACGCGCAGCGTGCCCCAGTCGAGTCGGTCGCACAGCGTGGCCGGGAGGACTTGGCGTAGCTCGACGGCGGCGGTCTCGGCGTCGGTGAAGATGCGCTTCACCAAGCCGTCGTGGGGATGGTGGGCGATATCCTCGTGGTCGTCGCCGCCGACGCTGTCGGCGTTGTCGTGTTCGGTCATCGAGGGGCTCGGCGGTCTCGAGCGGCAACGATTGATGTTGCTCGCTACCGGCCACGAAGTAGGGGCGGCGCGTTCTCGCCGGGGAAGCATGGCCAACACGCCGGGCCCAGCGGCTCGAGCTCCACGGCCACCACCAGCGCCTGGGCGGGGCCTGCCACGCGCCGGAGCACCCCGGCTAATTTAGTGTCCCGCCTGGGAGACGCGATGCACACGGCTTGGTCGACTCGACCAGGCAGCCTGAGAATCTGAGGACACTGTCCACTTTCGTAGAGCTCCGAGGTGGGCACACCGTGGGCAGCGTGGACGCCTCCGCACGAAGCCCACGAACCATCCTCGGGCAAGGCTCGGGGCTCATAGGACTCGAGGGCGTTCGCGAAGGCCGTCATGCTGCGCGCGTGTGGAGTCGAGTCCTCGTTGCTGCTGGGGTGGCGGCGTAGAGCGACGTTGCGGTGAGCTCAGCGGACGCGCATGCGAAACAGCTCGAAGGGAACCTCACCGGGGATGTCGATGGGGTGCCGGTAGCCGGTGAGGTAGAACGCGCCATCCGGGGCAGCCGCGATGCCATAGGGGAGCGATACGTGGGTGTCCTCGGCGACGAGGATATTGGTGCACACCACGTCCCCGTCGAGATCGAGGCCTAGCACGAAGGTCCTGGGGACCAGGCCCGCAGGGGTCTCCTCGCCACCAAAGCCTGCGACGAGCACCCGCTCGTCGGAGACGTCGAGGAGCAATCCCGTGGTGAAGCCGGTCAGGATCGAGAGGTCGTTCTCCGCCACGACCCATTGCACCTCGCCCGTGTCCGCGTCGATGCCGATCACCCAGAACTGCGGAGAACTCTCCGCGCGGACCAGGGCCACGAGCAACCCATCGGGCCCGAGAGCCAGACGCCATGCTAGTAGATCGGCGCCGAGGAGCTCCCAGATGGGCTCGTGCCACAGCGGCACGGGATCTCCATCCGGTGCGAGCGCGATTACCCACGCACCCGCCATGTCCTGGTCGATGGCGTCGGTGTGGGCCACGAACGTGCGCCCGAGCTCGTCGACGACCAGCCCCAGGGAGAGATCGAGAGCTCCGCCATCGGGTTCCGGTCGACCGCCGAAGGTGTTGGACCATAGCTCCGAGCCGGTCGTCGGATCGAGCGCCCTCACCATCACGTCCCACTGGTCGCTCGCGAGATAGGCCGTGGTCGTCATCACCAGCTCGCCCGCAGGCGTGAGCGCGAGGCCGCCCACGAAGGTCTCCTCGGGGCGCTCGAACGCCCAGTGCTCGGTGCCGTCGGGGCTCACGCGTCGCACCTGGGCGGTCGTGATGGCGTAGTCGGTGCTGCCCAGGAACACGTCGCCGCCGGGGTCGACGGCGAGTGACTGCGGGAAGTCCTGCTCGGGCGTCAACGAGAGCTCGAGGGTGGACAGCAGCGCACCGTCGGTGGCCGAGACCCACGAGATCCTGCTGTCGACCGGCGCTCCTTCTCCGTACCAGTGCGCGATGACCAGTTGGTCGTTCGAGAGCACCGTGGGCGTGAACACGCTGGCCGAGCCCCAGGAGCCGATGGGATCGGCCACCGACCACTCGAGCGTGCATGGCTCGTCCTGGCAGCTCGCCGAGCACCCATCGCCATCGGCCGCATTTCCATCGTCGCACGTCTCACCCGGGCCGATCACGCCGTCTCCACACACCGCCTCGGCCGCGGTCTCGTCGGCGCTGGTGGTCTCGTCGATGCCCGTGGGGCTCCCCGTCGGAGTCGTGGTGGAGCTGGAGGTCCCGCCGGTCGATCCGGGGTCGATGGAGGTGCTCGAGCCCTGCGTGTCCGCGGGCTCGTCGTCGACGTCGAGCGGGTCTCGGTTGCAGCCGAAGGGAGCGATTCCCAAGAGCAACGACGCAATGATCCGAGGCGGTGAGGAGGTCGAGCGAGCCGTGGCCATGCCTCCACGCTAGACGGTCCCGTAGTGGTGCAAAAGCGTGGAATTCCGCGGTCAGGGACCCTCTGGCACGTCTTCCGTTGGTGGATCCCCGCCCGTGGATCCTCTTGCCCGACATGGCAGCGATGGCTCCACCGTCGCTCAAGCCCTCAATCCACCTGACCGCCCGCGCGCTCTTGCGTCACCGGGCACGTCCATCTCAGCTCGAACGCATCATCCTCGTGGTGATGCTCGAGCGGCCACCCGCATACCCGCGAGAGCTCGGTCACGATCGCGAGGCCGCCGTAGGCCTTCGCTTCCGGGCTCGCCCCTTCGGCCGACGTCGCACACGAATTCCGCACCCGCAAGCATAGCTGCCGCCGGCCGCGATCCAGATCCACATCGAGCTCCACCGGCACGCCGGGCGCCCCGTGCTTCACCGCGTTCACCAACGCCTCGCCCAGCACGTACCCGAACAGCCCCTCGGTCGGCGCCGTCACCCGCCACTCCTCGGGCCAGTCGATCCACACCTTCACCCACGCCTCACCCTCGGCCTTTGCCTTCGCGAGCGTTCCGTTGTTCCAGTGCAGCTGCGCGCGCAGCCCGGGATCACCGGCCACCACGTCGAAGATCCGCTCGTACTGCACCAGCGCCCCGCGTAGCGTCGCCACCCCGAGGATGCACCCCACATCGTGACACACCGGCCCGCCCCAGCGATCGAGCACCCACTGGCTCACGTGTAGCCTTCGTAGCAAGTACTCCGACAACCATCGGCAGAACGCCAGCCCCTCGTCTTGCACCTCGGCGGCCAAGCGCGTGGACAGCACTCTCGCCAGCGTGTCGGCCCCGTGCTCCACGATCCCCGCCAGCCGATTCCGCTCGTCCTGCCGCGCATCCGCCAGCGCATGCACGACGGCCTTCCGCCGCCCACGCGCACCCCACAGCATCAACCCGAGGAGCAGCCCCGGAACCACCACCATCGGGCCCCACGGAGTCCCCGCTGGCGCTTCCGACAACCACCCCACCAACCACCGGCGCTGGCTCACCTGCACGGCCATCAGCACCCCGCGCCCGTGATCCGGCGTGTGATGCACCGACGTCCGCTGCGGTGCCCACACGTCCTCGCGAGCCTCGCGGATCGCCATCGCCTGCACCTCGCGACGCAGCTCCTCCGGCGCGTCGATCGGCAGCGAGCTTCCCAGCGTGCTCCACGGCTGCCACATCGGCGTTCGTACCTCCCTCACCGGATCCGTGACCGCGAGCCGCAGCGAAGGATCCGCCGCCTCGAGCAATCGCGGCAGCTCGATGTCCACCGAGAGATCCGCAGCGAGCACGACCTCGAGCGCATCCTCTCCGTATCGTACGGGCGCAGACACGCTCGCCACGAGACCCGATCCCGCGACATCGATGTAGAGGCCGGTGTAGTAGGTCTGCCCGGCGAGCGGCTGCCCGAAGTCGAGCTCGAGGAACATGCTGTCCGAGACCAAGCTCGGCGCGCGCGGACGTCGGTGGCTCTCGATCGTCTCCTCTTCGAGCGCATCGCCACCGTCCGCGCGTGGCAGTGGCAGCGACAGCACGCTGCCGTCCGCGGCCACCGCATAGAACCGGATCACCCTCGGCGGAGTGGCCAAGGGCCCGATGCCGTCGGCATCCACCGCCGCATCGACCCAACCGTCCGCCACTTCGATCAAGTGCTTGGCGGCCCGCTGCAACGCCACCGGCGGCGGCCCGCTCTGCGACAGCCCGCGCCGTCGCGTGAGCACCAGCGTGCGCCCGTCGACTTCCCAGTGCTCCACGGTCCGCAACGACGATCCCGCCCCCGCCCCCTCGACGACCGGCGCGGGAATCTCCCGCAACGCGACGGAATTCGCGGCGACCTCGGTCTCCGGCGGCGCACGATGGAGCAGCTCGCCTACCGCGACCATGCTCGCGGGCAGCTGCGGCGCCCACGTGGGATGCAGCAGCTCCTCGTACGCGCCGCGCTCAGCCGCCGGAAGCCGCGCCCCCGCGTCCTGCAACACACCGAGCAGCCACGCCTCCACGCCGGGTGCCTCCAACATCCGCGGCGCATGCTCGATCGCCAGCAACCGCCCCAGCACCTGCGCACGCCCCGAGCGCAGCTGTGCTTGCCACTGCCGCAGCGTCCACGTCGCTCCAGCCACGACCACCAAGGCGACGAGCAGGGGGATCACGAGCTTGCGCATGTGCATGGCCATGGGTGGGGCGGGCAGGCTACGATCGCGGCGCCGCATGGATGCGCTCCATCGCCGACCGCTGGTCTTGGTCGAGGACCACATCTATCACATCGACTTGCTGCTCGATCTGCTGCAGCGCTACGACCCGAGCTTGGCGTCGCGGCTCACGGTCGTGTGCCTCGAGCGCCCTGGCCCCGATACCGCTGCCGCAGTGGCTCGCTGGGGCCATGCGCACCCCCGCGTGCAGGTGATGGCCGATGCGACCTCGGGCCACCCCAATCACCGCGCGCTGCCGCCTGCGGTGCTCGAGCACGCCCACGCGTACGCGCGCACGATCGCCGAGTTGCTCGCGCCCCGCGGGCTCTTGCTGCAAGACATCCAGCTGCAGACGCTGCGCTTCGTGCCCGCCGACCAGTGGTGGGAGACGATCTACCTCGCCAACACGATCCGAGGCATGTACGCCGAGCGGCCGCCGCAGTGCGTGTTCGTGTCGAACAAGCGAGGCTTCCACGCGACCTTCGGCAAGGACCTGCTCTCGGTGGGCTTCGACCCCCGCGACGTGCTGCACAAGGACGAGCTCCCCGAGGCCCTCGTGCCGCTGCTGCGTCGACGCCTCCACGACGCATTCCCGCTGGCGCTGCACGAGCCCGAGCGCGCCGAGCCCGAGTGGATCACGCGCGACCCCGCCGAGCTCGAGACCCTCGGCGCCCGCCTCGACCTCGTGCTCTGGGAAGACCGTGCGACCAAGCTCGCGCTCTCCGGCCGCGGGCTCGCGCTTCGTGCCGATCGCCTCGAGCTGCCCGTCCACGGCCACGAGGCCAGCACCTGGCGCGCGCTCGTGCAGGCCCGCCTCGACGGCACGCCCGGCGTCCCCACCCGCGAGGTGGGAGAGCGCGTGGCCCCCGAGCTCGCGCTGCCGGCCGAGCAGAGCAACGCCGCCGCACGCCACATCTACGCGCTACGCCGGCGCCTGCGGGCCCCCGACGGCCTCGTCACGGTGGACCACTGCTACGCCCTCGCGCCAGAGCTCGCGGTGGGGTGGGTGCGCCCCCGTGCACGCACGCCGCCCTGACCGGCCACCTCCAGCGACCTCGCGCCACCTCGCCCGCGCGCGCGAGATCGACCGAGGTCACGGCATAGTCGCGCACGCACGCCGCCCCCTAGCGTGGTCGCATGACCACGCGCCCATCCCATCCCCACGATCTCTGGCTCGGCCACCCTCGCGGCCTGGCGATCCTGTTCAGCGCGGAGCTCTGGGAGCGCTTCAGCTACTACGGCATGCGCGCGCTCTTGGTGCTCTACGTGATCCAAGCGCTCGGCCGCACCGAGGCCGAGGCCTACGCGCTCTACGGGGTCTACGGCGCGGTCGTGTATGCGTTCGGGGTGCTCGGGGGCTGGGTGGCGCAGCGCTTCATCGGCGAGCTGCGGGCCATCCTCCTGGGCGGTGTGCTGATGGCCGCGGGCCACCTGGTGATGGCGCTTCCGTGGGCCGACGGCCTCTACTGGGCCCTGGCGCTGCTGTGCGTGGGCAACGGCCTGTTCAAGCCCAACGTGTCGAGCCGCGTGGGCGCGCTCTATGACGCAGGCGATCCCCGCAAAGCGCAGGGCTTCTACCTATTCTACATGGGCATCAACATCGGGGGCATGCTCGCGCCGCTCGTGTGCGGGGCGGTAGCCGATCGCTTCGGCTGGCACTACGGCTTCGGGCTCGCGGGCGTGGGCATGATCCTCGGCCTCACGATCGTGGTCCGCGGTCGCCGGCTGCTGCGTCCACGAGGGCCGGCCCCAGCGGCCCACCTCACCGCGCCGCTCTCCCCGGGCCGCACGCTCGGCCTCGGCCTCGCCGTCGTCGCGATGGTGCTGCTGTGCGCGACGCTCCTATGGCAGGACACGTGGGGCAACGTGATCATCGCGCTCGTCAGCCTCGGAGTGGTGGTGATGCTCGGCACGATGGCCGTCCGCCTCCCGGGCCCCGCGCGCGCCAAGCTGCTCGCGCTCATGGTGCTGATGGCGTTCCACACCGCGTTCTGGGCTGCATTCGAGCAGGTGGGCTCCTCTCTCACGGTGCTCGCCGAGCACCACGTGGATCGCATCATCGCCGGCGTTCGCATCCCCGCGCCCGCGTTACTCGCCCTCAACAGCGCGCTGGTGATCCTGCTAGCGCCCCTGGTCTCGTGGGGGTGGGGCCGCCTCGCGCGACGCGGGCTCGAGCCGTCCACGCCGGCCAAGTTCGCGCTGGCGCTGCTGCTGCTCGGCGCGAGCTTCTTGGTGCTCGGCAGCGGCGTAGGGGGTGGGGCCACCACCGGCCAGGTCGCGCTCGTGTGGCTCGGCCTCTTCTACCTGCTGCTCACACTCGGCGAGCTGTGCCTGTCACCCGTGGGCCTGGCCATGGTCACCGAGCTCGCACCCCGCGGCGCCGCGAGCTTCTGCATGGGTGCTTGGTTCATGACCTACGCCGCCGGTCACCTCGTCGCAGGCTGGATCGCAGGCACCACCGCCGCTTCCGGGGCGCCGGGGGTCGAGTCGACGGCCGTGGTGCTCACCCGCTACGCCGAGGTGTTCATGCGCGTGGGCATGGCGGCCTTGGCCCTGGGCCTGGTGCTGGTGGTGCTGCGCCGCTGGGTGCAGCGGATGATCGATCCCGCGACCATGCCCCTCGCGGCCGCCTGAGGGGTAGTGTGTAGCCGATCGCCGCGATCCGACATGACGTTGGCGCGAGCGAGCCCCGCGAGGCGACCCGCGATGAGCTCCGCGTGGACGGGCGCGATGACGACTGCGACGCGGGCGTTCCGCCTTCCCCTCGGCGCCCGCCCTCGCGTCTTGGTATTCGAATACACGGTGCCCCTCCACCTTCGACACGTCTACTTCGACGACCATGGCGCCGCCCACCCGCTCAGCCAGGCTCGCTTCACTCGTGTCTTCGATCTCGACACGCGCGAGGCCATCTCCGAGCTCGCGGGTCGCCGCGTCCGGTTCCTGACCCTCTTCGTATGGTTCGAGGACGACCTGCCGCTCGAGGTCTCTCAAACGGAGGCCTCGGTCGTCACCTTCGACGACGACGGCCGCCGCGACCAGGCCAAAGCCAACCGCGAGCGCCGCTCCGCCGCCCGTCTCCTCGACCAGAGCGACGAGCCCTCGCCCAACCCCTCACGGTCTCCCGAGGTAGTCCTCGGCCTTCATCTCCAGCTTCTCGCATATGGCCTGGGACCCCGGCGGCGAGAAACCCGGCCACCCTCGACCACGGTCGCCAGCGCTGACACTACGCGCCCCCTGGCGAAAGGCGTCACGTCGAACCGAGGCCCGGGTTCCTCGATCCCGAGCTGGGCGTAGGGAGACGAGCAACGCGCCGAGCGGGTGAAGAGCAGCGTCCTGGGACGCTCGAGGATGCTCGGCCCCGCGAGGTCATCGATGTCACCGTTGATTCGAGGTTCGGGGGCAGGCTCGAGAAACCCGATCGAGCCCCGCGGTTTCAATGCGGGGTGACGTGCGAGCGGCCGAGCCGGGCGCTGCGAGCCCTGGCAGGGTTCCACGCCCATGCGTGGGTGCGGTGGCCCCTGGCTGCGGCATTCCTGGTGACGTGGTGGACGTGGTGGGTTCGTCCCGACCTGTGGTGGGACGCGCTGGACGAGACCCTGGGGAGGTGGCTGGCGGTGCCACCGAGTGTGTTCGCATCGTGGCTGGAGTTGGCGCCGTGGGTGCTATTGATGTCGTCGGCGTTGTTCATGGCCGTGCTCGCTGGTCGATATCGAAGGCTACTCAACGGCATGCTGATCGCCTCACCGGTCGTCTTGCTTCCCATCTTCCTCGTCGGCCACACAGCGATGGAGTACGCCGATGGCACGGCGGTCTACTACCGCAGTGGAATGCCGACGGTGCTCAGCTTGCATTCCAGGCTTGGCATTCGCCAGCGCAACACGGGGTGCGTCGTCACCCCGCAGTCGAGGCTATGGGAGGTGGCGAACAACACCACGCTCGAGCTGCTGGTCGAGCATCTCGGGCCCATGCCGAGGATAGAGGAGTGATCAGCTCGGGGTGCCTGGAGGCACCTACGGCTGTGACCCACCGTCAGGGACCGCCTCGTCCTCTGCCGTCGGCACGAGCCCACGATCACGAAAACCAATGCCCCAACTCTGCAGCTCGCCCGGGGATCACCGAGACGCCGTCATCAGCTCGAAGCGCCAGAAACCGAACCTTACCGGGGACTTGGGCGGCCAACCCGACGCCGCGTCCACACCTTCGCCCACCCCGGGAGCAGGTTCGATTCCTGTGTGCCACCCGCTAAATAGCGGCCTCCGAAGGCACCAAGTCGCCCATTCGGGCTCCATCGACGTACAGCCTTGCTCGGCCAAGCCGGCCATGCAGACGTGCTACGAGCGGCACGCGCGACGATGCCGTTGGCCGGTTGGGCGCTGTTCGCCTCAGTCGTCGAAGACGTCGGTGAGGGTTGCGGCCGTGATGGCGCGCTGGAACCAGCGTCGGAGCAACGACTCGTCCTTGCAGCCGGCGACGCGCTCGCGGAGCTCATCGGTGAGCGCGAGCTCGCGGGAATCGAGCAACTGCTCGAGCATCTCAGCCATGCCTTTGGCCTTGCCCCTGGCCTCGCCCTTGGCCTCGCCCTTCAGCATGCCCTCGGCGATGAGCTCGTCTCGGATGGTGGCGTACAAGTGACGTGTCTCCGGGTTGAGGGACCGCTCGATGATAGCGCGGATCGGGGTCCGTGTTGGAAAGGCGGACAGCAAGTAGGTGAGAAACGGCCGCACGGCGTCAGGACCCCAGGTTTCGGCGATGAACTCGAGCAACAGACCCAGTGCGGCGGCGCGTGCTCCGGAGCTTGCTTCCTGGTGGTGGTAGAGCCAGAGCATGGTCCGCGCCATCTCGGCCTGCGCGAGGTGACGATCGCGGACGAGCATGTCGCGGGTGACGTGCTCGCCGATCACCGACTC
>JBFIJN010000339.1:0-9751 GCA_041600735.1 Nannocystaceae bacterium
CGGGCTCATAGCGAGCTCGCGAGCCAGGCGGAGAAGTCGTTGACGTACTCGCGGGGATTGGCCTCGAGGTCGAGCGCGATCACGAGCCGCTTGTTCCTCATCACGTGCTTGCGCGCCGGCGCACGCACGAAGCGGATCGCGGTGATCTTCGCCGCCACGGTGGCCCGCTGGGTCTCGCCTTGCAGGCACAGGTTGCGGATCGCGGTGATGAGGGCGCTGGCGTTCCAGTCCTCGTTGCGATTGGCGTCGACCGCCGGCAGCCGGTCGCGGAACGCGGCGTGGTCGAACGACATCGTGATCGAGGTGCCGCAGGTGCTGTTCATGAGGTTGAGGTACTGCGTGCGGTCGGCGTAGATCCGCTCCCACGTGCTGCGCTCGGCCAGGCTCCACTCGCCCTCGAGCTCGATCGCGTCGGCGCTGACCGGAACGGCACGCGTCGCATCATCGGTCAGCGGCGCGGCGCTCCCCAGCTGGGGCACTGCGGTCACGCCGACGATGGTTGCGAGGAGGAGGCCGAGGGTTGCGGTGGTGGTCTTCATCACCCCCTCAACGCTGGCGCTCCGACCTTGTCGCACGCGTGGGCGAAGAAAGCCGAAAAAAGCCCTAGAGGGCCGTCTGCGGGGCCTCGCGGCCTAGGGGGTGTCCCTCATTGCCACGCGAGCGGTGAACACCGCCCCCGGGCCGCATTGCCGCGTTGTTCGTCAGTCACTTGTGCCCGACAAACTCCCTCCTCGCGCCTTGCCCTGCGGCCCGCTGACGGCGTTCCCCACTCACGCGGCAATGAGGGACACCCCCTAGCTCAGCGCAACTTCGCGCAGCAGATCGAGCTCGTCGAGCGCCGCGCCCGAGCCCAGCACCACCGCGAACTCGGGCTCGTCGCTCAAGAACACCGGCAGCCCGGTCTCCTCGCTCAGCAGCACGTCGAGGTTGGTGAGCTGCGAGGCGCCGCCGGTGAGCACGATGCCCTTGTCGACGATGTCGGCGCAGAGCTCGGGGGGGGCGCGCTCGAGCACCTGGCGTACGGCATCGACGATCGCCGACACCGGCTCGGAGAGCGCCTCGCGGATCTCGTCGGAGTCGATCACCACCGTCTTGGGGATCCCCGCGACCAGATCGCGACCCTTGACCTCCATGGTCATGGTCACGTCGGTCGGAGCGGCGGTGCCGATCTCGATCTTCACCCGCTCGGCGGTGCGCTCGCCGATGAGCAGGTTGTACTTGCGCTTGATGTGCTGGACGATCGCCTCGTCCATCTTGTCGCCGCCCACGCGCGCGCTCTTGCAGGCCACGATGCCGGCCAGCGAGATCACGGCGACCTCGGCCGTGCCGCCGCCGATGTCGACGACCATGTTGCCGCCCGGCTCGGTGATGGGCAGGCCTGCGCCGATCGCCGCGGCCATCGGCTCCTCGATGAGGAACACCTCGCGGGCGCCGGCCGCGAGCGCGGAATCGCGGACCGCTCGCTTCTCGACCTCGGTGATCCCCGAGGGCACGCAGATGATGATGCGCGGCTTCACCAAGGTCTGGCGGTTGTGCGCGCGCGTGATGAAGTAACGCATCATCGCCTCGGTGACCTCGAAGTCGGCGATGACGCCCTCCTTCATCGGTCGGATGGCGACGATGTTGCCCGGGGTGCGCCCGAGCATCTCCTTGGCCTCCTTGCCGACGGCGAGCACGCGCTTGGTGTTGGCGTGCTTCTGCACCGCGACCACCGAAGGCTCGTGGGCCACGATGCCCTTGCCCTTCACATAGGTGAGCGTCGTGGCCGTGCCAAGATCGATGGCCAGGTCGTTGGAGAACAGGCCGTATACCCAGTCGAAGAGCATGAATGGCCCGCTGAAGCGGGAAACGGACGGACGAAGGAGGCGGCGGGTGATCGGGCGGGCGAGGCAGGGGCTGCGAGCCCGCTGCTGCCGTTTGCAGCCGCTCACACATACACGCCGGCCGTGCGGCGAGCAAGCGCGTGGCGGGCCCGGTACGCTGGAGCCAAGGGTGATATTTCCTCGCCCGTGAGGCGCTGGTGGCCGGCGCTGTGCGTTCCGCGCAATCGCCTCGAACCCAGCGCAAAGGCCGCAATCGCGAGGCCGAGCTCCAACGTCCGCGGTCCCCGCAGGGCACGAACCAGCCGATTGATGTCGACCCGGGCCGCGGCTAAGGTCCCGCCCCCATGCTCGAGTTCATTCGCCGCCGCTCCACGAGCTTCCTGTCGTGGCTGATCCTGGGTGGCATCGCGATCATCTTCGGTCTTCAGTTCGGCCTGCCGAGCGACAGCCTGACCATGGCCCCAGGAAGCCTGGCCGAGGTCCACGGCGAAGAGATCCGCAACGAGGACTTTGGCTTTCAGATCGGGCTGGCCTCGCGCTTTGGCCTCGTCCCCAAGCCCGAGCTGCGCGAGCTGGTGGGCGTGAACGAGGAGATCATCGACGGCATCGTGGAGCGGATCCTGCTCGCCCACGAGGCCCGCAAGATGGGCCTCGCCTCCACCGTGGCCCAGGCCGAAGACGTGGTGCTGGCCGGCCACGTGCTGCTGTTCGGCCATCGCGTGGAGTGGCTCGGCCCCGACGAGAAGTTCAACTACGAGATCTTCACCAAGAACTGGCTGGGGCCGCTGCGGGTGGCCGAGCCCACGTATCTGGCCGAGCAGAGCGAGGAGCTGCTGGCGCAGACCCTCCGCGACCTCATCTCGGCCAGCGTCCTGGTGCCCGAGCCCGAGGTGCGCCGCGAGTACGAGGCCAACGCGAGCACGCTCTCGCTCCGCTACGCCCGCTACGAGCTGGCCGTGTTCGCCGAGGTCGTCGATCCCACGCCGGCCCAGCTCGACGCCTATGTGGCCGAGCACGCCGAGGAGCTGGGGCAGCGCTACGAGTCGCAGAAGTCTCGCTTCACCGAGCTGCCCAAGCAGGCCCGGCTGCAGCTGGTGCAGGTCGAGAGCACGCCCGAGGCCCGGGCCGCGCTCGAGCAGGCGCGCGCGCGGGTCGAGGCCGGGAGCCAGCCCATCGAGGCGGTGGCGCGGGCCCAGTCGGTGCACGACACCGCGCGTCGCGGCGGTGACTACGGCTGGATCGACGAGCAGAGCGCAGCGGCGTCGGACCTGCCCGACGCCGTCCGCGAGGCGATCCCGGGGCTCACGACCGGAACGGTCTCGACGATCGTGGAGGCCGGCGGCTCGCTGTGGCTGCTGCGCGTGTCCGATCGGCGCGAGGGCAATGTGCCGATGGAGGCCGCGCTGCGCGAGCTCGCCGAGGAGGGCGTGCGCGAGCAGCAGGGTCGCGAGCTCGCCCGGCGGGCGGCTGAAGAGGACCAGAATGCAGTGGCGGGCGGCACCGCGTTGGGCGAGGTGTTCGCGCAGCCGGGAGCGCTGGGCGAGACGACGCTGTTCGGCGGCAAGCGGATCGAAGATCTCGCGATCCAAGGCGAGGGCGAGGGCAAGGCTGCCCCCTCGGACCCTGCGGCGGGCCTCCCCCGCCCCAAGGCGGAGCTTCGCTCGACGGGGCCGTTCGTCAAGGGCGCGCGGATCCCGGGCCTGGGCCTGGTACCCGAGCTACTCGACGACGCATGGGCTCAAGACGGCGACATGGAGCTGCTCGAGGGGATCTACGAGGTTCCGGGGGCACTGTTGCTGGCCGGGGTCGAGACCAAGCAGGAGGCCTCCGACGAGGAGCTGGCCGAGCAGCGCCAGGAGATCTACGAGCGACTGCAGCGGCAGCACGCGCGGGGAGTGCTGGGCACCTGGGTGAACCGTCGCTGCTTCGATGCCAAGGGCCGCGGCGACATCAAGGTCTCCGAGGAAACGGTCAAGCGGCTCACCACCTACGACACCAAGGCCGAAGAAGGCGAGGGCAAGGAAGCCGCCAAGCCGGCCAAGGCGCCCCACGTCGTATGCGAGCGGGTAGGTGGTGGAGGCGGCTTCCTCACCGCCCGCCTCCGCTAGGCTCCCCTCGCCCGCTTGGCTTCCACCCGCGCTCGTGCGCTATCCTCGTGGACCCGAGGCATGGACGAGCACCCACCCACTGCGGGCGGACGTCCGGCGGTCGGCAACGTGCTCGGCTTCTCGTTGCTGCTGCGCGATCGCCAAGCCCTGCTCCGCCTCGAGCGCCGGGCCCTGTTCCCCGGCGTGCGCTTGCTCGACTTCGAGGCCGAGGTGCCCGACGTCGAGTTTCCGATGCGCGCGGCGGGGGCCTCGGCCTTTCGTCGCCGGCGCTGTCGCGCACGCCAGCTGCGACTCGAGGTCGAGCCGCACGCGATCGTGGCGTGGGTGACCGCGCGACTGCTGGGTCGAGAGCTCGATGGCATGCGCGTGGACGAGGTGGGGCTGGAGCCCACCAACGCGAGCCGCGCAATGGCCGGCCCCTGCCTGCTGGTGGCAGGCGAGCGCAAGGGTCGACGCGCGTGGATCTTGTTCGAGCTGCAGGTGCAGCCACGCGGGCGGCGGCTGGCGGTGCGTTCATGGCAGGCCTGGCGCATCGGGCAGGCGGCCCCGGATCCCGCCGCCGCGTGGCAAGCCGTGGCCGCGTGCCTCGACGGACGAGTCGACCCCGCGCAGCCCGACACCGTGGTGATCGACCCGGTTCGTCACGCGCTGCTGCGACCGTTCGTGGAGGCCGGGTGGCGCGTGCCCGACCTCGGTGGGTTGGTGGTGGAGGAGCTCACGCTGGGCCCGGAGCGCACGGAGCTGAAGCTCGCCAGCGCGGACGAGCACGCGGCCGCCGAGGCGATCCCCCCCGATCCCTCCGACGACCGCGCGGGCCTCGCGGCGCGGCTGACGGAGATCCACGCGACGTTGCGGGCGGGTGACGACGCGAGGGCTCGCGGCGAGCTCGGGCGACTCGTCGAAGACCTGCCCGCGGAGCACGTGCTGCGCTTGCCGGCGCTGCGCTGGCTCGCCGAGCTGGCGCGCCACCGCGAGCCCGCGCGCGCGTTGCAGGCGCTGCGCGCCTGGCTGCACGTGCGGCCGCGGGACGCCGAGGCCACGCGTGCCCTCTTGGTCACGCTGGGGCGCTCGGGCGATCACCGTGCGCTCGCGAAGCGCTTGGCCGCGGCTTGTCGGCTGCCCAACTCGCCCCGACGCCAGGCCCGGCTCGAGCTCGCGCTGGCGTGCGTGCTCGTGGATCGACTCGATGACCACGACGCGGCGATCGGGCTGCTGGTGCCGCTGCGATTGCGGTGCTCCGCCGACCCGCGGCTGCGCGAGCTCGAGGCTGCCGTGTGCGCGGCCTTGGCCCGCGCGCGTGCAGCCGCGATGGGCACGCGCTCGACGACCGAGGCCATCGCCGACGAGGCGCTGCGCGAGGCGCTGGCGCTCACCGACCGCAGCGCGACGCGGGCCAGCGTGCACGCCGGGGTGGCGGCCGCGCTTGCGCGCCGCGGCAACCACCGCAAGGCGGCTGCGCTGTGGAGCGCGGCGGTGGTCGACGCGCCCGAGGACGACGAGCTCGTCGACGCCGCGCTCGCATCGCTACGCACGGCGAAGGACGGCGCGCGGACGATCGAGCTGATGCGCGCAGCCATCCCCCACGCGGCTCCCGCTCGCGCGCTGGTGCTGCGCCGCGCGCTCGCGACCGCGCTCGTCGAGCGCGG
Source organism: Nannocystaceae bacterium (assembly GCA_041600735.1). Lineage (GTDB taxonomy): Bacteria > Myxococcota_A > Polyangia > Nannocystales > Nannocystaceae > Paraliomyxa. The sequence continues at coordinate 5,578 of JBFIJN010000339.1, forward strand.
AGACCCCACGAGCCGCACGCTGGCGTGGGCGGAGCTGCGAGCGCTCGTGCGCGATCACCCGGACTCGAGCGAGCTCGCGCAGGAGCTCGCCGCGATCGAGGCGAGTGACGACAAGAAGAGGCCCAGCGGGCTGCACCTCGCCAAGCTCGCGACGAGCAGTGAGGACCCCGCGGAGCGCATGCGACTGCGGCTCGAGCAAGCGTGGCTGCTGGCCGAGGGCGGAGAGCCACGCCGCGCGTGGGCCCAGCTGCAGCCGCTGCTCGACGACGGTCCGTCCACGCTGGAGACCAAGCTGCTCGAGCTCGCCGTCACCATCGCGCCGCTGTCGGTGCGCCGCCGGTTGATCGAGCGCCTGGTGCAACTCGGTGGCCGGCCGCCCGATGAGCCCGAGGAAGCGAGAGCGGAAGCCGCGGCGGAGCGGTCGCCAGACCCGAAGGCGCGCCCCGAGCAGGCGCGCCCCGAGCATGCTCCCAAGCCCGAGGTGCGCCGCAAGAGCGTGCCGTCCGAGGCGCCGTCCAACGCGAGTCCGAGCGAGGCCAAGCCGCTCGACGTCGCACCGCCCAACGCCACACCGAACAACGACACACCGCACAGCGCCACACCGCTCTACTTCGTTCCGCCCAGCGCCAAGCCGCCCAGTGCCAAGCCGCCCAGTGCGAAACCACTCGACTCTTCAACGCCCAGCGAGGCGCCGTCCTCCGACAAGCCGCACAGCGACACGCCGCCCGACGTCGCGCAGCTGCTCTTGCTCGGGAGCGGCGCGCTGCGTGGGGGCGACGATGCACGAGGTCGAGCGCTGCTGAGCCAGGCGCTCGAGCAGCTACCGGTGGGTGACCCCCGCCGGCTCGAGCCCAGCGTAGCGCTGGCGCGCAGCGAGCTCGCGAGCGGCGAGGCGGCGTCGGCCCGCGATCGGCTGCTCTCGGTGCTGGGCCAGCGCGGGGTGCCGCACGATGCCTACGAGCTGCTCGCAGAGGCCGCGCGAGCCCTCGGCGACGCCACCACGCAGCTGCGAGCGCTTCGCGGAATCATCGCGCACGCGAAGGAAGGTCCGGTCCGGCTGGACGCCGAGCTGCAGCTGGCCCGGCAGCTCGGCGAGCTCGGTCGCGCCCGCGAAGGCCTCGGGCATGCGGCCACGGCCGCGCGCGGCTTCAGCCGCGGCAGCGCCGAGCACATCGACGCGACGCGGGTGTGGTTGGCGCTGGCGACGACGGTCGACGACCCGCGCCAGGAAGCGGCGGCGCGCCTCGAGCTGCGCCACGGCCTGGGTGGCGAGCTCTCGGCCAAGGAGCTGCGCACCGAGGCGCTGCTGCTCGCCGAGCGCCTAGCCGATCCCGAGGGCGCGCGCGCGGTGATCGAGGAGGGCCTGAGCACCCGCCCCACCGACGCGCTGCTCCTGTCGACCCTCAAGCACCTGGCCGCGGCGCTCGGCGGGCTCGAGCCCTACCTGGTGGCCTTGGAAGCCGCGGTCGAGGGCATGGTGCCGGGCTCCGAGCGCGACCGGCTCGCCAGCGAGCTCGCGATGTCGGCCGCCGCGGTCGGTGATGCCGCGCAGACCCACCGAGCGATCGAGCGCCTCTCATCGCCCGCCGGTGATGACGCGGAGCTGCTGCATCTCGGGGCGTGGGCGGTGCGCAGCCTGGGGCTCGAGCAGCAGGAGATCGAGCGCCTCGACCGACGCCTGTGCAGCGAGCCACCCAGCACCGAGCTGCTGCGACGCTTGGCGGGACTCGTCGGCGATGGCGAGGTGCTGGTCGAGCACCTGCTCACGCTCGCGCGCGAGGCGGAGCCCGAGGTCGCGCAGCGGCTGGTCGGCCCGGCGCTGGAGCTGGCCGCGCCGCTGGGCCTGCCGTCGCTGTCGATGCGAGCGCTGCGGCTCGCGCTGCGCGTGCAGGCGCTGCCCGCCGCCCAGGCCGCCTGGCCCGGCTTGATCGCGCGCGTGGGCGACCACGACGACGAGGCCATGCTCGCCGACCTGGTGGCGCTGGCCGACGACGCGCGCTTGGTCGGGCTGTCGGTCGACACCGGGATCGATCGCCGTCTCGACGAAGCCCTCGCGCGTCACCCCGCCTCGCCGCACCTGCACCGCGCGCTGGCGCGTCACCTCTCGCTGCGCGGGCACCCTCGCCCGCAACAAGACGCCGAGCACATCGCCCACCTCGAGGCCGTCGCCGATCGCTACGAGCTGTCGGGGCTGCAGCAAGCCGAGCTGTTCATCGGCATGGCCGAGCCCCTGGATCGGCGGGCGGCCGCCGAGCTGCTGGCGGGGCGAGCCGAGCTCGCGCTCGAGGACCCCCCCATGTTCGGGCGCCTGGTGGGTGCCCTCGAGGCGCGTCAGTGCTGGCCCGAGGTCCTGCGGCTGCTGCGAGCGCGGGTGGCCGCGTCGAGCTCCCCGCACGCGCAGGTGATCAGCCTCAAGCACCTGGCCCACGTGACGGCCGAGGTGCTCGGTGATCCGCCGGCCGCGGTGATCCACCTCGAGGCCGCGCTCGCGCTCGCGCCCACCGATCCCGATCTGCTGCTGCCGCTGCTCGATCATCACTTCTCGCAGACCGACCTCGGCCGCGCGGTGGAGCTGACCGAGCGCGTGCTCGAGCACGTGCGCATGGGCGATGCTGCATTCGCGGCGCTGGCCCACCGAGCGGCCGACGCCGCCATCGCCAAGGGCGAGCTCGAGCGCGCGCAGGCGCTGCTCGAGCGCATCAACGCGAGGATCCCCGATGATGCCAAGGCGCGGGCTCGACTCGCGGAGCTCCACGAGCGCACCGACGATCCCGCGCGTCGGGTGGTGCTGCTTGCCGCCGTGGCCACCCGCCAGAGCGGCAAGGCCCGCATCGAGGCGCTGGAGGAGCGGGCGCGCCTGCTGCTCGACCCGCTCGCGCGACCCGACGAGGCGATCGAAGACCTCGCGGCCGTCGTCGCCGACGCCCCCGATCGCGGAGCGAGCGCGGAGCTGCTGGCCGCGCTCTACCGCAAGCACGGTCGCTTCCTCGAGCTCGTGGCGCTGCGCGAGGCCGAGCTGCCGCGGCGCCACGGCCCGGCGCGCGCGCGGGTGTTGGCCGAGATCGCCGCGCTGCACCGCGATGACCTGCACGACCTGCCACGCGCCGAGCAAGCGCTCCACCTCGCGATCGAGCAGCTCGGCTCCGACCCGGATCCTCCCGCGCTGGCCCACGAGCTGCGCGAGGCGCTGGTCGACAACCTCGAGCAACAAGGCCGGATCGTCGACCTCGTCGCGTGGCTCGAGCGCGAGCTCGCGGCCGAGCTCGAGGCTCCCGACGGCCCTCCCCCCGCGGCTCCGCGCCTGGCTCTGCTGCAGCGCCTGGCCCGGCTCGTGCGCGACCGCCTCGACGACGAGGCACGGGCGGCGCGGATCTACGAGCACCTCGAGCGCTGGCGCGCGCTGCCGGACGAGGGCCTCGCCACGCTCGCCCGCTGGTACCGACGCGGCGGCCGCTACAAGGACCTGGTGAGGGTGCTCCAGCTGCGCGCCCTCGCGCTGCCCGAGCACAGCGAGCGCCGCGCCGCGGTCGATCTGCACATCGCCGAGCTACTCGACGGTCCGCTCGCCCGACCGCACGACGCGGCGCGACACTACCTCGATGCGTTCCTCGCCGATCCCGAGGGACACCCGGCCGCAGGCGCCCGCGCCCGCGTGCTGCTCTCGGCGATCGACTCGGTGGTCAACGTGCGCGACCGCCTGCTGCGGCGCCTCTACGAGCTCGGGCGCGCGCGCCGTCCCGCCCTGCTCACGTTGCTGGCCGATCTGCTCGCCCCGCACGAGGCTCATGAGGACGAGGCCGAGACCCACTATCGCGAGGCGCTGACGCTCGACGACGAGCTCGCGGCCGCCCACGAGGGCCTGGGACGGCTGCTCGGGCGACGCGGCCGCAAGGACGAGGCGGCGCGCGCCCTGATCGACGCGACCGAGCGGCCCGGGCTGGCGCCGGCGAGAGCCGCGGAGGTCTCGGCCCTGGCCGGGCGCCACCTCATCGACCTGGAGCGCTTCGATGAGGCCGAGGCCGTGCTGCGGCGAGCGCTGAGCCACCAGCCCCAGGCCACGCGCGTGCTGATGGAGCTGGCGCGCCTGTTCGAGCGCACGCACCGGAGTCACGAGCTGGCGACCGTGCTCGACCAGCTCGCCCAGCTGCCGCTGCCCGGCTCGCTGCATGCCGAG
>JBFIJN010000340.1:0-9750 GCA_041600735.1 Nannocystaceae bacterium
CTCGCCCATGCATGCGTGCGGCAGACTCGCGTGGAGCCTCGCCCCTACCGCGCCGATGTGCTCGGCATGTGGCGCATCAAGGGCGTACGCACGCTGCCACCCACCGGGCGGGCGGTGCTGTGGGCGCTCAACGAGCTGCGCGAGACCATCGCGTCCGAGATCGACCGGCCCGTGTTCCGCGTGATGAGCGACGAGCTGCTGCTCGCGCTGGCGCGCAATCCACCCGACGACGCGCGCGCGCTCGAGGGCTTCCGCGGCCTGAATCCCAAGCTCCGCGGATCGGGGCGGGCGCGGCTGTTCCGGGCGATCGAGGCGGGCCTCGGCGCCGAGCCCCCGAGCCCACCGCCCTCCGACCGCGGGCCCTCGCGGGAGGTGCAGGCGCGCTTCGACGCGCTCCGGGGCTGGCGCAAGACCATCGCCACCGAGCGTGGCCTCGAGCCCGACATCGTGCTCAGCAAGGACGCGCTGATGACCGTGGCCGCGGCCGACCCGCGTACGCTCGACGAGCTGCGCGCAGCCGAAGCCCTGGATGACTGGGAGCTACCGCGCTACGGCGCTGCGCTCCTCGACCAGCTCCGCGCCGAGGCCCTGCCTCCCGCCGAAGACTAGCGACACCCCCTAGCCGCCAAACTCGGCGCTCACCGTGACCACCACGTCGAGCTCCAGCTCGAGCGCGGGCTGGTCATGCGGCCGCAGCCGCACCCACAGATGTGCGGTCTCGCCCTCGATCTCGCTCGCATCGATGCCGTCGGGCACGATCACGGCCAAGAACGACGACTGATAGGTCCCGTCGGCGAGCACCACCCAGTCGAGCGTGTAGTTGGCGATGCGCTTGAAGTGCCCGCCGGGCCCGTTGTTCCAGCCCTCGATGTCCATCTCGAAGTCGACCAGCGGCCCGGTCTCGTCCATCCAGCTGGTGGGGTTGCCGGGCAGGAAGAACTCGGCGCCGCGCAGCGGCATGGGGAACATCTGCGCCCCCTGGCCCCCCACCACGATCGGGAACTCGTCGCCGTCGGCGATCGGCGTGAAGTCGTCTTGACCCCACCCGATCTCGAACGACCCGATGGGATCCCCGGTGTCGCTGGCGCTGGTGCTCTCGGGCTCGTGGGTGGTCGGGCCCGTGTCGTCGGAGGCGGTGCCCGCCTGGGTGGCGCTGTCGTCCGTGTCATCGGAGGTGCAGCCACCCACCAGGACCGCCGCAAGGATCAAGGTACGCATCATCATGTAAGTCCTCCAAGCGTGGAGGATGGTCCTGGCGGGCGCAAGCCGCGTTTGCGCGGCGGCCCTCAGCTGCCCAGCGCCTTGGTCGTCAGCTCGAACACGTCGCGCGAGAGCCCATCGCGCGCCGCGATGCGCGTGAGCTGCTCCCGCATGCGCTCGCGCCGGCCGGCGTCGTAGCGCTGCCAGTGGCCGAGCGGCCCCAGCAGCCGCGCGGCGCTCTGCGGGTTGCGCCGATCGAGCTCGAGCACGTGGTCGGCGAGCAGCGCATAGCCGCGGCCATCGGCGCGGTGGAACTGGGCCTGGTTGCGCACCGAGAACGCACCGAGCAGCGAGCGCACGCGGTTGGGGTTCTTGAGCGAGAAGTCCGGGTGACTGCACAGCGCGATCACGCGCTCGAGCGTGTCGGGGCCCGTCGACACGGCCTGCACCGTGAACCACTTGTCGAGCACCAGCGGGTCCGTGTTCCACTGGGCATGGAAGCTGGCGAGCGCCTGCTCGCGGGCCTCGCCCCCGGCCTCGACCAGTCGCGAGAGCGCCGACTCGGCATCGGTCATGTTGTCGGCGCCCGCGAGCTGGGCCGACGCGAGCGCGATGGTCTGCGCTCGCGCGGCCGCGTCGCTGCGCTCGCCGAGCAGGTACAGCGTGGTCCCCCGCAGGCGCCGAGCCGCCACCGCCTCGCGATCGAGCCGGTAGCCGGCCCCCTCGGCGTGGCCGCCGACCCGCCCGGCGGCGGTGTAGGCCTCCAGCAGCGCGGGGCCGTAGGCGTCGGCGAGGCCGCCGATCACGTGCTTGCGCGCGGCGTGGATTCCATCGACGTCGACCTCGTCCATCGCCTGTGCCAGCACGCGCTCGTCGGGCAGCGTGAGCATCAGCGACTTCAGCGAGCCATCGAGCGCAGGATCGAGGAGGATCTTCCCCCACGCGGCCGAGAAGCGCTCGTCGAGCGTCATCGGCCGGCCCGCGGCGCGGTCGGCCACCATCGCCAGGATCATGCGCTGCCCGAACGTCTGCGCCGCGTCCCAGCGGTTGACCGGATCGGAGTCGTGGCCCATGAGGAACGCGAGCTCCCCCTCGTCGCGCTCGAGCTCGAGGCGCACGGGCGCCGAGGCACCGCGCAGCAGCGAGGGCACGGGCCGCTGCTTCACGCCCTCGAACGTCCACGTCTGCTCCGCCTCGCGCAGCTCGAGCCGCGCCGTGTCGCGGGCGACCGCCACCGCGGGCTCGATCTTCGTGAGCGGAAGGTCGCCTCCATCGGGACCCACCAGGCCCACCGTCACGGGGATGTGGAGCGGCGGCGTGGGGCCCTTGGCGACCGCGGGCGCGCGCTGGCGCAGCGTGAGCGTGTAGCGCTCGGCGGCCTGGTCCCAGTGCCCCTCCGCCTCGACCACCGGGGTGCCCACTTGCTCGTACCAGCGCGAGAACTGGCGCAGATCGACGCCGCTGCCGTCGGCCATCGCGGCCACGAAGTCATCGCACGTCACCGCCTGTCCGTCGTGGCGCGCGAAGTACAGATCCATGCCCTTGCGGAAGCCCTCGGCGCCCAACAGCGTGTGGATCATGCGGATGACCTCGGCACCCTTGTTGTACACCGTGACGGTGTAGAAGTTGTTCATCTCGATGTACGCCTCGGGCCGGATCGGGTGGGCCGTGGGTGAGGCGTCCTCGGCGAACTGGGCGGTGCGAAGCGTGCGAACGTCGACGATGCGCTTGACCGCCGGCGAGCCCATGTCCGCCGAGAATTGCTCGTCGCGGAACACGGTGAGGCCCTCCTTCAGCGTCAGCTGGAACCAGTCGCGGCACGTCACGCGGTTGCCGGTCCAGTTGTGGAAGTACTCGTGCGCGATGACCCCCTCGATGTTCTCGTAGTCGTCGTCGGTGGCCGTCTGCGGGCGCGCCAGCACGAACTTGTCGTTGAACACGTTGAGGCCCTTGTTCTCCATCGCGGCCATGTTGAAGTCGCTCACCGCGACCACCATGTACACGTCGAGATCGTACTCGAGCCCGAACACCTGCTCGTCCCAGGCCATCGCCTTGTGCAGCGAGCGCAGCGCGTGCTCGCACGCGTCGATGTTGTGGGGCTCGACCCAGATCTCGGTGCGCAGCACTCGGCCCGAGCCGGTGGTGTACGTGCCCCCGTGGCAGCGCAGATCCGCGGCCACCAGCGCGAACAGGTAGCAGGGCTTGGGGAACGGATCGCGCCAGCGCACGAAGTGGCGCCCCTCGGGTAGCTCGCCCGCCGCCTCGCGGTTGCCGTTCGACAGCAGCACGGGGTAGCGCGCGCGATCGGCCTCGATCGTGGTGACGTAGCGCGCCATCACGTCGGGGCGATCGAGGAAGTACGTGATGCGACGGAAGCCCTCGGCCTCGCACTGCGTGCAGAACGTCCCCCCCGAGCGGTACAGCCCCTCGAGCTGGGTGTTGTTCTGCGGCTCGGTGCGCACGACGGTGTCGAGCACGAAGCGCGCCGGCACCTCGGGGATCGTGAGCGTCTGCCCGTCGACCACGTAGGCCGTGTCGGCGAGCGGGCTGCCGTCGAGCGCGACCGAGACCAACGCGAGGTGCTCGCCCTGGAGCACGAGCGGCTGCGGCTCGCTCGAGGCGGGCTCGTTGCGGCGCATGTGCAGCGTGGCCCGGATCTCCGCGTGGTCCTCGTGCAGGCTGACGTAGAGCTCCACCTCGTCGATGAGGTAGTGGGGCGGGTGGTAGTCCTTGCGTTGGATCGGCTGGGGACGCGGGTCTTTCATCGGGGCCACGGGGCGGCGGCGCGGGGCCGAGCCGAACCCCAGCATACGGCCTCGGTTCCGGTGTGCGCCATCGACGCTAATCGCGGGGGAAATCTGAATAAATTGGTAAGACCAGTTGACCACCGACCACGAGGGTCCTATCCTCGGTGCAGACCATGGGCTTGCAGCGCATCGCCAAGAAGACCCTCTCCGACGGGGTTTACGAGCAACTTTCCGGGGAGATCGTCGAGGGGCGCTACGGCGCCGGGCTCAGCCTTCCGGCCGAGCGGCAGCTCTGCGACATGCTTGGCGTCAACCGCGGCGCCATTCGCGAGGCGCTCAAGCGGCTCGCGCAGGCGGGCCTGGTCAGCATCTCGCAGGGCGGCGGCACCAAGGTCCTCGACTTTCGCCGCAACGCGGGGCTCGACCTGCTCAGCCAGCTCATGTTTCGCCGCGACGGCTCCATCGATCCGGGGGCGGCGCGCAGCGTCATGGAGATGCGCGGCGCCCTCGCCCCCGACATCGCTCGCCTCTGCGCCAAGCGGGCCACGCCGGCCGACCTCGCCTCGCTGCGGGAGCTCGTCGAGCAGATGGACGTCGCCGCGGCCGCCGAGGATCTGCCGGAGCTGCAGACGCTGTCGCTGCAGTTCTGGGACGCACTGGTGCGCGGCTCGGGCAACATCGCCTACGAGCTGGCCTTCAATACGCTACGCGAGACCTACGTGCAGCTCCGCGATCTGCTGGTGCAGGTCATGGCCGACGAGATTCGTGATGTAGCGAGCCACCGAGCCATCGCCGAGGCGGTGGCGCGGGGCGACGAGCTGTCGGCCAAGCATGTGGCCGCAGCCTTGATGGAGCAGGGCACCCGTCGGGTGCTCGAGCTCGTGGCGGTGCTCGAAGACGCCAGCCGCGAGGAAGAGGGGGCGTCGGCGAACGACGCCCCCGACGATGACGCCGAAGCGTAGCCCGCTTGCCGAAGTGCTCGGCGAATCAAGGGGCGTGCAGGCCAACGCCGACTCGGTCGGCTGAAACCAACCAACGAGAAAGGAGCTCCGCGATGAACGCTGGTAGCTCGAGCGTCGCGGGGGTACGTCCCCGCGTCCATACCCACGACCCACGCGCGCCGGGTCTGACCTTGCGCAATGCCTTCTATATCTTCACGCGTCAGCGCTCGGCTCAGATCATCGCCGGGATGCTGCTGGTGGCCCTGGTCGCGCGCCTGGCCGTGGGCCACTTCGGCGGCTGGGACCTCGTGGTGCTGGGCGCGCTGCTCGTGCTGCACCCGTTCAGCGAGTGGGTGATCCACGTGGGCGTGCTGCACTGGCGGCCGCGGCGACTCGGCCCCTGGACGATCGACACCGAGCTCGCGCGCGAGCACCGGGCCCATCATCGAGCGCCGTACGATCCGCGACACTGGTACATCCCGATGCGCAGCGGCGCGGCCGCCTACGTCATCGTCGCCGTCATCATGGCGATGGTGGCCCCGACCGTGGCGCTGTGGCTGAGCTTCTTGGTGGTGGTCGCGGGCATTGGCCTCTTCTACGAGTGGACCCACTACCTGTGTCACACGAGCTATCGCCCGCGCGGTCGCCTGTACAAGAACGTGTGGCGGCACCACCGGCTGCACCACTTCAAGAACGAGCACTACTGGCTGGGCGTGACCATGCACCTGGGCGATCGCGTGCTGGGCACCATGCCAGACCCCAAGGACGTGGAGACCTCGCCGACCTGCCGCGACCTCCACGCGCCGGTCGACGCCTGAGCCCGAGCCTCGTCGCGGGGCTTTGACACGCAGCGGGGGCCAGCGCTCTACTGACCGCCATGCAATCGGCCTGGTCGGACGAGCAAGCGCGGGCGGCAGTCGCTCGCTGGGGGCACGGCCCCGGGCGCAACGAAGACATCGCGCTGCGCGTGTACACCTCGCGGCTCATCGGTCAGGAGCCCGGGCTGGTGCTGCACGGCGGCGGCAACACTTCGGTGAAGACCACGCTGCCCGACGATCTCGACCAGCCCACCGCGGTGCTGTGCGTGAAGGGCAGCGGCTGGGACCTCGGCGACATCGAGCCCGAGGGGCTGCCTGCGGTGCGGCTGGACACGCTGGTGGCGCTGCGCCGACGCGCGACCCTCTCCGACGAGGCGATGGTCAATGCGGCGCGGGTGCGGCTGCTCGATGCCAGCGCACCGAACCCGTCGGTCGAGACGCTGCTGCATGCCTTCTTGCCGCATCGGTTCATCGACCATAGTCATGCCGACGCGATCCTGGCGCTGGTCGATCAGCCCGACGCCGAGGAGCGCTGCCGCGAGCTGCTGGGAGACGCGCTCGCGATCGTGCCGTATGTGATGCCCGGGTTCGCGCTGGCCAAGCTCGCGGCCGAGGTCCACGAGGCCCATCCCCAGTGCGAGGGGCTGCTGCTGCTCCAGCACGGCCTGTTCACCTTCGGCGACAGCGCGCGCGAGAGCTACGAGCGGCACGTGGCCGCGGTCACCCGCGCCGAGCAGGTGATCGCCGAGCGCCGCGCCAAGGTGCAGGTCGCGGTGGTGCCCCGACCCGACGTGGACTGGCCGTCGCTCGCTCCGCTGGTGCGCGGCATGCTGGGGGAGGGGCGGCGGCGCTACGTGCTCGAGCTGCGCACGAGCCCGGCGATTCGCGCCTTCGTCGACGACGAGGCGGTGTCGGACCTCGCCTCGCGCGGACCCATCACCCCCGATCACGTGATCCGCACCAAGCCGTGGCCGCTGCTGCTCGATCCCGGTCGCGCCTGGCCCTCGGTGGAAGAGCACGTGGCGCTCGCGCTGCTGGCGTTTCGCCGCCACTACAACCGCTACGTACGCCACCAGGTCGAGACGCGCACGGAAGACAAGGTCCCGCTCGACTCCGACCCGCGCGTGATCTTGATCGCCGGGGTGGGGCTCGTGGGAGTCGGGGCCGATCCCAAGGCGGCTGCGATCGCAGCGGATCTCTACGAGCACACGATCGGGGTGATCCGCGATGCGGAGGCGGTGGGGCGGTACCAGGCGCTGCCCGAGCACGATCTGTTCGACATGGAGTATTGGTCGCTCGAGCAGGCCAAGCTCGGCAAGCAGGCGAGCAAGCCGCTGCAGGGGCGCGTGGTGCTGGTGACCGGGGCCGCCTCGGGCATCGGCGCGGCGACGGCGAGGGCGCTCGCCGCCCAGGGGGCGGTGCTGTGGCTGGTGGATCGCGAGGCCAAGCCGCTGGCCGAGGTCGCCGGGCCGCTGCGCGCGGGCTACGAGGTCGCGGACCTGCGCGAGCGCGAGGCCGTGGAGGCCTGCGTTCGCCATGCGGTCGCGCGCTACGGGGGGCTCGATGGCGTGGTCTCGAACGCCGGGACCGCGCCCCAGGCTCCGATCGATCGCTGCCCGCCGCAGCTGCTCGAGGACAGCCTCGCGATCAACCTCTTGTCGCATCAGTGGCTGGCCGCGGCCGCGACCGCCGTGATGCGCACGCAGGGGCTCGGTGGGTTCTTGCTGTTCAACGCCAGCAAGGCCGCGTTCAACCCCGGCGCTGGCTTTGGCCCCTATGCGGTGGCGAAGGCCGGCTTGGTCGCGCTGATGAAGCAGTATGCAATCGAGGCCGCCGACGCCGGGATTCGGGCGAATGCGATCAATGCGGATCGCGTGCGCACCGGGCTGCTCGACGCCGCCGACGTGGAGGCGCGAGCCAAGGCGCGAGGCCTGTCGGCCGACGACTACTTCCGCTCGAACCTGCTGCGCCGAGAGGTCACCGCCGAGGACGTCGCGCAGGCCTTCGTCGCGCTCGCGCTGGCCGAAGCGACGACCGGCACGGTGCTGACCGTGGACGGGGGCAACATCGCGGCTTCACCACGCTGAAGCAGCTGCGCGCATTGCGCAAGTCTGATGACTCGAGCGCAGGAGCGAACGCCAGCCTATGGTAGCGTGAGAGGTGATGAGCAAGAGCCGCCGTGCGCGCGCGCCCTCGCGGCAAGCTGACGACCTCTATCAGCAGCTCTTGTTGTTCCCCGAGCGAGCCGAGTACCTCGAGCAGTCACGGTTCGAGCGCTACCAGATTCACCTCGAGCACTGGCGCGAGCTCTCGACGGAGTTTCGTCGCGGGTTCGAAGCGGTGTACGTGCGCAAGAGCGCCCGCATCCTGCTCGTGCACGGCGACCAAGGAACGGGGAAGACCCTGTTTGCTCGCCGTGTGGAGGAGGACTTTGGGCTGGTCAAGGAGCGCAAGGTCGCGGACGGACAGCAGAACCTGTGGATCGTGCTCGCAGGCGGTGAAGGGCAGGATCGAAGCGTGAGCGAGCAGGCCGCCAAGACGACCGAGCTGCGCCGCATCAAGGCGCAGACCGGGTGGCTGGCGAAGGAGCGCGCCTTTGCCCAGGAGAATCGCAGCGAGATGCGCGTGTTCTTGGTGGACGACGTGAACAAGGACGTCTTCCTGCGCGAGTGGGCCGACCTCCCGGCGGGCGACTACACCCGCCTCAAGGCCGAGGGCCACGTCGCGACCGTGCTCGAGTCGGTTGCCCAGCGCCTAGTCGAAGATTGCCGCGAGGACTTTCAGCGCTCGTTGTTCGTGCTCCTCTCCAACGACGAGGCCCTGTTGAACGCGCTCTACCAGCAGCTGGAGCGATGGCACGAGGGGCTGGCGCGGACGTTGTTGCTGCCGCTTCCCGAGCCGAGCCTCAAGGAGAAGATCGTGCGCATCAATACCAACCGGCTCAATCGCTGGAGCTACTGGTATTGCCTCGATCGCGGTGGGCCCGATGAAAAGCGCTGGGCCTACGACACCCTGGGAGGAAATGGTGGCTTCATCGACTCCTTTCGGGCGATCGACCGGGCGCTCGCAGTCTCGGGACCTCGGAGCGGGCGCCCCGCCAACAAGAACCTGCTGACGCTCGTGACGTTGGGCTCCGATCCGCTCACGATCAAGAGCTATATCGACGACCACGAGCTGCGTGTCGACGAGTCGCTGCCGGGAGAGCACGTGGCCGCATGGCTGTTTCGCCACCAGTGGGCATCCGCGCTGGCGGCCGCCGACGACGAGTATGCTCGCCGCGCGGCCTTGCTCGAGTCGGAGTTCTCGCTGCGCTGGGTGACGATCGACATGCGGGCGGTGTGGTGGCTGTGCGACGCGCCCGAGGCGGACTCGATCTGTCGACGACTCGTCGACTTCATGCGCGCGGCACCGAGCATCGGCGACCGGCGTCCTGCCAAGGATGCGCTCGGCAAGCTGCTCCTCGGGGTGAATGCGGATCTCGGTGCGGTGGTCGAGGGGCCCGCGTTCGAGGCCTTCCAGGCGCGCTTTCGCGACGCAGGCCAGCGCCGGAGCATCGAGTACGAGCAGGTGCTCGCGCGACGCTTTGGTCAGGAGCTCTCGAAGGGGCTCGCGACGCTCGGATCGATTCGTCCCGACCTCACGCTGGCGCAGTACGATCCTTGTGCCGTCACGCGGGCGACGTCGGAGGATCCGAAGGCGATCGAGACGGCAATCCGCCGCTTGTGTCACGTCATCGAGTTCACCGCCCACCTACAGCCCGACCTGCGGGGGCTCGACGACTACCTGCGCGAGAAGGTCGATGTCTATGCGACCTTGCTCGAGTCCGTATAGCGCCGACCCGCGCGTCACTGCACCTGGTCGGCGCCGTCGGGGTCGAGCAGCACGCCGGCCTGCAGTAGCCTCCGGCGATCGCGAGGGTCGCCGCTCTTGCGCCAGCGCTCGTAGAGCCCGAGGAGATCATGGGTGGGGGCTCGGGCATCGAGGTCCACGATCTCGGCGATCACCTCGGCCACGCCTTCGAAGGTCTCGGCGAGCTCGCCGAGC
>JBFIJN010000341.1:0-9730 GCA_041600735.1 Nannocystaceae bacterium
GCGGGTGCTGCAACCGGTCGCGTACTGGCTGCATCGAGAGGACGAGCGACGGTACGCGACGGTGGCCGATCTGCGGGTGTCAGTGACCGAGGGTCTGCGTGCGGTCGAGCTACACGACGTGCCGGCCGAGGGGTTCGTGCGCTCGTTCGCGAGCGAGAGCGGGCTGGTCACGCCGTATGGGCCGGAGCTCCACGGGTTCATCCACCTGGGGTTCCAGGAGCACCTTGCGGCGCTGCATGTGCGGGAGCGGTGGGAGCCCGAGCCGGAGGTGTTGGCGGACCTCGTGGGTCGGCGCGGCGAGGGGTGGTGGCGAGAGGTGAGCCGGATGGTGCTCGAGAAGGCCGAGCCCGGGTTGCTCGAGGCGTTCATCGAGCGGGTGACGCGGGGGAGCGAACTCGAGGCGTGGTCACGATGGCGGGCCGTGCAGGCGGGTCTGCGGGCCTCGGTGGCAGCGGTGGGGTTGTTGGAGGCGGTGTTGCGGGAGCCCGTCGAGGCAGCGGGCGAGGAGCGGCAACTGGCGGCGTTGCGGCTGCTCGTACAACAGGTGTTGCCGCGCGTGCAGGCGGCTGTGACCGCGCGGCTCGATGCGTTGCTGCGCGAGCATCCGGTGGAGGCGGTGCGACGGCGGTGGCTGACGCGGGCACAGCCCGGCGCCTGCGAGACCAAGGTGGTGCGCGGGGTGGAACTGGTGCTCGTGCCGGGCGGGTGGTTCTCGATGGGGTCGGCGGAGGACGACGAGCAGGCGTACGAGTATGAGCGACCGCAGCACGAAGTGGAGCTGGCGAGCTTCTGGTTGGCGAGGACGCCGGTGACGAACGTGCAGTACCGGAAGTACCTGGAGGCGGACCCGGGCGTGAAGAAGCCGGGGTACTGGGGCGACCGTCAGTACAACCAGGACGAGCAACCAGTGGTTGGAGTGTCTTGGAACGACGCGCAGGCGTACTGCGAGTGGGCGGGGCTGGTGCTGCCGACGGAGGCGCAGTGGGAGTACGCGTGCAGGGCTGGGACGACGACGCGGTACTACTCGGGCGACAGCGAGGAGGACCTTGCGCGTGTAGGGTGGTACGGCGGCAACTCGAAGGGGCTGCATGCAGTGGGTGAGCTGGAGCCGAACGCGTTTGGCCTGCACGACATGCACGGCAACGTCGATGAGTGGTGCGAGGATGCCCTTAATAGCTACACAACCAGCGCTCGCGCTGGTGATGGCCTAAGACATGAACCAGGCGGCGTTGCCAACCGGGTCAGCCGGGGCGGCAGCTTCGGCGTCACCGCCCGCTTCGCGCGGTCGGCCTACCGGGAAGTCTGGCATCCGGGCCAACGCGTCAACGACCTGGGGTTCCGCCCTGCTCAGGGTCATCTCTCGTAGCTTTACCCCCTTTACCCCTTCCACAATCGGCCAAGGCGAAGCCGTGGCCGCCGACCCTTCGTCCACCAATCAAACCGACCACAGATCATCCGCGCCACCGCCGGGTGCCGCAAAGGCCAAAGGCGAAGCCATGGCCATGCGGCACTACCGAGCTGCACCACCAAAACTCCACCGCCCCGCCCCACGAGGGGGCGAGGGAAGGCGAAGCCGACTCGAGCCCCGCGAGCGAAGCACGCGTGGTTCGCGCAGCGAACCAATTCGAAATTCGAAAATTAGGTGGAGCGCAGGAACGCTCGGCTTTGCCTACGAGCCCCTGCGCTCCGTTCGTGTTCGACGGGTCGCCACCGAGGTGGCGCCCGCACGGGAGGCGAGCCTGGGCATCCCATGCACTGCGACGAGGTCACCACCGTCTCCGGTGATCGACCCCGGCCGTCGGGCGATTCGGAACGCCTTGAGCAGGGCGAAAGCCCAGGTCGTTGTTGCGGTTGCCCGGCCTGTCGTTGTTCCGGTAGGCCGACCGCGCGTTGCGGGCGGTGTTCCTGAAGCTGCCGCCCCGGTTCATCTTGATCCTCTCTCAAGAGCCAGAGCTTGCCTGGCGCACCGAGGGATGACCCTGAGCAGGGCGAAAGCCCAGGCCGGAGTCGCGGACGCCCGGGAGCCAGCGGAGCCGGTAGGCGCACCGCGCGTTGCGGGCGGAGTACCTGAAGCTGCCCCCCCGGACGACGCGGTTGGTATCGCCGACTGGTTGAGTCCTTAAGCCGTCTCCGAGCCGGTGCACTGTACCCTCGTAGCTTCCAACCCAGTAGTCCGCGCACCACTCCCAGACGTTGCCGTGCATGTCGTGCAGGCCAAACGCATTCGGCTTCAGCTCGCACACCATGTGCAACCGCGCGTCCGAGTTGTCGGCGTACCACCCCACCCCAGCCAGGTCTTCCTCGTCGTCCCCCGACCAGTATCGCGTCGTCGTCCCCGCTCGGCACGCATACTCCCACTGCGCCTCCGTCGGCAGCACCAGCCCCGCCCAGGTGCAGTACCCCCGAGCGTCGCCCCACGACACCCCAACCACCGGTTGCTCGTCCTGGTTGTAGCTCAGGTCGTCCCAGAACCCCGGCTTGTTCGCGTCGGGGTTCGCGTCCAGGTACTTCCGGTACTGCGCGTTCGTCACCGGTGTCCTCGCCAGCCAGAAGCTCGACAGCTCCATCTCGTGTTGCGGTCGCTCTCTGTCGTACCCCTGCTCGTCATCCTCCGCCGACCCCATCAAGAACCGCCCGCCGGGCACCAGCACCAACTCCACCCCCTGGACCACCTTCGTCTCGAACCTGCCCGCGCGCCGCGTGCTCCACAGCCCCTGCACCGCCGCCAGCGGATGCTCGCCAACCAACACCTCCAGCCCCTCGACCTCCGGCATCACCTCCACCAAGAGCCGCGCCATCGCCACCAGCCGGTCCTCGTCTTGCGACACCGGCCGGGCTCGCAGCCCTTCCATGAACGGCTCCGCTGACACCCCCTTCGACTCCCGAAGGCATCGCGCCATCAGCCGCGTGCGCGACCACTCCACGAATCTTGGCTGCCGCACCAACTCGTGCATGAACCGTTCGAACAGCCTGCGATCCCCCTTCGCCAGCATCAGCAGGATCACTTCCCGCCACCACTCTTCCCCAAACTGCCGCGCCAGCGCCTCGACCTCGGTCCCGCTTGCATGCTCCCAGCGTTCTCGCAGATCGAGCGCGGTCAGGTGCTCCTGAAACCCCAAGTGGATGAACCCATAGAGCTCCGGCCCCCACTGCGTCAGCAGCCCGCTCTCGTTGGTGAACGACCGCACGAACTCCTCGGCGCCCACCTGCGGGTGCGCGACAGCCTGCAGGCCCACCTCGGCCGGCGCTCGGAGCTCCTCGACCGTGGCGAACCTGCGCTCTTGCTCACCATGCAGCCAGTAGGCCACCGGCTGGAGCACGCGCTTGGCCAGCTTCGCCACCAGCGTCGTCGGCAGCTTCTTCGCTTCCTCGCGCCAACGCTCGAGCAGGATCTTTGCGCACTCCTCGTAGAGCTCGGCGCGATCGCCAGGCAGCGCTTCGTTCTCGTGGTGGATCAAGCACAGCGCCGTGAGCAACAAGGGCGTGCGGGCAATCTCTCGCAGCCGCTCGTTGCTGGTGAACCCCGGCTCGCGGACTTGCTCGAGCAACGCATTCGCTCGCCTGGCGGCCCGCTGGGCCGAGCGCCCTCGCTCCTCCTTCTGCGCCTGCACCTCCTCCATCGCCTCGTGCCACCGGTGCACCAGCCGCTCCACCTGCGCGTCCTCGAGCGCCCGGAGCCGGAGCTCGAGGAAGGCTTGGTCGAGCTGTGCCGCTCGCACGTAGCCGGCATAGCGGCTGCTCACCAACATGAAGCACGAGGCCAGCCGCCCCCGCTGGGCCCGCTCGATCGCCTTTGACACTGCGGCTCGCTCACTGCGATCGGGGATCTCGTCGAGCCCGTCGAGCAGCAGCAGCACCCTTGGGCTCGCCAGGATGCGCCCGGCCAGATCGTCCGAGATCCCCACTAAGCTTCCCGTCATCGCCTGCCGCAGCAGCGGCTCGAGCTCGAGCTCCTCAAGCTGCACGTCGGGGTCCGAGCGTCGCAGCCGTAGATCCCGAAGCGCCACGAACACCGCGATCGTCCCCTTGGGCAGCCCCAAGCTCTGCGGTCCCCGCCGCCCGTCGAGCGCCCGCAGCAGCATCTGCCGCAACTGCGTGGTCTTGCCCGAGCCCGGCTGCCCGAGCAGCACCATCGTCCGTTTGTTGCTCGCACGAGCCCGCCCGAATGCTTCGGCCAGGTGGACCGTCTCGGGCGCCCGCCGCCTCACCTCGTCGAACCGCTCTTGCTCCGTGTGCCCCGGCGCTTCCTCCATCGTCAGATCGACGTAGAGATCCTCCCAAGACACCGCCACGGCCACCGGGCTCGGAAGCCCAATGAAGTGATTGTGGCCATGACAGCTGCGCACGGCCTCGCGATAGGCCCGCAGCTCCTTGGCCGAGACCAGCGGCATCGGCACGCCGAGCCAGGTGAGCAGCCTCCACCACCACGGCATGGGTGGCGGCGCGGGCGTCGGTGCGGCAAGAGCATGCGGCCCCGTCGAGGCTCCTCGGGCCCAAGCGCGCTGCGCCCGCTCGCCCAGCACGACGTCGGCCCGATAGCCCGCGAGGAACGCATTGCCCGGGTAGCCGCGCGCGACCTCGTCGACGATCGCCTGCACGCCACCGCGGACCTTCCCGTCCGCCTCCCGGATCACCCGGCTCCAAAACGCCCGAGGGACCGCGAAGGCCGGCAGGTCGGCCGAAGGAAATCCAGCCCGCAGCACGAGCATCCGGGCGATCTCGGGGTCGTTGCACGCCTGCGCGAGCACATCGACCAGCTCCTTGGCGAGCTGCTCGAAGCCGTCATCGCTCGCTCGCGGGGTCATGCGGGGTGATCATGCCGTTCGCGTGGTCGCTCGTCACGTCGACCGGAAACGCGGGGAAGCCTCAGGTCCACTCCACCGCCCGCCCCGGATACTCGAACAACCGCGCCAGCTCCACGGTCCCATGCCCCTCGACCCGGCATGCAATCACCGCAAGCCTGAACGCCCGCGCGACGTCCACCTCCTCCCGCGACGCCAGCCGCTCGTACAGCGTCGCCGAGAACAACGGCGCCGACTCGTCATCGATCTCCCCATCGAACCCGATCGCAAACTCGGCATGCTGCGCCGCCGCTTCGGCCAGCGCTCGCGAGTGACACGTGGCGAAGGTCACCAGCGTCGGTCGCTTGGGCAACACCTCGAGCAGCTCTGCGATCCTCTCGGGCGGCACGAACAGCTCTTCGCTGCGCTCGCCCTTGAGGATGAGCTCACCCGAGCGAACCCCGTGCCCGCTGAAGTGGACGAAGGTCGGCTCGTGATCATCGAGCTCGTGCAGCACCTTGGCGAACGTCACCGCGGGACACATACGCGGGGCGTAGAGCTGGCGCTGTCGCGAGCGCTGCAGGGCATCGTCGATGGCCCGCAGCTCTTCTTCGAGTCGCAGGCGATGGCCAGGATGCGCCGCGTTGGCCGTGCACAGCAAGATGACCGCCGGCTTGGTGATCACGGCGGCCGGCGTCGCTCCGGGCGAAGGAGCAGTGGAAGGCGACGGCATGGTCATCGTCATCGGCCCGAAGGTCGCCGGGCCATGGACCGTCACCACCTGCCCGATGTTCGCCCCCCGGTTGTCGATGCGCGCGTGCTCGACGACGCTCGGCCGATCCTGCCCAGCCGGAGCAGGCGAAGGCTCCGCACGCGCTGGCTCGACACCCGCGCCCACCGGCACCCCAGCCCCCGGCCCCGGCGCTCGCCCAGTAACCCCCGCAACCAACCCCGCGAACCCATCCGCCTCCGCGAGCTCCACCCAAGTCCGCAGCCCCATGAACCCACCCGCGTCCTCCTTGCGCGCCCCCGGCAGCAACACCGGAATCACCCGCTTACCTCCCTCCTGCGCCGCAAGCACGAGCGCAAGCTGCGACTCCTGTTCATGCCACGCCCCCCGCCCTCGCGTGCCGAAGAACACCGCGACCGTCGTACTCCGCTCGAGCCCCCGCTCGAGCGCGGGCATCCACGACTCCCCCGGCACCAGCGCCCACTTGTCGAGGAACGGCCGCAGCCCGGCCTCGTCGCGCAGCCGCACCGCGATGGCCTCCACCGCCGGCTTGTCCGCGGAGCAATGCGAGAGGAAGACGTCGTACCGCTCAACCATGAGGCACCACCAAGGCACCACCATGATGCCGTCTCCCGCTCCACCCGTCACCATGCCCAGCCCTGACCCGAACGGGTCATCACCACCACGACCCTCCGGCCGCCCCCGCAGCAGCCAAACGATGAGAAACTCGCCCTCTCGATGACCGATCCCCTCGAAGCGCGCGACGTCGACAGCCTGTGTGCCGCCGTGGCTCACACCCGCCCCAAGTACCTGTGCTTCTGGGGTCACACCCCGCGCAGCCCCGAGCCGGGCCCCTGGGTGCTCAGCCAGTGGTACGGCGCGCCGTTCGAGGTCGACGGAGCCCGCTATGCGACGGCCGAGCACTGGATGATGGCGGGCAAGGCTCGGCTGTTCGGTGACGACGCCTGCCTGGCCCAGATCCTCGCGGCCCGCGATCCCGGGGAGGTCAAGGCGCTGGGTCGTCAGGTCCGGGGCTTTCGCGAGGACACGTGGAACGCCAACCGCTTCGAGATCGTCGTGCAGGGCAACGTGCACAAGTTCTCGCAGCACGAGGCGCTGGCCGGCTACTTGCGGGGCACCGCGCGGAGGGTGCTCGTCGAAGCGAGCCCGCGCGATCGAGTGTGGGGCATCGGGCTCTCCGCCAGTAACCCCAATGCCGAGCGGCCCGAGCAGTGGCGCGGTCTCAACCTCCTCGGCTTCGCGCTGATGGAGGCTCGGGCGCGGATCGGTTGACCGGCGGGATCCATCCCGCAGGATCCATCCCGCTCGTCGGCGTGGCGCTCGCGTAATTCATGCACCAGTGAATGCACGACCGTCTCGCGCGAGTCCCCGATTCTCGCCACGTCGCGCGCAATCGCCATTATCGACGTGATATCCACTGAAACAGGGGGATCGGGGCCATGACCTCATGCGCATTATTGCTCGACATCGAGCAGTGCGCGGCCTCGATCGATCGGACTCATCCAGACTCGGCGGTCGCCACCGCGCGCGTCCGATGATGGGCCCGAATTTGTCAAATACGCGCTCACTCCCAGGAGCGCGCGCATCCGTACTGGAGAGATCGAAATGAAGCTGAATGTATCCTCGAAGATCGGAATCCTCGCGCTCTCGATCGTGGGCTGTGGCCAGGATCCCGACGTAGACGACCTCGAGCTGCGGTTCTACACCGATACCGACCCGGTCGCGAGCTCCTCCACCACCAGCCCCGCGGGCTCGAGCACCTCGCCGATGGGTAGCTCGACCACCTCGCCGATGAGCAGCTCGACGACCTCGACGGCCGACTCCGGCTCCGAGTCGGACTCGACCACCGGCGATCTCTGCGAAGCGCTCGAGACCTGCGCCGGTCCCATGGACTGCATCCCGCGCAATCTATACGGACAGGTAGCGGCCGATGAGTACTATAACACCTGCCGCAATTACTGCTACGCAGACGACCACTGCTACGACCGTGCGACCGCAATGCTCGGCGAGCTCGACAATGCCTGCAGCCTCGATCTGCGCGGTCCCGACGGCCAGTGGTGCGACGAATTCGACCCGCCCAATAGTGTGGGTAGCTGCGACGATCTCGTGTTCAAGGTGATCATCCGCTATCCATCGGGTGGCAGCTGGAGCTACCACATCGCCACCGTCGTCAAGACCTGCGAGGACGGTCTGTGCACCATCGACCCGATCGGCGCGCCCGGGGGCTCGCCCACCACCACCTGCCGATCGCCGTCGGATTGGTGCAGCGCATGGGCCCACGGTGACACGGTCGTGTGGCACGACACCGCGACCACTCCGTCGGCGGGCTCGGTCTACTGCGAGCTCGCGCCCGGAGATCAGGAGTACTGGAGCGACACGTCGGTGGCCGATCCGACCGATGGCGGCACGATCACCAACGTGTGCAAGGACCTCAGCGACCACGTCACCGCGCTGTGTGCCCGGGGCAAGGCCCCGTTCCCCGCGGGCTGCGGCACCGACTCGGACGGGGATGGGATCCCCGACCAGTGGGACAAGTGCCCCAACTCGCCGGCGAACGCCGACGTCGACTACTGCGATCCCGACCGCCTCGGCTGCGCCGCGGGCGAGGGCAACACGGGCGGATCGAGCGGCTCGAGCAGCGACGGTGGGGGCAGCTCCACCGGTGGAACCGGCTACACCAGCGGCTACTAGTCCACTGGACCCGAAGTTCCTAGCGGAGCTCCTCCGTGTCTCGATGGAGGAGCTTCGCAGCCCCTCCCCCGTGCCGGCAAAGCCGTCACGGGGCCCCTTTCCCGCAGTCGGGCGCTGCCCTCCGGTCCGTTGGTCCCCGAGCGCCCGGCGGGGTTGGTGCTGCGAGCGTGAGCGACTACGATGGGGACGGTGAGCGACCCCGTCGAGCTGTTCACACGCTGGCAGAGCGGCGACGCCCAGGCCGGTGATGCTCTGCTCCGCGCTTGCTTCACGCCGCTGCATCGCTTCTTCCGCAACAAGGTCTCGGGCGAGATCGACGACCTCATCCAGCGCACGCTGCTCGCCTGCATCGAGAGCCGCGAGACGCTGCGCGACCCGGCGCAGTTCAAGGCGTTCTTGTTTGGCGTGGCGCGCAATCGCCTCTACGACCGGCTGCGCTCCGAGCTCCAGCTCGGCGCGCACATCGATCTCAGCGAGGCGTCGCTGCACGAGCTGGGCGCCTCGCCGAGCTCCGTGATCGCTCGCGATCAGCGTCAGCAGCTCGTCGCCGAGGCGCTGCGGCGGATCCCGCTCGACTATCAGATCGCGCTCGAGCTCTCGTACTGGGAGGGGATGAAGGCGCCGGAGATCGGCGAGGTGCTCGGCCTCAACCCCAGCACCGTGCGCACTCGCATCACGCGGGCCCGCGGCGCGCTCAAGGAGCAGCTGCGCCAGCTCGGCGCGCCCACGGGCGAGGGCGAAGAGCCGCTGCTCCCATGAGCGACCACGAGACGGATCGGGATCACGGGGCCGAGCCCGACTCGCTGGCCGCGTGGATGATCGAGGGCGACGCGCCCGGCGGGGTGGAGGCCGACGAGCTACTCGCCCGCCTGCGCCGCGGGATGTTCGAGGTGAGCGAGGCCGCGGTCCACATCGGCAAGTATCGCGATCTGGTCGCGATCGGCCGTGGCGGCATGGGCGTGGTGTACCAGGCGCACGACGAGGCGCTCGACCGCGCGGTGGCCATCAAGCTGCTGCGCGCCGACACGGCCAGCCACGAGCCACGACTGCGCCGCGAGGCGCGAGCGATGGCCCGCCTCTCGCACCCCCACGTGGTGCAGGTGCTCGAGGTCGGCGAGCACGAGGGCGAGACCTACGTCGTGATGGAGCTGGTGCGGGGCCAGGATGCAGGCTCTTGGCTGGCCGCCGCGCCGCGCAGCGTGACGCAGGTGCTCGAGGTGTACCTGGGGGCAGGCCGGGGCCTGGCCGCCGCGCACGCCCAGGGGCTCGTCCACCGCGACTTCAAGCCGGGCAACGTGATGGTGGGCGAGGACGGCCGCGCGCGGGTTACCGACTTCGGCCTGGCCGCCGCGGTCGAGGGAGCCGAAGAGACGGGCAACGCCGCCGCCTCCGAGCCGCATGCCCGGGGTGGATCCGAGGCCACCGCCACCGGAGCGCGCGTTGGCACGCCGCGCTACATGGCGCCCGAGCAGCTCGCCGGCGCGCGGGTGGATCATCGCGCCGATCA
>JBFIJN010000342.1:0-9726 GCA_041600735.1 Nannocystaceae bacterium
GCTCGCTAGCGCGAGGCCTTCTCGTCGATGCCGCTGCGACCGATTCGCCCCGCGAGCACGCGCGCGACATCATCCAAGCACAGGCCGCGGTGGGCCAAGCCGACTAGCATGTGGAACACGAGATCCGCGGCTTCGGAGGCCACGCGCTCATCGCTCTCGCCGGCGATCGCGACCGCGAGCTCGTCGGCTTCTTCGCGGATCTTCTCGTTGATCTTCTCCGCCCCGCGCTCGAGCAGGCGGCGCACGTAGCTGCCGCCTTCGGCGTTGGTCATGCCGCGGCCGGCCTGGCGCTCGAGGATCTCGGCGAACACGCGCTCGAGCGTGGGGTCGGGGCCTGGCGCGGGACCGTCGTCGGCGGGCAGAGCCTCGACGTCCTCACCCTCGACGCGGCGAAAGAAGCAGCTCGTGGTCCCCGTGTGGCACGTGGGCCCAGCGGGCGCGGCCGTGGCGAGCAGCGCATCGCCGTCGCAGTCGACCCGCAGCTCGCCAAGGCGCAGCGCGTTGCCGCTGGTGAGCCCCTTCTCCCACAGCTCCGCGCGGCTGCGGCTCCAGAACGTGACGCGACGGCTCGCGAGCGTGGCCGCGAGCGCCGCTTGATTCATGTAGCCCACCATCAGCACCTGGCCGGTGCGCTCGTGCTGCACCACGGCGGTCACCAGCCCGAGGGCATCGGGCCGCAGCTGCGCCCACAAGGACGAGGCATCCAACGACGGGGTCGCGGGGTTCATGCGGGCGCGAGCGTACCCCGATCGCCGCCCCGAGCCCCGCGCGAGCGCGGAGCGCCGCCACCCGGCCGAGGCTGGTAAGCTCCCGCCATGGCCTGCGCGCGAGGAGTCGGTCGGCAACGCTCCGCAGCTCGGATGATCCTCGCCGGTATGGCCCTGGGCTGTGCGTCCCTGGGCTGGGGCTCGCTGCTCGCGTGCTCGGGCGCCACCGGAGAGCCGATGAACAGCACGAGCGGCGGCCCGGTGGAGGTGCCGCCGTGGGCCTGCGTGCCCGGAGAGACCCAGCCCTGCCCGTGCCCCGACGGCCTCGAGGGGCTGCTCACCTGCGATCCCCAGGGCGCGGGCTTCGGCGAGTGCGACTGCTCGCCCGGCGCCGTCTCGCAGGGTCCTCCGCCCACCAGCGGCGGCACCGAGACGGACACGGGCAGCGGCACCGCAGGCTCGAGCGACACGGCCAGCGAAGCGACGAGCGGCAGCACGAGCCCGCCCGATCCCACCACGAGCAGCGGAAGCAGCAGCGGTCCGGGCAGCAGCAGCGGCGGCCCGGGCACCACGAGCGGCACCAGCACCTCGCTCTGAGGGCGATGGCTTCGCTCAGCCGCGCGAGGACTCGGGCGGCCGCACCGGGATGTGGTGCTCCATCAAGAATTTCTTGGCCTGCGCGATGCTGTAGAGGCCAAAGTGGAAGATCGAGGCGGCGAGCGCCGCATCGGCCTCGCCCTCACCCGTGGCCAAGCCCGCGCGCAGGTGCTCGAGGGTCCCCACGCCGCCGCTCGCGATCACGGGCACGGGCACGCGCCGCGAGATCTCGCGGGTGATCCATAGATCGTAGCCATCGCGCGTGCCGTCGCGATCCATGCTGGTCAGCAGGATCTCGCCCGCGCCGAGCTCCGCCAGCTGCTCGCACCAGTGCACCGCATCGAGCCCCGTCGAGCGGGTGCCCCCGTGGATCACCACTTCGTAGAGCGGCTCGGGGTCGCCCTCGCGCGGAGCGATGCGCTTGACGTCGACGGCCCCCACGATCGCCTGCCGACCGTAGCGCTCGGCCACCTTCTTGATGAGCAGCGGGTTGGCCACGGCGGCGCTGTTGATCGCCACCTTGTCGGCGCCCGCATTGAGCAGCCGGCGTACGTCCTCGGCGCGACGGATGCCACCGCCCACCGTGAGCGGAACGAACACCTGCGGCGCGACCCGGGACACCACGTCGAGGAAGGTCTGCCGACCCTCCGTGGTGGCGGTGATGTCCAGCAGGCAGATCTCGTCGGCACCCTGGGCATCGTAGGCGCGCGCGGCCTCGACCGGGTCACCCGCGTCGCGCAGACCGCCAAAGTGCACGCCCTTGACCACACGGCCGTTCTTGATGTCCAGGCAGGGGATGATGCGTCGCTTCAACATCGAGCCAAGGCCTCCTCCAGCGTGAATGCCTCTTCGTAGAGCGCGCGGCCCAAGACCACGCCATGGATCCCAGCGGCTGCGCACGCGTCGAGATCGTGCAGTCGTCCCACGCCGCCGCTGGCGAGCACCGGGATCTCCAACCCTCGCGCAAGTGCGACCGTGGCCTCCACCGCGGGGCCGCCCTGCATGCCGTCGCGGCTCACGTCGGTGTAGAGGACCGCGGCGGCCCCCCATGCCTGCGCAGCTTCGGTCAGCGCGCGGGCGGTGAGCGACGACGCCCTGGTCCAGCCCTCGACGGCCACCACACCGTCACGCGCATCGGCGGCGACGATGATGTGGTCGGGTAGCTCTTTGCACAGCCGCTCCACCAGCTTGGGATCGCGCACCGCCAGCGTGCCCACGACCACGTAGCGCACGCCGGCGTCGAGCAAGCTGCGCACGGCCGCTTCGTCGCGGATGCCACCGCCCACTTGGATCACCGCTTCGTGGGCCTGAGCTGCATCGGAGATGCGGGCGATGAGCTCCAGCTGCTCGGCCCGCCCCGCGAACGCACCGTCGAGGTCGACCACATGGATCCGCTTGGCCCCGGCCCGCGCGAAGTTGGTGGTCAGCCGCACGGGCTGCTCGTGGTAGACGGTGACGCGCTCCGCTTGGCCCTGCTCGAGGCGAACCGCCTTGCCATCCATGAGATCGATGGCGGGAATGACGATCATCCCCACCCCCCGAGCAAGAATGCCCGCAGGAAGCGGAGGCCCGCGCGCTGGCTCTTCTCGGGGTGGAACTGACAGCCGAGCACGTTGTTGTGGCGCACCGCGGCCGGGAAGCGAATGCCGCCGTAGCGCGACATCCACATCACGTCCTCCGCGCGGTCCGGCTCCACATAGAAGCTGTGCACGAAGTAGTAGTGGTCGCCCGTGGGCTCGACCTCGTTCCACCCCATGTGCGGCACCTTCACGCGTCGCATCAGCTGCACGGGAGCAAGCTCGATCTCATCGGCGAGCGCGGTGGCCTGGCCCGGGGTCGTGAACCCTGCGGGCACGGCAACCACGGTCTGCGAGGTCGTGCGATCGGGCAGGTGGTCGATGGTGATGGTCGTGCCGTGGCCGACCTCTTCCACCGTGGGGCCCGACCACTCGGGGGGAGGCGGGACGATCGCGAGGCCCTCGGCGGCGACCTCTTCGGCGGACTCGGTGGAGATCTCGATCTCGGAGCCCTCGAAGGCAACCGACTGAGGCAGCGGTACATCGTGGGGCTTGGCCGAGGCCGGGACCATCGCGCGCTCGACCGCGCCGTCCTCGGCTTCCTCTTCCAGGTTCAGCGGGAAGCGGCGACAGCGCCCGGGGAGCACGTGCAGGCCCTCGTAGCCGCCGTTCTCGTCGCTGCCGTCGAACAGGAGCTGCATCCCCAGGCAAATGCCGAGGAAGGGGTCCCCGCGCTCGATGACCATGCGCAAGGCAGCGCCCATCGCGCCATCGACGATCGACTGGGTGGCCGCGCTAAATGCGCTCTGCCCAGGAAACACCACCATACGGGAGGTAGCCACCCGATCCGGGTCGTCGGTCACGCGAACGCCCGCCCCGACCTGAATCAAAGCGCGTTCCACGCTCGCAAGGTTGCCGAGCCCAGCATCAACAAGGGTGACTTCGCGCGCCATCCGCCCCGTTTCTACCACAAGTCGGCGGACTCCAACGCAAACCGCCGACCAACCGTGGGGCCGGCCCCCGGGACCACCCCGCGAGACTCAGGCGGACTCCAGCTCGAACGCCCCCTCGTAGACCGCATCGACCTCGAGCTGGGCTCCATTGGCGAGCGTGAGACGCTCGCCGCTCTCGGCCACGCGGTAGCGCCACGAGCCGTCGGCCTCGCGCCCAAAGTGCTCGATGCGAGCATGCGTCTGGGCGACCAGCAGGTAGTCGGTGAGCGAGGCGAGCCGCTGATAGGCCTCCCACTTGTCGCCTCGATCGTAGGCCTCGGTGCTGCGGGACAGCACCTCCACGACGATCGTCGGGTTCGCGAGCACATCGGCCGTGCCGGGCTCGGTCTGCACTCCACCGCACACCACCACCGCGTCGGCGTAGAAATAGCGCTCGCCGGGGCTGGCGGCGATGCGCTGGTCCGACGACAGCACGTGGCAGCCGGCCCCGCGGGTCGCCGCGCGGAGCTCGGCCCCCATCGCACTGGACAGCAGGTTGTGGCGCGGGCTCCCGCCGGCCATGGCGAACACCTCGCCGCGATGGAGCTCGTGTTTACCGGGCTGTTCCCGCTCCCACACGAGGAACGTCGCGGCATCCATGCCTTGGTGGATGGCGACGCCGCTCATGCGCGCGATCCTAGCACTTGGCGAGCACGGCTGGGATTGCCGGAGCTTGGCCCGCAGTGGCTCCGCGCTGGCGCATTTCGCACGGGGCCATAGACTCGGCCCCGTGAGCACGCCCGATTCCCCTGGCTCGGATCCAACGCGCGTGGTGATCGTGGGCGGAGGCTTCGCGGGGATCAACGCCGCGCGCCGCTTGCTGAGCGACGGGCCGCAGTCGCTGAGCATCACGCTGGTCGATCGACGCAACCACCACCTGTTCCAGCCGCTGCTCTACCAAGTGGCGATGGCCGGACTCTCGCCCGCCGACATCTCCACGCCGATCCGCTCGATCCTGAAGGGTGACCCCCGCGTCTCCGTTCGCATGGCCGATGTGCACGCGGTCGAGCTCGCGAGCCAGCGCATCCTCACCGACGCGGGCCCGCTATCCTACGACTACCTGCTGCTCGCCTGCGGGGCCACCCACGCGTACTTCGGGCACGACGAGTGGGAACCGCATGCGCCGGGGCTCAAGACCATCGAGCAGGCCACGGAGATCCGGCGACGGGTCCTCACCGCGTACGAGCGCGCCGAGCTCGAGACCGATCCCGAGGCGCGGCGACGCCTGCTCACCTTCGTCGTGGTGGGCGGCGGGCCGACGGGGGTCGAGCTCGCCGGAGCGCTCGGGGAGCTCAGCCGTCACACGCTGGGACGAGACTTCCGGCGCATCGACCCCAGCGCCACGCGGGTGCTGCTCATCGAGGGCGGCGAGCGCATCTTGGCCCCGTTCGACCCCGAGCTCTCGCGCCACGCCACCCGCAGCCTCGAGCGACTCGGGGTCACGGTGTGGACGAGCACGCGCGTGACCGAGATCGCCGCCGACCACGTGAAGGCGGGCGACGAGATCGTCTACGCGGGGACGGTGCTGTGGGCGGCCGGGGTGCGGGCCTCCCCGCTCAGTCAGACGCTGGGCGTGCCCCTCGATCGCGCGGGCCGAGTGCTCGTGAGCCCCGACCTCAGCGTGCCGGGCCATCCCGAGGTGTTCGTGCTGGGAGACCAGGCCAGCTTTCGCCAGGCCGACGGATCCCTGGTGCCCGGGGTCGCCCCGGCTGCGATCCAGCAGGGGCGTCACGCCGCGGACAATGTGCTGCACGATCTACGCGGACAGCAGCGCGAGCCCTTCGTGTACTTCGACAAGGGCATCATGGCCACGATCGGTCGCGCCTCGGCCGTGGTGCAGAGCGGCCGCTTTCGTCTGTCGGGCTTCGTCGCGTGGCTCGCGTGGTGCTTCGTCCACATCCTCTTCCTCATCGGCTTTCGCAATCGAATGCTCGTGTTCATTCAGTGGGTGTGGAGCTACATCCGCTATCGCCGCGGGGCGCGACTCATCACGGAGCACGACTGGCGGCTGCGCCCGCCTCCTCCCGCGCGCACCGAGGTTGCCGCCGCCGAGGTTGCCGCGTCAGCAGAGGTTGCCCCTGCATCCGAGGTTGCGGCTGCCGCGGAGGTTGCCGCGTCGGCCGAGGTTCCCGCTTCGGCCGAGGCGCATCACACCTCCGCCTCGGTCTGAGCGCGCGCTCACTCGTCCTTGGCAGGCTCCGGGCCCAGCGCCTCGCGCAGCGCTTCCGCGACGTCGTCGGCGTCGCGTTCGTGACCGTTGGTGCGCAGCAGCTCGGCGACCCACGGCAGCGCTTCGTCGAGCTTGCCGAAGATCTTCACCGGATGCCCCGCCCGCACCGCCAGCTGGATCCCCGACATCACCGCTCGCGTGGCCGCGGCGAGGAAGCCCTCGCCCTCGACCACCTGGGCCAGCCCATACAAGCAGTCGCGCCCGGCCTTGGCCAGCGTCTCGGCCTCCTTGCGGGCGTCGCTCGACAGCAAGAGCCCGGCATTGGGTGAGAGCACGGTGACCAACACGATGCGACCGCCCACGGTGGATCCGGCGAGCAATCGCTGGTGACGCCCCAGGACCTCGAGCTTGGCCTTGGTGGGGGTCGCCCGCCAGCGGTTGGCGAGTACCCCGGACCAGGTCACGATCCGCAGCTCTTCATCGTCATGCACGACTTCGTGGGCGAGCGTCACGGGCGGAGCATAGACCAAACCTCGCAGGAACCGAAGGAACGTTGCGTGGGCCGAAAGCAACGCTCAGGGCGTGCCGCGCTGGATCCCCAGCAGCCGCATCTTCTTGTGCAGGTGGGTCCGCTCGATCCCCAGCGACTCGGCCGTTCGCGAGACATTCCAGCCCAGCTCCTGCAAGCGCCGTTGAATGAAGGCGCGCTCCACCGCCTCGCGGAATTCCTTGAGCGACAGCCCCTCGGGCAGGGCTAGCCCGCCCTCGGCCAGCTGCACCAGCGAGGCGGCGGCACCGTCCTCGTCCTCGGAGCCGTCGTCGCCGCGCAGCTCGGGGGGCACGTCCTCGAGCTCGAGGTCGTCGTCCGAGAGGATGACCATGCGCTCGATCACATTGCGGAGCTCGCGGACGTTGCCGGGCCACGTGTGGCGCTGGAGCGCGGCCAGGGCCGCGTCGGACAGGCGCTTGGGCCCCATGCCGTTCTCGCTGCAGGCCTCGTCGATGAAGCGGCGGCACAAGAGCGGGATGTCCTCGACTCGCTCGCGCAGCGCGGGCACCTGCACGGGCACCACATTGAGGCGAAAGTAGAGGTCCTCGCGGAATTCTCCGCGCTGCACCAGCTCGGGCAGGTTCTTGTGGGTGGCCGCCAGCACCCGCACGTCGACCACCGAGAGCTTGCTCCCGCCCACGCGCATGATCTCGCCGCTCTGCAGCACGCGCAGCACCTTGGCCTGCGCGCCCACGGCCATGTCACCGATCTCGTCGAGGAAGATCGTGCCGCGATCGGCCACCTCGAACAGCCCCAGCTTCTGCGCGGTGGCCCCGGTAAACGCCCCGCGCTCGTGCCCGAACAGCTCGCTCTCGATCAGCTCGCGCGGGATCGCGGCGCAGTTGACCTTCACGAACGGATCGTCGCGCCGATCGCTGGCCTCGTGCACCGCCCGCGCCACCAGCTCCTTGCCCGAGCCGCTCTCGCCGGTGATGAGCACCCGCGCCTTGCTGCGCCCCACCCGGGCGACCTGGGCCAGCAGCGTGCGCATGGGCTCGCTGTCCCCGATGATCGAACCGCGAATGCGGCTGCGGAGCGCGCGAAGGCTGTGGTCCGAGCGATACTGGCGCAGGGCATTGCGCACGCTCACGATCACGCGATCGCGGGCCAGCGGCTTCTCGAAGAAGTCGAACGCGCCCAGTCGCGTGGCCTTGACCGCGTCTTCTACCGAGGCGTGACCGCTGATCATGATCACGGGCACGGGCGGGGTGCGGCGCTCCCCGTCGCGCAGCCGCTCGAGCAGCTCGAGCCCGGAGATCCCCGGCATCATCACGTCGGTGATCACCACCTCGATGGGAGGGTTGGCGGCGGCCAGCTCGACCAGCGCGGCCTCGCCGGTGTCGGCCTCGATCACGGTCGCGCCCTCGCCCTCGAGCACCATCCGCAGCGTGCGACGGATGTTGCGCTCGTCGTCGACCACGAGGATCTTGCCGGCGAGCCCGGAGTCTTGGATGGCTTCGCTCATGGCTCACGTCCCAGCAGGCTCTCGCCGCGCGGCTCGGTCGGTCGCAGCCGCTGCCAGCCGATGGGGTCGGTCGCGATCCAGCCCCGCTGGGCCCGCGCACACAAGCCGAGCGACAGCACCCGCTCGACCCCGCCGTGCTCGAGCACGAGCTCGAGCGTCGACGCCTCGACCCCCGCGGGCAGCACGCCCTCGCGGACCGGCTCGCGCCGAATGTCGACCAGCCGCACGGCATCCCACGCCACGCCGTCGCGCGCCGCGTCGGCGCGGGTGCTCTTCCAGCCGCCCTCGGCCTCGCTCTGACGCAGGCGGTTCACGCGGCGCCACACCATCCGCCGGCGCTTGCGTCGCTCGCGTCCCTCGTCGCGCTCCTCGTCGCGAAAGAGCCCCATCATGTCGGCACGCGTCGCCAGGAGGTTGGTATAGCCCTCCCAGTCGTCTCGCTGCAGGGCTTCGAGCACGGCGCGCCCGAAGGCCACCTCCGATGCGGGCGCCGGATCCACCTTGCCTGCGCGGGCGGGGTCGATCGCCGTGGAGGCGGGGGGCGGCTCGGCGGCCGTCGGCTCGTCGCGGCACCCGCAGGCCAACGCGGCGGCGAGCCACCACCTCTGTCCAGCCCCTGGTGACCGTCGCATCCGGGCCACTTTAGGGCGAGCCGTGGTCGCAACGACAGTGGCCACCGCTCGGGGGCCACCGTCGCCGCTCTTTCACGCCTCGCCAACCCCCTACGAGGCCCGGCTCCTCGCAAGCACTGGAGATCGTTGTCGGGGCCCCGCTTGGCCTCGACCTTGCTCTCCAACCCCTCACATCGAGCGGTCGACCCGAGGGGGGTTGGCCGGGCGAGAGGACCTGCCGAGTGGCGGGTGGTGAAGGCAAGGCAATCCGTGGACGGACGGTCGGTGGGCGCCTGGGCGGGCACCCACC
Source organism: Nannocystaceae bacterium (assembly GCA_041600735.1). GTDB lineage: Bacteria > Myxococcota_A > Polyangia > Nannocystales > Nannocystaceae > Paraliomyxa. The sequence continues at coordinate 8,920 of JBFIJN010000342.1, forward strand.
GGCCGTTCGGGCCCTTTTCTGGCCGGCCTTCTCCTCCGCGCTGCGCGCCGTTCACGCCAGACCTCCAGGGGTTCCCTTTTGGGGGGCATTTGCTATGCAGTAGCACTTATGCCCAGAGGGACCTTCCCCGGGGAACCCGACGACACGGCCATGGCCAAGCAAGAGCCCCTGCCAGACCGTCAGCTCGCGCTCGAGCTTGGGCCCCAGCCCGAGTCCCAGCCCGAGTCCCAGCCCACGGCCCAGCCCACTCCTGGAGCCGACGCCCAGCCCGAGGCCGCCGTTCCCCTGCTGGCGCTGCCCCCCGACGGCCAAGAGATCGTCGCCAGCGAGCTACGCATCCTCGACGACGTGCAGGCGCGGCTGGCCAGGGATGCGGCGACGGCCCCCGAGAAGATCGAGAACCTCGACGCTCAGATGATCGAGCTGCGCGATGCGATCGCCGAGGCCAAAGAGGAAGACGTCCCCTCCCTCATCGACCAGATGCACCAGGTGGCGGCGCTGAGCCGCAAGCGCGGCCAGGGCCGCAGCATCCCGCTCGACCCCAAGAACCCGTACTTCGGCCACCTTCGCCTGCGTGAATCACGCAGTCAGCGCGTGCGCGATGTGCTGATCGGCCGCCACACGCTGCTCGACGACGGCTCGGGCCTCAGCATCGTGGACTGGCGCAACGCTCCGGTCAGCCGCCTCTACTACCGCTACGAAGAAGAGGACGAGTACGAGGAGGACTTCGACGATCGCACGCTCGAGGGTCGGATCCTCGTGCGCCGCAGCGTTGCCGTGAGCCACGGACAGCTGCGCCGCGTGGCC
>JBFIJN010000343.1:0-9700 GCA_041600735.1 Nannocystaceae bacterium
CGAGGCCCCCGTCGATCCACAGCACCAAGCGCTGGCCCACGCGCACGAGATTCGGATTGGTGATCTTCCCGTTCTGCTGCTCGAGCAGCTGCTCCATGCTCAACCCATGGGTCGCCGCGATCGCACCGAGCGTCTCGCCCGCTCGCACCTCGTGCTCCACCCGCTGGATCACCCGCGGAAAGATCTCGGGGCACACGCGGATCTTGTCGCCCGGGCGGATCAGGTCTGGATTGGTGAGCTGCGGATTGAGGGCCGCGAGCTCACCGTGGCGCACGCCATAGCGCCCCGCGATGATGCCCAGGTGCTCGCCGCGCTCGACCGTGTGCTCGTAGAGCGGCATGCGAAAGCCGCAGTCGGCGTGGGCCGGGGCGCGCGTGGGGTGATCGCCGGCGGTCACTGGCAGAGCGGCGGCATCGCCCTCACCCTCGTCTTCTTCGTCTTCGTCCTCCGCTCCGGCCTTGCCCTCGAGCGGCGCTCGCACCGCCTTCGATCCCGACGCTCCCGCCGCCAGCGAAGGCCAACCCACACCCAGCGCCATCAGGAGCGCCCACCAGGGGCGGTGGCGACGAATTCGAGGAGCTTCCGGCCTCGTGTCGGACATATCCTACCTTGTATGCAGGACTTGCGCCTCAGCCCAAGAAAATGGCGTACATGCGGGGCACCAGCCCGTGAACAAGCCCCGCGGGCCTGCCGTCCGATGCCGACCGCCTGCCCCGTCCGAGCAGATCCGAGCGGATGGTGGATCACCACCCTTGCTTCCGCCCTGGCTTGGCCCGACGATGCGTGCGCCCCTTCTACGAGCTCAGGAGCCTACGATTTCATGACCATCGACTTGCGTGCCCGCCTCGGCCGCGGCCTTGCCGCACTCGGCCTCGTCCCCCTCCTGGCCCTCGCCGCCTGCGGCGATGATCCCCAGAGCGGCAGCCTCACCGTCAGCTACCGCTTCGCCCCCGGGGTGAGCTGCGATCAAGACCAAGAGTTGGTCCAGGAGATCCTGGTCAACGTGGGTGCCGACGGGATCAAGGGCAGCGAGAGCGCCCCCTGCGAGAACGGTGGCGGCGACGTCGTCCTCACCGGGATCGCGGCCGGCAACTACGACCTCTTCGTGCTCGGCATCGACAACGACGACGACGCGGTGCTCGACAACCTCGGCGGCCAGGTCGCCGACGATCGGGTCGAGATCATCGGCGGCGGCGACAAGACCGTCGACGTCACCCTCGGCCTCGCCCCCGCCCGGCTCGAGGTCGCGCTGGTCGTCAACAACAGCGGCTTCCCGGCCCAGTGCTCTTCGAACGAGATCATGATCAAGGGCGTGCGCGCCGACGCGTATGACTTCGGCGCCTCCGACCTGCTGCTCTCGCACGACTTCGACCTGTGCGACTTCGATGGCTTCGAGCCCGTCCCCGATCCCGGTCGCGACATCAACGGTCGGCGCTTCGACGGCGTGGTGATCCAGCCGCTCAATGCTGCGGGCGGCTCCGTGGGCTCGAGCATCAACCTTCAGTTCGCCGGCCCCGTCGGCGCCGGCAAGCGGGCGCAGATCAGCGTCGTGTGCGAAGCCGACAGCTGCGAAGTGCAGCTGCTCGGCGGCCAGGTCGGCACGACCACGGCCGATCCGACCGACGATCCGAGCGGCAGTGGCGGCCCCGCCACCAGCAGCAACGGCACGGGCGGCTCGGACACGGGCGCCGATACCACGGGGTGAGCCAATTTCGCCCGGCCGCGCATGGCCGATCTTGATCGATCTTCCGACCGATCGATCGCGCGCCCTCCGGCCCATTTCGTGCCCTTATCCGCGGAACGCCGGAAGCACACCGCGGAACAACGAACGAGAACGAAGCGAATGGAGAGCCGAGCCCCCGGGCCTCGGCTCTCCGTTTTTTGTGCGCCGCGCAATCGTGTCCAACGACCCATGTAGCCGTTGCTTCGCGCGCGGCGTTTCTCTATTCTACGAGCTGGCTTCGCACACCCTGGTTCGGGGTCGCGAAAGCTCTTGGGAAGCCTGCCCCAGCCCCTCAACGCGCACGCCGTCTTCGATGGCGCTCGCGAGCCCGGTGGCGTCCCTCAACACCGAAACGACTCAGCCCCCTTGCCCAACATGCACTACACCGAAGAGCCGCCGCGGCTCTTCACCACCCCCGGCGCCGCCTATGCGCACGTCCATGGGAGTGGTTTCGTCACCCGCGAGATGCTCGATCACACGATCGACGAGCTGCGCCGAGCCACGCGCGATGGTCTCGTGCGGCACGGCGCGGTGCTCGTCGATCTCCGCGCCGTCGTGGGCTACGAGTCCGCGTGCCTACTGACAGCGCGGCAATTCTTGCGCGAGGCGGCCAGCCTCGGCCTCCAGCGCATCGCCCTCGTTGCGACGTCCTCGGTCATGCACACCGCGATGCGACTCGCGGCCCATAGCGCCACGATCGAGCTGCGAACCTTCCATCACGACGTGGCCGCGATCCAGTGGCTGCATCCCGTCGTCGTGCCGCGGCCCCGCACCGCCTCGTCCGAGGCCATGGCGGCCCCCTAGAGCGGCGCAATCGAATCGCCGGATCCGATCGTCGGATGCGATCGTCGGATGCGATCATCGGATGCGATCGTCGGATCCGATCGTCGCCCGGCGGTCAGCGCCGGCCTTCGTCCGTGCGACTTGCCCGCGGCAGCGTGCGGCGCAACCCGGCCCAGATCCCCCAGCCCGGGGCGGGGCCCGTCGCTCGCACGAGCGCTAGATCCACGCGCCCGCGGCCGTCGACCACGAACGAGAGGTCCGAGATCATCTCGAGCTGGACCTGACGCGTGCCCTCGGCCTCGCCGACGGCCAGGCTCACTCGTGCTGGCGCCCCGCGCGGGCGAGCCTCGAACATCGCACCGATCTTCTTCACGGGCTCCACTCGCCCCGAGGGCGGCACCGCGAAGCCGCCCTCGAGCGTGACGAAGGGGAAGCGCGCGTGGTGAAGCCACCCCCGGCGCCGATCCTCGGTGGCCCAGAAGCACTGGAAGGCCTCGTCGCACGCCCCCCAGTCGCGCACGCCCCACCCGTGCTGCCGCAGCGCAGCGGCGCGCACGGGCACCAGCTCGTCGTCGACGGCGAGGGTGCCGTGGAGCTCACCGAGCTGCACGTATCCTCGCGGGCGATCGCGTCGCGCCGCCTGCAGCAGCCGCGCGTCCCAGCTCGCCTGCCCCAGGCAGCGCGCGAGCAGCTCGGGGTCGTCGTCGGTGCCGGGGACGTGCGGCCGCATCGTCGACAAGAACGTGAGATCGAGGCTGGCCCGCGTGCGCTGCACGTCGTCGCCCACCACGCGCAGGCGCGGCGGCTCGCGGCCCTGACGCTCGAGCGCGCCCACGAAGCGCAGCGTCCAGCGATGCATCGGCGTCTCGCAATCGAGGTGGAGGCCGCCGGCTCGCCAGCGATCGTCGCCGATCGTGCGCAGCACCAGCTGCCCTCCGGGTAGCGCCCACACGCCATCGGGCCGCAGGATCGTCACCCACACCCGCTGCGAGTCGCGACCCGGCAGCCACTCGAGTCGGATCACCACGCCCAGCTCGCGCTGCGCGGCGACGAACGTGTAGTCCTCGGCAAAGCGCCGCTGTCCGTCCCACGCATGCGTGGCCTCGTCTTGTGGCGTGGGCGGAGGCACCCCGGGCCCGCGCCGCTTGGCCAGCACCCACCGAGCCAGCGCCGCCTTGAGGCCCTGCCGCAGCACACGGCCGACGTCGTCGGACCCGCTCTCGTGCTCAGCTCGATCGTCGGACATGCGGATCTCGGCGCGCACGCCCGCGCGCGCCAATGCTACGCCGAAAACCCCCCACTGCACCCCCCAATGCAACCCCCGCGATGGACAGGCTTTCCGGCGCCATGCTAACCAACGTTTTAATGACGCGATCGCGCCTCGTCCCCGCCTTCTTCGCGGCCATGCTGCTCGCCCCGGCGTGCGATCGCGGCCCCAAGGAGCTCACGCCCGAGGAAGCGGCCGCCAAGCTCGCCTCCGACCTCGAAGAGGCCTCGGCCCGCCTGCGCAACAACATGCGTGACGACGCCGAGAAGATCTACACGCGGGTGCTCGAGCAGAACCCGGGCCACCCGGCGGCGCTGGCGGGCCTGGGCAAGGTCCGCTTCGACGAGAAGAAGTACGACGAGGCCGAGAAGCTCCTGGTCGACTCCATCGCCAAGAAGGGCGACGACGCCGCGGTCCACTTCACGCTCGGCCAGGTGCGGCAGCAGTCCGAGCGCCCGCTCGAGGCGGCCGAGGCCTACGGCAAGGCGTTCGAGCTGGTCCCCGACGACAGCGACTACGGGCTCAGCTACGGGCGCGAGCTGAAGAAGGCGGGCAAGCTCGACCAGGCCGAAGAGGTGCTGCGCAAGGTGGCCGAGCTCGACCCCAAGGCGCAGTTCGTGTTCACCGAGCTCGCCGACGTGCTGCGCGAGAAGAACTCGCTCGACGAGTCGCTGCGCACGTACATGAAGGCGCAGAACACGTATCCCTCCAACAAGGAAGCGTTTGCCGGCGCCGCGCTGGTCTACGAGGCCAAGGGCGACAATGCCCACGCGCTCAATGAGTGGTCCACGTACATCCGCATGGATTGCTGCTCGGACTTCTCCAAGAACGTGGCGCAGCACAAGGTCGAGACCCTCGTCGTCGATCACGGCGAGTGAGCCGCTCGCGCCGCGCGATGCCCTAGCGCTTGAGCGAAGCGATCACCCGCACCCGGGCGGCCAGCATGGCCACCGGCCCGCTGGCGAGGCCGCACAGCAGCACCGCGGCCGCCGCGGGACCGAGCGCATCGATCGCGCGGATCGTGACGGGCAGGTGATCCACCGGGTAGATGTCACCGCCGAGCGGATAGCGGAACGTGTCGATCACCAGGCAGTAGAGCCCGCCGAGCGAGAGGCCCAGCACCGCTCCCACCCCGCCGGCGAACAGGCCCACCGCCTCGAACATCCAGAACACGAGCGAGCGGGCGCCTCCCATCGCCATCGTGACCGCGATGTCATGGCGCTTGCGACGGACCAGCAGCAGCAGGCTCGCGATGAGCGAGGAGGCCGAGACCAGCACCATCAAGCCCAGCACCACGGAGAGCGTCATGCGGATCTGCTGGAGGCCGAGCAGCATCGGTGAGCTGGTCTCGCGCCACGTGCTGATGCGGTAGAGCGGCGGGAGCTCGGCGGCCATGCCATCGGCGACGGCCTCGGCGAGCTCGGGGTCGACCAGCTCGAACTCGATGCCGGTCACGCGGCGCTCGCGAAAGAACAGGGCCTGGGCGGCGCTGATGTGCATGAGCGCCAGGTTGCGATCGAGCTCGCTCGTCCCCGTGCTGAGGATGTCGAGCACCTCGAACGCGGCGTGGCGAGCCGGCCCCACGGGCCCGTCGCCGCCGGTGATCTCCGCGGGCACCACCAGCCGCACGCGCGAGCCTTCCTCGGCCCCGATGCGCGCCGCGAGCCCCTTGCCGAGCACGATGCCAGGCAGCTGCAGCGAGCCGCCGGGGCGCAGCGCGGCGACCGGATCGTGGTGGCCGAGCACCTCGACGAAGCCATCGAGCTCGGCCGCGCGCTTGGGATCCACGCCCTTGCCGATCACGATCGCAGGGATCGCGGGGGCCGGCGGCGTCGCGGGGGCCGTCGCCCGATCCGGCGCGTCGGCCGCGTGCGACGGCACCTGCGGCTGCGGCAGCGGCGGTCCGTCCTCGAAGGGGTCGATGGGTGCCGCCGCGCCCTCGCCCTCGGCCGGCGCCTCGTAGACCACCGCGACCATCGAGTAGGCGAACGGCGAGGCCGCGGTCACGTTGGGGCGCGCGCGCCAGTCGTCGGCGAGGGCCTCGTATTCGAAGAAGTCGAGCCCGTACTTGGTGAGCAGCACGTGGCCGTTGAGCCGCGCGAGCGCGCGCGTGATCTCGAGCTGGAAGCCCGCGGTGACCGAGAGCGCCGTCATGAGGCTGGCGCACGCGAGCGCCACGCCCACCACCGAGACCGCCATCGCCGGATTGAACAGCCGCAGGCACAGACCGGCGAGCACGCCCATGCTGGCCAGCGCCACCCCGCCCACGAGCGCCAGGTGGTGGACCCCGAGCACGAGCGCCACGAGGCACACCACGAGCACGAGCGCCGAGCCGCGCAGCAGCCTGCGGATCCCGCGGCCGGGATCGTCCTCGCGCAGCATCAGCCGCGTGGCCATCAGTCGCACGACCGCCCAGCGGGTCGGGGTGCGGCGAGTCGCAGGGGTGGCCATGGCCTCGCTAACCCCTCACTCGTAGCGGAGGCCTTCCACCGGGCGCAGCTTGGCGGCGCGCAGCGACGGCGGGATGGTGGCCACGAAGCTGATCACCATGGTGAGAGCCAGGACCGCGCCCAGCTGCGCGAAGCTGATCTCCACCGGCAGCTGCTCGATGAAGTAGACCTCGGGATCGAGCGTGTAGCCGTAGAGCTCCACGAGCCAGCACAGCACGAGCCCGAAGCCCACGCCGGCGATGCTGCCCACCGCGCCGATCGTCATGCCGGCGAACTGGAAGATGCGGGCCACGCCCGACTCGGTCGCGCCCATCGACGAGAGGATCGCGATCTCGGGGGTGCGGCGCACCACCATCGTCCACAGCGCGGCGAGCACGTTGAAGCCGGCGACCGTGCTCACCAGGCTCAAGATGATGGTGAGGATCGACTTCTGCGTGCGGATCGACTGGAACAGGTTGGCGTTGAGCTTCTGCCACTCGAGGATCGAGTACTCCTCGGCGCCGATCGTGCGGCGCAGCACCTGCTCGACCTCGGGCGCCTCGTAGGGGTCGGCGAGGCGCAGATCGATCCCGGACACGGTGTCCTTGCCGCGATACTTGAAGTACTGCAGCTCCTTCACGTTCACGTAGACCAGGCGGCTGTCGTACTCCTGGAACCCGGCCCGAAACACGCCGGCGACGCGATAGTGGCGGAATTCGGGGGCCTCCGAGGTATCGAACGTGGCCCCGGGATCCACGAGCATCACCTCGTCGCCCCGCGCGAGATCGAGCTCGCGCGCGAGCGTGACGCCCACGAACATGGTGGGCAGCGCCTCGGCGGCCGGGTCGTCGGCGGAATCGTAGCCGTCGATGTCGATCGGCCACTCGTCTTGATCCACGGCGACGATGCGACGGCGGCCGTACTTGAGGTGATCGGGCTGAGCTCGATAGGCCCGCAGCGCGTCCTCGTACCAGGTCGGGCCGCGCGGGTCGGCGATCTCGGCCACCACGCGGGGCAGCCGCTCGTCTTCGCGATCTTGAATCGGCTGCAGCACGAGATCGGTGCGAAGATCGGAGATCTCGGTGGGCGCGTCGCTGCCGGCCCGCAGGTGCGCCTCGAGGTCGATGACCTCGCCGGCGGTCTCGGGCTCGATGCCCTTCACCAGCACGCTGGCGCGGCGGATGTCGCCCTCGCGCTTGCCCTCGGGGTCCACGGGCGCGAGCGCCATCGCGTAGTAGACGAACGGGCTCACGCCGATCACCCCGGGCACTGCGCGTAGGTAGCCCTCGAAGCGTCGATACTCCGAGATCCCGAACGAGCGCGTGACATTGATGTGCGCATACACGCCCAGCACCCGTCGTTCGAACTCGTGCTGGAACCCGGTCGCGACCGATTGCACGACGATGAGCGCGGCAACGCCGATGGCGATGCCCATCATGCTGAGCGTGGCCGACACGGCAAACAGCCGCGCGAGCACCACCACCAGCAGCAGGCCACAGGCGAGCGCCACGACGACCGCGACCGAGGCCGAGCGCACCCCATAATGGAGCGCCGCCACGCCAGCGCCCGCGACCAGCACGGCCCCTAGCGAGATCCAGCCGATGCGGGGCGCCGCGCCGGGCCGCCGCAGGATCCGCAGCCCCGCCAGCTGCTCGTAGCCCGAGAACCCGGTGACCGCCCACCACACCACCAGGCCCGCCAGCGCGAGGAGCCCGACGTGGCTGAGATCCGCGGCCCACGAGGGCGCGTCGGGCCACAGCAGCCCGACGATCCCCCACGAGAGGATCGCGAGCAGCAGCAGCGACCAGTGCTCACGCGGCTCGAGGAACCGGCCGACACGGGCCACGGGAGGATGTTTGTCGGAGGGGGGGATCACCGCGGGCTCGGTCGAACCGGCGCACCGTAACAACCGGGCTTTGCTGGGAGCAACGGGGCACGAGGGAAGGCTGCATGGCCGCCCCCGGAGCCGTCGATGGCGCTCGTCGCGGGGGGCGTGGCGGCGGGGTCGGCGGCGAAGGACTTGCGATCCTTGGCGATCTTCGTCCTACGAGGTCCGAGCAATCCTTGACATGCGACGTCGGCGCAAGATACGCTCCGCCGGCCGATCGAGCTCGGAGCACCCATGCATCGCCGGTTTGTGCATCTTCTAGCCTACGCGTCCATCGGCGCATGTGCTGGGCTAGCGTCCTTCCCCGCCACTGCGCAGGCCGGTAAGTACGATCTCGACCTCAGTCCGCTGGGCTCACTCGAGCAGCAGGGGAGCGGCGTCGTCATCGTGCAAGACAACGCGGCCTTCCGCAGCTTGTCGTCCGAGCTGGGCACGATGATCGCGCCCAAGCCCGTCGATCCCGCGGATTCGCTGGGATTGTCGGGGTTTGCGGTGTCCACCGATCTGTCGCTCAACACGCTGTCGAGCGGCCAGAGCTACTGGCAAGCGACCAGCGCCGGCGCCGACGGAGTCGCGCCGAGCATGCAGATCATGGGGCGCAAGGGCCTGTGGCCCGGTCTCGAGGTCGGCGCGGGGGCTACGCACCTGTTCGACAGCCGCATGTGGGCGCTCGCCGGCTACGGCAAGATCGCGTTCCACGAGGGCTTCCACCACCTGCCGATCCCTGCCATCGCCATTCGCGCCAGCTTCTCGCGGCTGCTCGGGGCGAAGGACTTCAACATGACCACGGCGGCGCCGGCGGTCACGATCTCCCACCTCTTTGGGCTCGGCAAGACCTTCAGCCTCACCCCGTACCTGGGCTACGAGGCGCTGATCATCCTGTCGCGCTCGCAGGTGCTCAACGCGAACCCGTCATGCGACGTGTTCCCCGACGCCTACAACGAGCAGCCCGCAGCGTGTGATGTGCCCGTCGCGGGCGGCGGCACGACCAACAAGCCCTCGAGCGAGTTCGTCTTCCAAGACGCGGGTGCGATCGTTCGTCACCGCCCCCACCTGGGCGCGCGGCTGATCTTCAGCGTGATCCGGCTCGGCTTCGAGGCGATGTTCGTACCCGGGGGCAAGTCGGAAGGCACCGTGGCCGGCCAGACCGTCGTCGATGGATCGGGGCTGCAGCAGCAGTACACGATCTCCCTCGGCCTCGACTTCTAGTTAGCGGCCATGATCATCTCCTGCCCCGAGTGCGCCGGCCCTTTCGAGGTCACCGACGATCGTATCGCGGCCCTGGTGCAGGTGGCTTGCCCGCACTGTAGCTTCAGGATGATCCTCGACTTCGCGGCCGCCAACGATCCTGGCCTCGTGGAGCAGGGCATGCGCATGGCGAGCGGCTTTCGCTCGGCGGCCGACTACCACGCGAGCGCGGGGGTCGCGAGCGGACCGGCGCGGCTCGAGCCCGAGCCCGAGGCCGAGACCGAGCCCGTCGCGGTGCCGCGGCCGCTCGTGGCGGCCGCCGCCATCGAGGAGACGCCGCTCGTCACCACGCCCCACATTCCGCCCGTGCGGACCCGACGCGAGCCGCTCGCACCCGCGACCGAGGCCCCGCGACCGATCGC
>JBFIJN010000344.1:0-9696 GCA_041600735.1 Nannocystaceae bacterium
CGCGTCGTGGGCGGCTGCGCGCGCGGTCGCGGCACGGCACCCTTTGGTGCGTCGACACCAGCCTCCTCCGCCACGCGTGGATCGATCACATACTCGACCACCGCGGGCAGCACCCCCACGGGATTCTCCAGCACCAGCACCACGCGCGAGCCCTCGGCCAAGTCCGCGGGCCACACATCGACCACGCGGTGCGCCTTCTCGCCTTGCAGCGCCACCTGCGAGCGCGCCTGCCTGAGACCGCCGCCGTCCTCCACGAAGATCTGCAGCGTGGCCGCCTTCCACTGCGCCCCGGGGGCGAGCGTCACGCTGCGGGCCTCGCGATTCACCTCGGTGGTCGGCCACGCGCCGTAGACCAGATCGAGCACCGATCGCCCCGCGTCGACGCCGACGGGGATCAGCTGCTGCATCTGTACGCGGTGCACCCGACGGTCGAGCCACAGCCGCACCTCGTCGTTCTCGTCGATGCGATAGGCGGCGAGCGGGCGCCCGCTGGCGCCCAGGAGATAGCCTTGCTCGGCGGGCCAGCCCTGCAAGAGCGCGCCTTCACGCTCGCTCGCGTCGAGCACGGCGCCCTCGAGCATCACGCGCGCGGCGGCCTGCGGATCGAGAGCGGTCGCAACCCGGCGCGCCGGCGGCAGCGAGGACTCGGAGAAGAAGCGCCGGCCGGCCTCCTGGACGAGGCCGGTGTAGTCGCCATGCCCGAGCACGTGGCCCTCGAGCGTCGGCGCGCGCGGGGTGCCGCGCGAGACGTCCTCGGCGGGGCGCGGGGACAGGCGCATGGGCTGCGGCAGGCCGGCGCGACCGTAGGCATCGCGGGCGAGCTCTTGCAGGGGCAGGCCGCGGTCGCCCTGGATCTCGGAGAGCGGCAGGAACATCGCGCTCACGTCGCCGCGCGCATGCGCAGGCACCGAGAGATCTTGCAGCACGTGCAGCAGCGCACCGGTGCACAGCAGCGCCAGCACCAGCTCCTGGTCGCGCTCGGCCTTGGTCGCGGCGAGGCTCGCCTGGCGCAAGTGCTTGGCGAGCGCGGGCGGAGCCCAGGGGTCGGACTCGTCGGTCAGCCACGCGAGCGCGGAGCGGCCGCTGCCTTCGAATGCGCCGCCGGTGGCCCGCGAGGCCAGCGTTCCGCCCGCGCGGGCATGCTTGCCGCGCAGCACGGCGCGCGGGAGGTCGTCGTCGGACCAGCGCATCGCGGCGGGATCGTGGCGATCGACGAAGTGATGCAGCAGCCGCGCGGTGGGCACGGTCTCGACCACGACGCCGAGCTCGAGCCAGCCGAGCGCGGTCATCTCCCACAGGTCACCGTCGACGCAGTGCGCTCGGGTGGCCTCGGGAGCGCTCGCTCCCGGGCAGGCGCCTGGGCCTCCCACGGCCGAGGCGCCCGAAGCGGCGTGGGCGTTGCGCAGGGCCAGTCGCAGCGTGCGCAGCGTGGCCGGGGGGAGCTGCTCGGGATCGAGCCGCAGCGAGGTGAACAGCCCGCGCTGCAGCAGCGAGCCTTCCATCCAGCGCAGGTGCATCGCGCTGTCGAGCGCCGAGCGCTCGAGCATCCCGAGGTGCGTGGTGGAGGGGTCCCAGGCCCGCGCCTCGCCGGGGTGGGCGAGGCCAGCGGCGAGCGCCAGCGCGAGCGCGAGACGCCGCAAGCGGCGTCGACCCTGCGTGCGGCCGTTCATGGCGCGTCCTCCTCGGCTTCGTCTTCGTCGTCGTCACCTTCGTCGGCGCTGGGATCGGCCGGCGGCGGGGTGGTCGGGATCTTTGCGGCCCCGGGCTTGCCGGGCGGTCCGGGCGCTCGCTCGCTCGGTGCCTCGACGAGCTGCAGCGCATCGAGGTTGTCGTGCACGAAGCTGGCGAGGATGATCGCGGTCTCGATGTCGGCGCACTGCATGGCGCCGCACGTGATGAGCACGCCCACGTTGCGCTCGCGATCGAGGAACGCCACGGCGCGCACGTCGTCTCCGTCGTAGACCCAGCTCTCGGCCGTGATCTCGCCGCTGATCGGCACCTGCGGGAGCGTGGCCTCGAACGTCTCGATTACGGGCTGGAGGCCGCCGGGCGGGTTCTTCCACACGCGGACGGCCACGTCCCACACCTCGTCGCGGTTCACGGCCTGCAGGTGCACGCCGTGATAGAAGTGCGTGCGCGCCAGATCGCCGAGCTCCTTCACCTCGAAGGCGTCGGTGTAGCCGGTGCGGCGGCGTACGTCTTCGGGCGGCAGCACGGCGCGAGCGTCGAGCAGCTGCAGGGTGGGCTCGGGCGTGGGCTCGGTCGCCGGCGAGGGGCCGGCCCGCTCGCCCCCGAGCTCGCGGTAGAGATCGACGTTGGCCGCCTCGCGCTCCCAGCTCGACAGCTGGGCCACGGTCGCCGGCGCGGCCAGGAACACGAGGTGCTGCGCGTGCGAGTCGGTGTCTCGCCACTTGCGCAGCAGCACGCGGTTGTGCCGAAGCGTGAAGTCGCTGCGCGAGGAGCCGTCGAGGTGGCGATCGGAGCGATAGCCGACGTAGCCCCGCTTGTAGACGACGAGCTGGAACGACACGAGGCGCAGGTGACTGCCGCGCTTGTGCCGGGGGGCCACCGGGATCCGGTAGCGGCCGGCTTGGTCGGTCTTCTTCTCGAACACCTCGGAGCCCGAGGGACCCACGAGGCCGTCCCCCTCGTCGTAGGACCACACGCCGACGACGGTGGCGCCTTGGATCGGCTCGCCCGTGTTCTCGTCGATCACCTGGCCGTCGAACGGGCCCGCAAGGGTCACATCGGTCACGCGATCGCGCGCGCTCGCGAATCGAGCCGGGCGCACGATGGGGCCGCACGCGGCCAGCAGCAGCACCACGGCTGCCGCGAGCCCGCCCGCACGGGGGGTCAGGGCCCTGGCAAGGGCCGAAGCGGACGCGCTCGGTCGGAAAGGGAAGGGCATCGAGAGACGCCGTTGACGCCTAGAGCCGCGCTTGGCTAACCTACGCGGCGAGGTAGGACGTCTAGCCCACCCCCCGGGGTGTGGCAAGCCTTCCGACACCGTTCCAGCGTTCCCAATGTCGGCCCCGATCCCCTGCCCCTGCTGCGGCTCAGACATCGGACCGGGGCACGAAGCGTGCACGACCTGTGGCTTCGGCACGAGCTCTGCCCGCGAGTCCAATGCCGGCGGCTCCAAGTGTGCCCGCTGCGGCGCGATGATGCCCGCGGGCTTCGACTTCTGTCCCGTGTGCGGGCAGGACCAGCGCGTTCGTCTGCGCCGGCCTTCGACCCAGGAGCTGCGCATCGGCGTCGCCGGAGCGGCTCGGCCCGCGGGACCGATGGGACCGGCGGTCGTCGCTGGCCAGTATCACCAGCCCCCCACCGGGGCCAACGCAGCGAGCGCGGCGGGCCGTACGGTCGTGCCCTCGTCGAGCTCGGGCCCGCCCTCGGCGTTCATGGCCCCGGTCCCGCCACCCCGGCCCATGCCGCCCGGTGGGTATCCTCCGCCGGTCTCGGTCGACCGCACGGTGCCCGCACCTTCTTCGCCGTCCGGCGTGGGCTACCCCCCCGCCTCGTACACGCCCGAGCCTCCGCGGCCGGTGCCGGCGGATCAAGGCTCGCTCATCGCGGCGGTCGTCGATGCCGACACCATGCAGCCGCCCGCCGGCATGCCAGCGGTCGAGGCCGACGTCCGCGACGAGGATCGGACCATGCCCGAGGCGCGCCACCGCGGGCCGCGACCGTCCCAGGTCGGCGCGGGCGATGACGATCGCACGGTGCCCCACCAGCGCCTGCGGCCGGTCGCGATCTCTCCGGTGCGCGCCGCGATGGCGCCCGCCACCCAGCCCGATCGCCCCGGTGGCTTCTCGGGCGGCCCCGGCCACGGCCCGCTGCCCACCGTCAATCGGGCCCAGTCGGGCGCGCAATCGGGGGGCCAGCCCTCGGGGGGCACCCTGGCCCCGATCCAGCCGGTGTCCACCTCGCGTGCGGTGCTCGGCCACGCGGTGCGCAGCGGTCCGCGCTTGGTGCTCGTCTCGCGCGATGGCAGCGAGGGCGAGTCGTTCTCGCTCGACGAAGAGCTGATGACGATCGGCCGCACCCACGGCGATCTGTTGTTCCCCGAGGATCCGTTCCTCTCGCCGATGCACGTGAGGCTCCAGCGCACGGCCAACGGCATGGGCATCTTCGACGCGGGCTCGACCAACGGGGTGTACCTGCGCATTCGCGGCTCGGCCCCGGTCTACCCCGGCGATCACTTCATGATCGGGCACCAGCTGCTGCGGCTCGAGAACATCGACACGCAGGTCCAAGAGCGACCGCCCGCGATCGATGGCACGCGCGTGTTCGGCACCCCGCTCCAGCCCGCGTGGGGCTGCGTGCGCCAGGTCGGGCGCGGCGGGATCGTGGGCGACAAGTACTATCTGCGCGGCTCGCAGGTGGTGTTCGGACGCGAGGGCGGCGATCTGCTGTTCCCCAACGATCCGTTCGTGAGCCGCGAGCACGCGCGCCTGCGGCTCGAGCTGCGCGGGCAGACGATGGCGGTGTTCCTCGAGGATCTCGAGTCGGCCAACGGCAGCTACGTGCGCATTCGCGGGAGCGCCGAGATGGTCACCATGGACACCTTTCGCATCGGGGATCAGATCCTCCGGCTGAGGCTCGAATAATGGCGCGCATCGAGATCTTCGCCCGCACCGAGGTCGGCTGCGCACGCGAGCGCAACGAAGACGCGTTCACCGTGATCGATCTGGCCACCGGCGACGGCGGCATCCGTCCCCACCAGTGCGTCCGCGAGCTGCGGCCCCCGGGAACGATGGTGGCGGTGTGCGACGGCATGGGGGGCGCCGCCGCGGGCGATGTGGCCTCGCGCATGGCGATCGAGGCGCTGCAGCGGGTGGCTCGCGGGCGCCCGATCATGCAGCCCGCCGATGCCGAGCAGATGCTGCTGGCCGGGGTCGGCGAGGCCAACCGATCGATCGGGGAGTTCACGCGCCGCCACCCCGACAAGCGCGGCATGGGCACGACCCTCACCGCGGCCGTGGTCATGGGCACCGAGCTCGTGATCGTGCAGGTGGGAGACTCCCGCGCCTACCTGCGGCGCGGTCGCCTGCTCCAGCAGCTCACCATGGATCAGAACGTGGTCGGCCAGATGGTGGCCGCCGGCAAGCTGCGGCCCGAGGACGCGCGCAACTTCAAGCAGCGCAACGTGCTGCTCGAGGCGGTCGGCGTGCAGGAGCGGGTCGGTCCCGACGTGGTGCGCGCGATGGTGCGGGCGGGCGACGTGCTGCTGCTGTGCTCCGACGGGCTGTGCGGACCGCTCACCGATCGGCAGATCCTCGATCACATGCTGCGCCACGAAGATCCCGTGCGCTGCTGTCGTGCGCTCACCGAGGCGGCATGCGCCGCCGGAGGCCCCGACAACGTGAGCGTGGCGATCGTGCGCTTCATCGGCAGCGATCTACCGCTGCCACAGGGCCGCGAGGGCGTGGTGTTCGAGCGCCGCTCCGCGGTGGCCTAAGCCCGACCCACCTTGGCGCCGCCCTAGCGATAGCCGCGGACGAGCTGCGGCATCAGGTCGTCGATGTGGAACGCGGCCCAGCACGTGCGCGCCAGCTCGACGCCGGCCCCCCGCCAGGTCGCGTTGATGATCTTGTAGTTGCGCTCTTGCAGGCACTCGACCGCGGGGATGAAGTCCTTGTCGCTCGAGAGCAGCACCGCGACCGAGTACGCGTCCTCCCAGGCCATCGCCACCAGATCGGTGACGATCTTGACGTCGATGCCCTTCTCGCCGGCGTGGCCGAGCTCGGTCTGGCAGTGGGGGCAGGCGGTGGTCGTGCTGCCGCACTCGCGGCAGTGGATCGAGCGCGGCCGCCACGAGCGCTCGCTGCCGATCACGCGAAAGCCCGGCTGCGGGTGCAGCCACGAGTCGAGCCAGTCGCGCAGCTTCTCGTCGCGACCGGGCTCGTAGGAGGCATAGACCAGCGTCTCTTCGAGCTCGAGCACCTCGGCCGCGCCCGCGGTGCGCACGATCTCTTCGGTCTTCGCGTGCAGCACCTGCGGCAGCGCGCGCCAGTCTGCGTCGGCCCCGGCGCTGCGACTCTGCCACTGCAGCGTGAAATTCCAGAAGTCGACGAAGATCCTGGATTGCATCGAAGGGACGCCCATGGTTGCTGGCTCCCGTCAGCTGCCAAAGTAGTAGGTGGTGGCGATCGCCAGGTAGAACACGTTCGACATCGGTCGGCCCGTGGCCGCGGGGGTGAAGCCGATCCAGCCGAGCTCGGGGCCGAGGGCGAGGCCGCCCGCGCGGAACGGCTTGCGCTTGGCCGCCCACGGGAACAGCTCGTAGCGCACCGCGGCGCCGAACTGCGCCCCGCCGTAGCCGGATCGCTTGGCGATCCCCGCCTGGCGCACCGCGCCGCCCCCGAAGCCGAACGAGGCGAGCAGCGTGAGCGGCACGCGACGCACGGGGAGCGGCACGAACTTGAACTGCACGCCGAGGTAGCCCTGGCCGAGCTTCTGCCGCGCACCCTGCTCGCTGCGCACCGCCGCACCGCCGCCGCCATGCAGGCCGAGGCCGAGCCACGGGAACACCATCTGACCCACGCCCGCCGTGCCGCCGAGCGCCGCGAACGGACCGTCGGTCGCGAAGTCGTTCACGCGGACCAAGCCGAGGCCGCCGAACAGAGTGCCGCCGACGTAGACGCCGTCGATGCGAGGGGGGCGAGGTGCGTCGGGAGCCGGTGGATCGGTGTCGGCATCGTCCGTCGCGTCGTCGTCGTTCGTCGTGTCGTCGCCGTCGTGCGCCGCGTCGTCGTCGTGCGCTGCGTCGCCGAGCGTCGGCGCGTCGTCGACCGTCGGAGCGTTGGAGCGCGGTGCAGTCTCGGTGTCGGTCGTCGGTGCATCGTCGACCGCGTCCTCACGGGTCTCGGTGTCGACGTCGGTGGTCTCGCGCGCGTCGGTCTCGACGTCGCCGGGCTCGGGCGCATGGGCGCTGGCCCTCGCGGACGCGCGCGCCGGATCCGCGGCGGCGAGCGAGAGCGCGAACGGAGCGGCAAGGCCGAGGCCGCGGAGCCAGCCAGAGCCGACGTCGTGGGGCGCCCGAGGCCTTCGGCGACGCGCGCTGCCGCGGTCGTGCACACCGCGAGCATGGACCACGGAGAACGCTCGCGGCAAGCCATGCCCGGCTCCGGGCCCGCACTTGCCCCGTTCGAGCGGCTGCCCTAGTGTCCACGTCCCGGAAGAGAGCAGCCCATGGAGCGCGCCCGGCTCATCGAAATGATCGGATCCTTCCTCCTGGGAGGCGGAGTGGTGGCGATGGCCTACGAGCTGGGCCACGGCACCTCCTCGCCCGAGGGCACCGCGATCGCGGCCGAAGACGACGTGGTCGCGAGCGCCGAGCGCAGCGAGGCCGGCGGGCCCGAGCCGAGCCCCTACGCCGAAGGGGGCGAGCGGGCCGAGGGTGGCGAGGGCGAGGGTGGCGGTGACGAAGCGCCGGCCGAGCCTGGGATCGAGCTGCCGCCGTGGCAGCAACCCGACGCGGCCGGGCACTTCCAGTCGTTTCCGCCGATCTTCGAGGTCGAGCCGGCGCCGATGGATGCGGCGGCCGAGGCCGCGTATCCGGCCCACGGCTTGGTCACCAGCCTCGCGGTCGTGGTGCGCGAGCGACCCGAGCTCGACGCCCCCGTGATCGGCGTGCTGCATGCCGGCACCCGCCTGCGCACCGACAAGGAGCGCACGTTCGGCGGCAACTGTGAGCAGGGCTGGAACAAGGTGTTTCCGCGCGGCTGGATCTGTCGCCTGGCCGGGCTGCGCGTGGAGGACAGCCCCCCCGCGGGCAGCTTCGTGGTCGCCTCGGTGCAGCCCAACATCGAGGAGGCGCTGCCCTACGAGTACTGGCGGGTGAAGGACGAGATGACCCCGTTCTTCCACCGGCTGCCCACGTTCAACGAGCAGGAGCAGGCCGACGCCGCGGGCTCGGCCTGGTACGCCAAGCACAGCCGCGAGCCGATGCCCACCGATCCGTCGCAGCGCCCAGGGGAGGTGCCCGCGGTGGTGAAGGAGTACATGAACGCGGGCTACTACGTGACCAAGGGCGGCGAGGAGGTTCGCATGGAGCGACGCTTCCTTCGCACGCTGCGCGGGACGTATGCGCGCAAGTACCAGCTGCAGCCCAAGGAGAGCCCCGAGTTTCGCGGCCAGGTGCTGGGGCCCGAGACCGAGCTGCCGCTCTACTTCATCGTGCGCGAGCTGCCGCTGATGAAGCGCGAGAGCGAGGGCAGCGACGTGCTGCTCGAGAGCGACAAGACGCCCACGCGGCTGACCACGCACCCGTTCGTCGACCAGGTGCACATCGGCAACAAGATCTTCTACGTCGACGGCGACGGCCTGCTGATGCGCGGCTACGCGGTGGGCAAGGCCGCCAAGCACAAGCGTCCGCCGAGCGTGGGCCCCGACGAGCGCTGGCTGCACATCGATCTGTCCGAGCAGGTGCTGGTGGCCTACGACGGTGATCGGCCCGTGTTTGCCACGCTGGTGTCCACCGGCAAGACCCCGGGCATGACTCCGCTCGGGGTGCACCGCGTGCAGACCAAGCTCGTGGCCGCGTCGATGCGCGACCAGCCCGTCGAAGAAGAGGCCTACTCGATCGACGACGTGCCGTGGACGCAGTACTTCTCGGGGGCCGTCGCGCTGCACGGCGCGTTCTGGCACGCGGGCTTCGGGCAGGTGCGCAGCCACGGCTGCGTGAACCTCTCGCCCCACGACGCGCGCTGGCTGTTCGGGTTCACGGAGCCGGCGCTGCCGCCCGACTGGCATGCGGTGTCGCCGACCAAGGGCACGCCCAAGGGCAGCACGGTGTACGTCACCGAGTAGGCGATCTCCCGGACCGAGGATCCCGGCCAACGGGCCAAATTCGCGCTCGAACCGCGTTGCGCCGCGAGCGGCGGGTTTGCAGGCCGGGGGGTTCGCTGTACGATGCCGGGCTCATGAAGGTCGACGCTGGATCGGTCGTCACGCTCACCTACGACATCCTCGACCAGGCCGGAGAGATCATCGAGTCCTCCGATCTGTCGGGCCCCGTCTCGTTCTTGGTGGGCAAGGGCGCAATCATCAAGGGCCTCGACCAGCAGGTCACCGGCATGCAAAAGGGCGAGGAGAAGAGCTTCGAGCTCCCCCCCGAGGAAGCCTTTGGTCGCGCCGAGGATGCGCCGACCCGGGAGCTGCCGCGCACCGAGTTCCCGGCCGAGGCCAAGCTCGCGGTGGGTGAGCGGTTCGAGGCGGGCGTGGGCCCCGGGCAGAAGATCACGCTCGAGGTCGTCGAGAGCAGCGACGAGAAGGTGACCGTGCGGATGCTGCACCCGCTCGCGGGGCAGACGATCAGCATGAACATCAAGGTGGTCTCGGTACGCGCGGCCACGGCCGCCGAGAACGAGGCCGGTCGCGCGATCTCGGCCCCGCCGCCTCCGCCCCCGCCGGCGAAGAAGAAGTAGCGGCTCGCCCGGTCGCACCGCGCTCGCCCGGTCGCACCGCGCTCGCCCGGTCGCGCCGCGCTCGCCTGGTCGCACCGCGCCCGGCCGCGCCGTGTCGGCTCGCCCGGTCGCGCCGCGCCGTGTCGGCTCGCGGCTCGCGTGTCCTTGGCCGCGGCCGTCTCGCTAGAACGTGGCGCCGACGTCGAACACCAGGCGACCGTTGCGGTCGTCGGTGGGTCGCACGTTGCCGCCGGGCCACAGCCAGTCGGGCACGAGCACCGCGTAG
>JBFIJN010000345.1:0-9667 GCA_041600735.1 Nannocystaceae bacterium
AACCTCGCCGGGCTGCCCTCGCTCCCCCGCCAGCTCACCGCCGCCAACCTGGGGCTGGAGCGCGTGTGGCTGCGCCTGCCGTGGCGTGCTCCAAATCGGGACGCCCTCGCCCCGCTGCCCGCCATGCTCGAGGCCGCCGCGCGCTTCGTCGACGAGGCCCACGCCCATGCGCTCCCGGTGTCGCTCGAGCCGGCCACGTTCCTCCCGCCGTGCCTGTTCCCGCGACCGGGCCGCGTCGCCTCGATCTACGCGCTCAACCGCGGCGGCGCCCAGCGAGACGGCTACGCTCGCAAGCCAGCGTGCGCCGACTGTGCCGTGCAGGATCGCTGCCCGGGCCTGCCCCGCGAGCTCTCGTCGCTCACCCTCCGCCCGCTCGATGACGACCGCCTCCGCCGACGCCTGACCACCATCGCCTCACCGCGCGAGCAGATCGAGCGCGAGCTGGTCACCCGCGAGGTCTACCGTCGGCCCGATGGTACCACGGTCCCTGCACACATCGTACGCATCGGCTTTCGTTGTAACCAAGCGTGCCATTTTTGCTTCGTGTCGACGCACTTGCCGGCACCGCCGGTCGATCGGGTGGAGGCCGCCATCGACGAGATCGCGGCCCTGGGCGGAGTCTTGGTGCTGTCCGGGGGCGAGCCCACGCTCGACCCTCGGCTGCCCGAGTACGTGCGCCGCGGCAAGGCCCATGGCGCGTGCGAGGTCGAGCTGCAGACCAACGCCACGCGGCTGCACGATGCCGAGCGCTGTGAAGCCCTGGCTGCGGCGGGTGTCGACATCGCGTTCGTCTCGCTGCACGGCGCGACCGCGGCGGTGAGCGACGACGTGACCGCGGCCCCGGGCACGTTCGTGCGCACGGTGGCGGGGCTCGATCAGCTGCGCGAGACTGGGATCCGCACCCGCATCAACTTCGTGCTGTGCGAGAAGAACCGCGAGGAGCTCCCCGCGTTCGTGCGGCTCGTGGCCGAGCGCTGGCCCGCGGCCGCGATCACGATCTCGTTCGTGGGGATGTCGACCGATCTCGTGCCGCGCGAGCGCTGGCTCGTGCCGCGCTATCGCGACGTGCTCGCGCCGCTCGAGCAGGCGATGGCCCTCGCCCGCGCGCACGGCCTCGAGATCGGTGGCTTCGACTCCATGTGCGGCCTGCCGCTGTGTCTCGTGCCCGACGATCCACGCCCGTTCTTGGCGCTCGCCGAGCTACCCCCCGGGGGAGGAGACGGCGAATTCGTGAAGCCCGCCCCGTGTGCGGGTTGTGTGCTACAAACCCGCTGCTTCGGCCTACGCCGCGGCTACGCCCAGATGTACGGCTGGGACGAGCTCCGGCCCGTCACCTCGACCCCGGCCCCCGACCCCGACCCCGGCTCGCCATGACCGCTCGTCGTCCCCTGCTCCTCCTTGGCCTCGTCATCCTCGGCCCGCTCTCGGCCGGCGGCTGCGGTGGTGACCCCGAGCCCGCGGCCAAGACCAAGGTCGAGGAGCCCGCGCCCACGCCAATCGTCGTACCGGCGCCCGACGTCGGCACGGGCAGCGGGGGCTCGAGCGGCGGCGCCGTCGATCCGTTCGCCACCGAGGGCTGGGGCGAAGACGGCAGCGACGGCGACGCCAGCGGGGGCGAGGCCACCGAGGGCAGCGGCGAGACCGAAGGCGGCGAGCCCACGGCCACCCCGATCCACCCCGGCCCGTGCACCGTGCGCTGGACCGGTGGCCCGATCCTCCGCTTCAAGTACGACGCCGACGGCGGCGGCGGGCTGCTGCGCATCGATGGCGACAACGACGGCAAGTCCGACGTGTGCGCGCGCTTCTGGAACAAGGACGGCCGCAGCCACAAGGTCACGGTCGACGAGGGCTGCAACAAGTCGACCGAGGCGATCATCACGCCGACCTACGAGACCGGGTCCAACGTGGCCACCGCCACGTACACCGACCAGCGCGACGGCGGCGATGCCAAGCACGAGATCACGCTGCTCACCCTGCCCGCGTTCACCGGTATCGCGCCCGGCTACCCGCTCTACGCCGCCCGCGATCAGGTCGAGCTCGTGATCAAGGACGAGCGCGTCGCCAAGGCCACGGTCAGCAAGCCGCTCGAGGGCCCGCCCGTGAAGGTCGCCCTCAAGTACGACGACCAAGGTCGGGTCACTCGCATCGACGAGGACCACGGCGCCGACGGGAAGATCGATCGCCGCTTCGACTACCGCTACGACGAGGTCGGCAACGTCACCGGCATCACGCTCACCGCCACCGACTTCACGGAGGGCGGCAAGGGCAAGAAGACCAAGAAGACGGCCAAGCTCGCCTACGGCTGCTGGGCTACGGCCACCGCCAAGGCGGCCGCGAAGCCCACTCCAAGCGCGCCCAGCGAGTAGCGCGAGCGCGGCGGCTGGCGGCTCTCAGCGGGCTAGCGGCTGGCCTGCAGCTGGTACGAGTCGCAGCTCGCGCCCATCGTCGTGCGATAGACGCGGACGAACACCTGGTTGGGCCACGGGACCATCGAGTTCATCGGCGGCGTACAGCAGCCCGGATCGGTGTCGGCGAAGGTCCACTGCGTGAGGCCTACCGCGGTGCCGCCCGTACCCCCGTCGGTGCACGGCGCCCCTTGAGCGTCACACTGGTTGGCGACCACGTCGAAGGCAAAGGCATCGCCGGTGTTGACCGCAAAGCTGATGGTCGGCGTGCCATCGCCGGGCCGCGACGCGGCGGGGAACGACACGCTGTACCAGTCGATGGTGCCTTCTTGGGGCACCGTGCCCACCACACCGAGCGTGCTGCCGCCCACCTCGACGGTGCCCAGCTCGGTGGGGCTATTGCACGCCCCGCTGACCCCGTCCTCCGGGCACTCGCAGCCGTTGTCGATCATCCCGTCGCAGTTCTCGTCGATGCCGTCGCAGTCTTCGCCCATCCCGGGGTTGATGTCCGGGTTGGTGTCGTCGCAGTCGGGCCCGGCCGCACAGCTCTCGCCGTAGCCGTCGCCGTCGCCGTCGATGCACTCGACGCCATCGGCGCTGTCGTTGGAGTCGTCTTGGCCGGTGCCGCCCAGCGTGTCGCCGCCATCGACGGTCGAGTCGACGTCGCCGGCGGTAGGGCCACCGTCCGCCGAGCCGTGGTTGCTGTCCGGCCCGCCGAACGTGAAGCTGTCTCCGGCCGGGTTGTCGCCCCCGGCACACGCGAGCCCCACGGTTCCCAGCAAGCAGATCCAAGCCAAGCGCGGCATCAGAGGGCGAGTATACCCAAGACCGCGCGAACGATGCGAGGAATGCAGGGGATGGCTGGCTCGCCCGGGCGGTGCACGGCGCGGGGTCAGACCAGCGCATAATGCGCAGATCCGCTCCGCCCGCTCGCGCGTGGGGCCCAGGCCCCGGAATCGACGAAGCGCCCGAACGACTCTTCGTCGCCCGGGCGCCCTGACCACGGGCCCGCAGCCCGTCGCTCGCGAGGCGATCACATGTGCGCGATCACATCGCTGCCGAACTCGGAGCACTTGCGCAGCGTGGCGCCCTCCATCAGCCGATGGAAGTCGTAGGTCACCGTCTTCGCGCCGATCGCTCCGTCCATGCCCTTCAGGATCAGCTCGGCGGCCTCGGTCCAGCGCATGAAGCGGAACATCATCTCGCCCGAGAGGATCACCGAGCCCGGGTTCACCTTGTCCTGGTCCGCGTACTTGGGCGCGGTGCCGTGGGTGGCCTCGAAGATCGCGGTGCCGGTCACGTAGTTGATGTTGCCGCCCGGCGCGATCCCGATCCCGCCCACGCAGGCCGCGAGCGCATCGGAGATGTAGTCGCCGTTGAGGTTCATCGTGGCGATCACCGAGTACTCCGCGGGCCGCAGCAGGATCTGCTGGAGGAACGCGTCGGCGATCACGTCCTTGACGATGATCTCGTGGCCGTCCTTGCGGATCACCTGCCAGGGCCCGCCGTCGAGGTCGGTGGCGCCGAACTCGTTCTTCGCCACCTCGTAGCCCCAGTCGCGGAAGGCCCCCTCGGTGTACTTCATGATGTTGCCCTTGTGCACCAGCGTGAGCGAGGGCAGCCGGTTCTCGAGGGTATAGGCGATCGCCGCGCGTACCAGTCGCGCGGTGCCCTCTTGCGAGATCGGCTTGATGCCGAGCCCCGAGGTCTCGGGGAAGCGGATCTTCTTGTAGGCGGTGGGGAACGCCTCGGCGAGCAGCCGCTTGAGCTTGGTCGAGTCGGCGGTGCCCTGCTGGAATTCGATGCCGGCGTAGATGTCCTCGGTGTTCTCGCGGAAGATCACCATGTCGGTGAGCTCGGGGCGCTTGACCGGGCTCGGCACGCCCTTGAACCACCGCACCGGGCGCAGGCAGGTGTAGAGATCGAGGTTCTGGCGCAGCGCGACGTTGAGGCTGCGGATGCCGCCGCCGACCGGAGTGGTCAGCGGGCCCTTGATGCCGACGAGGTACTTGCGGAACGCCGCGTTGGTGGCCTCGGGCAGCCACTCGCCGGTCTGGTCGTAGGCCTTCTCGCCCGCGAGCACCTCGAGCCACTCGACCTTGCGCTTGCCGCCGTAGGCCTTCTCGACCGCCGCGTCGAAGACCCGAACCGCCGCGGCCCAGATGTCGGGGCCGATGCCGTCACCTTCGATGAACGGGATGATGGGTTGGTCGGGAACCTTCAGTCCCGCGTCGGTCATCGTGATCGCTTCGGCCATGGCAAATCCGCTCCTCGGTGCGGCCCGCCGCCCACGTGAGGCCATGGGCGGGAAGGGCGCGAACGCGTATACCATCGCCGCTTCGGCAAGAGAATATTTCTTTGGCCGGCTCGCCCCGAAAGCCCCTACGCTGGTCGTCGATGGGGATGGAACGCAGGATGCGAACGCGACCGCTCGTGCTCGCGGTGGCCGCATGGGTACTGCCCGCGGCCGCCTGGGCCCAGGACTTCTACGTGGACGCCGCCGCCGCACCGGGCGGCAGCGGCAGCATGGCGAGCCCGTTCGACGAGCTCCAGGCCGCGCTCGACGTGGCCGTCGCGGGCGACGTGATCCACGTGCTGCCGGGGACCTACGCGCCGATCGCCACGGTGGTCGATGGCACCGATCTCGCCCCCATCACCGTGCAGGCCGAGCCCGCGGGTGATGCGGTGGTGCAGGCCAGCGGCACCGCCCTCGAGGCGCACCACGAGTACCACACGTTTCAGGGCCTCGTGTTCGACGGCGGCTACGGAGCGGGCGACGCGATCGATGCCGACGGCGCGAGCTTCCTCGAGCTGTTCGACGTGGAGGTGCGCCGCGCCGGTGGTGATTGCATCGACCTGCACACCGTCGAGGGCGTGCTCATTGCCAACTCGCGGATCCATCACTGCGTGGCCGACGATGCCGGCACGCCCGTCGATGCGCACGGGGTCACCGGCGACAGCGTGTTCGGGCTCGAGCTGCGCGACACCGAGATCTACCTGTTCTCGGGCGATGCGGTGCAGATGTCACCGCCGCGGCTGCCGTGGGACGAGCTCTCGATCCGGCGCTGCGAGCTGTGGAGCGGCGCGCTCGACGAGGACGCGGGCGGGCTCACCCGCGGCACCGTGATCGGCGAGAACGCGCTCGACACCAAGGTGGGCGCCGGGCTCGACGGCCAGGGCAGCCCGCCGAGCGTGGAGGTCGTGGACACCGTGGCCTACGGCTTTCGCGATTTCATCACCAATCAGGCCGCGTTCAACCTCAAGGAAGACGTCGACGTGCGGGTGAACCGCGTGACCGTCTACGACAGCGAGCTGGCGTTTCGCCTGCGCGGGCCGGCGCTGGTGCGGGTCCAGAACGCGGTGGTCTACGGGGTGGAGGCCGCGGTGCGCTACGAGGACGGGCTCAGCGGCGCGGCGATCCTGGCCAGCACGTTCGGCGGCGACGTGGTCGCGGCGTTCGTCGACGGCGGCGGCGATCCGCCGGTCGATCTGGTGGTGGAGAACCTGTTGGTGCTCGGCGATGCGCTACCCAACGAAGCCACCGCGGGCCTCGCCAACCTCGCGGTCGCGGCCGCGGTGTTCGTGAACGCGGCGGCGCACGACTACCACTTGATCGCAGGCTCGGAGCCGGTCGATGCGGGAGTCGAGATCGAGGGGGTGATGGTCGATCGCGACGGTACCTTCCGCCCGGTCGGCCCCGCGCTCGACGTGGGCGCCTACGAGTGGAATGCCAACGATCCGCCGCCGCCTCCCCCCGATGACACGGGCGGTGCATCGTCGGGCGGCCTCGACGAGAGCGGCGGCAGCGGTCCCGGAGGCAGCACCGGGGCGAGCGACACCGGTGCGAACGAGGGCACCGGCCCGGGCGCAACGGGCTTGGGCATGGGTGGAGGCACCGTCTCGGGGTGTGGCTGTCGCAGCGAGGGCCGCGGCGCCGCCGGGTGGACGCTGCTGGCGGTGCTAGCCGCGTGGCGACGGCGTCGTCGAGCCCCTCGCTACCAATCGTCGCGGTAGCGCAGCATGCCGTCGCGCACGCGCTGGTACACCGCCGTCGTCGCCTTCACGTCGCCGGCGTTGTACTCGGCGATCTTCCCCACGTCGCCCTTGGCATACGAGGTCGCGACCATCGAGCCATCCATCACCTCCTTGGGGCTCTGCATTCCCAGCGCCCAGCACACCACGTCGAGCGACATGGGGCCGCGGCCGTGACGGCCGCCCATCGCGAGGTAGAGATCGAGGTGAGGGCGCAGCGCGAACGGGTTCGATTGCAGATCCACGCGCACGGGGATGTCGTGGATCAGGCTGCGACCGATCAAGAACGGGACGTCGAAGCCGCGGCCGTTGTAGGTGACCACCACGCTGGCGTGGCCGGCCAGCGCCCAGAACGCCTGCAAGAGCTCCTGCTCGGAGACGGGGCGCACCCACTCGGGGAGCTCGCCGCGTACCGCCACGTCGTCGGGCGGGACCACGAACACGGTCTGCTGCTGCTCTTCGACGGCGACCTCGCCATCGCCGATCGCGAGCGAGACCACGCGGCCAAAGTAGGGCGAGAGGCTCATCACCTTGCCCTCGTCCCAGTCCTGCCGATCGGCGTACTTGGTGACCGCCTGCGCGATCGTGGACGGCACCTTGCGCAGCTCCACCGCGGGCACGGTCTCGATGTCGAACACCAGCGTGTCGACCAGCAAGCCCTCGACCAACGCGTGGCCCTCGTCGACGAGCACCTCCGGGTGGTAGCCGGGCTCGCCCTCCTGCGCCGGGCGCAGCCCGCGAATGTTGAGCTGTACCGCCCCCTTGAACGTATCGAGCTCGAACAGCACCTTCACGTGCTCGCCCACGCGCAGCTGCTCGGCCGTCTGCATCGCGCGGCTCGCCTCGCTCCATACCTTGGCCGCCACCGTGCGGCTGCGATCGGCGAGGCGCACGTCGAGGTAGGGCTTGCCCGCGCGGGTCTGCCCCTTGCGCACGAGACGAACCACGGCGAACGCCGTGAGGAGACCACCGCCACGACCATCGAGGTCCGACAGCTCGTTGACCAGGGGATGCTCGCGTTGTCCGTCCGAGTCCATGCGGCTCCAGAGACCGGGGCGGGGCGTCCGCCCACCCTCGTCGCCCATGGTAACCCGAGCCCCAGCGCCGTTCCGTTGCCCCGAGGGCCGCCCACGGTCCCGCCGTGGCCAGCTCGGTGGGTCCATGCTATCCATCGGGCCGCGGTGTGGGGCCCGCCGCCCCCCGCGCTTTCGAGGAGATACGCTATGAGCAAGGATCTGAAGGGGACCAAGACCCACGAGAACCTCAAGGCCGCCTTCGCGGGCGAGTCGCAGGCCAACCGCCGCTACCTCTACTTCGCCAAGATGGCCGACGTGGAGGGATACCCCGAGGTTGCCGGCAACTTCCGCGATACCGCCGAGGGCGAGACGGGCCACGCGCACGGCCACCTCGACTACCTCAAGTCCGTGGGCGATCCGGCGACGGGTCTGCCGATCAACGACACCGAGAGCAACCTCAGGGCCGGCATCGCGGGCGAGACCCACGAGTACACCGATATGTACCCGGGCATGGCCAAGACCGCCCGCGAGGAGGGCTTCGATCAGGTCGCCGACTGGTTCGAGACCCTGGCCAAGGCCGAGAAGTCGCACGCGGGCCGCTTCACGAAGCTGCTCAGCGAGCACTTCTAGTTTGGCCCCCCCGCAGCCGGTGGTAGGCAAGCAGGCAACCAGGTGCCCCCCAAGGGGGGCTCGGTCCTTCGTGCTTCCATCATCGGTGGTTGGCATGCAGGCAACCAGGTGCCCCCCAAGGGGGGCTCGGTCCTTCGTGCTTCCATCATCGGTGGTTGGCATGCAGGCAACCAGGTGCCCCCCAAGGGGGGCTTGGTCCTTCGTGCTTCTACGATCGGTTGTTGGGCAGGCAGGCAACCGCCTTCGTGCTTGCATGACGGGCGGTTGGCCAAGCAGGCGACCGGGTGCCCCCGAGGGGGGCTTGGCCTCGTGCTTCATCGAGCGACGGATCTAGCGGCTGCCCTCGGGCGGCCGCTGCCATGTCGGAGACATCGCGATGGCGGACGACGAAAAGAACATCTCGTATGGGCCGACCGATGGCCTCACCTACGACCCCACCGAGCCCAAGTACTGGGACGAGGGCGCGCTGGCCAAGGAGATCACGCGCGTCTTCGAGGTCTGCCACGGCTGTCGCATGTGCTTCAAGTACTGCGACTCGTTCCCCACCCTGTTCGAGCTGCTCGACGAGCGCTACGACGGCAACGTGCGGCGGGTCGACGCCGAGGACACGCGCGCGGTGATGAACGCGTGCTTCCAGTGCAAGCTGTGCGAGGTGCAGTGCCCCTACACCCCGCGCGATGGGCACGAGTTCCAGCTCGACTTCCCCAAGCTGGTGCACCGCTACCAGGCCATCGAGCGCCGCAAGCGGGGCACCACCGTGCAGGACAAGCTGCTGCGCGACCCCGATTTCGCGGGCGCGGCCGCGCGGGCGAGCCACGGCGTGGCCAACGCGATGAACCGGGTGAAGCTGCATCGCTGGTTCATGGAGAAGGTGCTCGACGTGCACCGCGACAAGCTGCTCCCCGACTTTGCCGCGGAGACGTTCGAGAGCTGGGCCGAGCGCGAGGGCCTCACGAGCAAGGGCCCCGGCGGCGAGGTGGTGCTGTTCCAGACCTGCTTCGTGCAGCACAACGATCCGCAGATCGGTCGCGATACGGTCGAGGTGATGCAGCGCAACGGCGTCGATCTTCGCTGCGCCAAGGGCCTACAGTGCTGTGGCATGCCCGCGTGGGAGAAGGGCGATCTGAAGGGCCTGCGCAAGAAGGCCCACGCCAGCCTCGAGGTGCTCATGCCCCACGTGAAGGCCGGCGCCAAGGTGCTGGCCATCAATCCCACGTGCTCGATGATGCTGCGCCGCGAGTGGCCCGAGCTGCTCGAGGGCCCCGACCGCGAGCGTGCGCGCGAGCTCGCGGCGGCCACCATGGATCCGAGTGAGTTCCTGTGGTCGCTGCGCGAGGAAGAGCGCTTCAACACCGACTTCGCCAGCTCGCCGCAGGGCAGCGTGGCCTACCACGCGCCCTGCCACCTGAGGACCCAAGGCGTGGGCTTCAAGGGCCGCGATCTGCTGCGCAAGCTCCCCGGCGTGAAGCCCAAGCTGGTGATGGAGTGCTGCGGTCACGACGGTACCCACGCGATGACCACCCACGGCTTCGAGCCCTCGCAGCGCATCGGCAAGCCGGCGTTCGACGGGATGAAGTCTGCCGA
>JBFIJN010000346.1:0-9666 GCA_041600735.1 Nannocystaceae bacterium
CAGCCCGCGCAGCTCGCCGTCTCGCGGTGCGCCGCGTAGCGGTCTTCCTTGCACGCGGTGGGGTCGTCGGGATTGCCCGGCGGGTTGTCGCTGTCGACCTCTGGCGGCGGCCTGGGGATCGGGGTGCAGCGCAAGCGCTCGGAGATCAAGATGCCGCGCTGCGTGGGGCTGGTGTCGGTGAACTTGCTGAACGAGGCCAGCACGCTGCCGTGCGACAGGATGCCCGCGCGATCGGGAGTTGGATACTCGATCCACCCCTCGCCGCCGGCCGGCGCTGGGAACCCATAGTGCCCGGCCAGGAAGTCATCGACATAGGTCTGCGTCGAGGTGAACAGCTCGAGGTAGCTGGCTTGATCCTCGAACACCACGCGATCGATGAGCGCGGTCGTCTCGCGATTGAACGCATCGACGAGCGCGGCCCCGTGCGGGATTCCGCGGTAGCCCAGCCACATTGCATGCCAGCGGTGGACCTGCCGCTCGGCCTTGGCGTCGCCGAGCATGCGATCGACGATGTCGGCGCGCTCGACGAGCTCCTGCAGGCGACCGGCCTCGGCGTCGGCGAGCAGCTGATCGTCGGGCGTGCTGCCCCACAGCAAGAAGGAAATCCGCGCCGCGATCTCGTAGTCGTCGAGCTTGAACACCCCGGGATCGGTGGTGGGCGTGCCCACCTCGAGTCGATAGAGGAACTCGGGATCTTGGATGATCGCCGAGATCACCAGCGCGACCGCGGTGTAGAAGTCGTTGTCGACGGCAGGGTTGTTCTCGGTCGCGAAGCTCTGCAGCGTGGCGTAGGCATCGACCTCGTCGGCGCTGAGCGGGCGTCGCAGCGCCAGTCGGCCGAAGCTCGAGATGAACTGGCGAAAGCAGGCCTCGTCGTCGGCGCCGCTCGGCGTGCACGGCACCACCAGATCTCGCCGTGCCGGGGTGTCGATGAGGCGCTGGCCCACGTCGATCGCCATCACCTCCATCGACTCGACATAAGTGCGCGAGACCAGCTGCAGCGTGTAGTCGTTGTCGAAGGGAGTGTGCTCGTCCTCCGAGAGGAACTGCTTGGCGGGCCGGGTGAGGTCGGCGAGCAGATCCTCGAGCACGTTGTCGAGCTCGGCCTGCGTCATGCGCCGCGACTGGCCTGCGAGCACGAGATCGACGTCCTCGGGGGGAAGCTCGGGCTCTCCGTCGCTGGCGGTGCCGCTGCCCGAGCCGTCGGTATCGGTGCCATCGGCCCCGTCGGGGGGCGAGCCTTGGTAGCAGGCGCCCGCACCCATGCCCAAGCAAAGGGTGAGGCTCGCGAGCGGAAGCGCAGACGACCGCGCATGTATGGGCCTAGGTTTCACCAACACTGGTCCCTCCAGGCCCGCATCATACGAGGAGAAGGTGCGCTTGGGTGAGCAACCTTCGCGGCCAAGCCCACCGTTCGAGCACGTGTAGACGCCGTTGCTGCGCACGTATGGGGGCGGCAGCCGACACATGCTGGGGGCTCGGAGTGCCCGCGCGCGAGAGTGCTCGCGCTAGCCTTCGATCTGCTCGAGCTCGACGATCAAGGCCGCGTACCTCGGCCGACGATCGGGTCGCGCCTTTCGAACGGCACGGCGTAGCGCAGGCAAGACGTCTTGGCCCCACGCACGGATCGCCGCGTGGGCCCCCTCGCGCAGGCGAGGCTCGCCGTGCTCGAGGCGCTCGAGCAACGCCGGCAGCGAGGGCTCGTGACGGCCGTGGCCCAGGCTCTTCATCAGCTGCAGCACCACGTCGCGGCGCGTCTCCATGGCCAGCGCCCGCGCGGCGGCCTGGAGGCTCTGTTCATGCGAGGCCACCCGTCGCAGGGCGCGGAGCGCCGCGCTGCGCACGGGCGCGCGGGGATCGATCACGAAGCGCTCGAGCGGAGCTACCCCACGCTCGCCGTAGGCCACGAGCGCATGGATCGCGCGCACGGCCAGGCCCGTCTCGACGCCCTTGCGCTCGATCACCGCCACGAGCTCGTCGGGCTCGCGGCCGGCGATTGGGTCCTCGGGATCCTCGCGGTCGTCGGGCGTGACCGCAGGCTCGGGCTCGCGCTCCCGCAGGTGCGCCACGTCGGCCGCCGAGCGCTCGCCCACCGAAGCGACCAAGTGGCGTAGCGCTGACGATCCACTGGGCCGCAGCAGCTGCACGGGGCGATGGTCGCCGCGCTCGACGGCGGCCCACACGTGAGGCAGCAGCAGCGCCTCGGGCGTTTGGTGCAGCCGCTCGACCGTGGTCGTGAGGCCGCGAGCCCACGCTTCCACCCACTCGCCCACGAACGCACGCTGCTGCCACGGTGTGCACCACGGGAACAGCTCGGCCGCGCGCGTCGAGAGCTGAGGATCGTCGGGCCAGCGCTCGAGCAGCGCCGCGATCGAAGCTCGCTGGGACCCGCTCACGTCGACGGTTCCGTGCAGGAACGCATCGAGCACCCGAGGCCAGCTGGGCTGCGCGTCGGGCCAGTCGAGCAGCCGCGCGGCGGCACGCGAGCGCTCCTGCTCGTCGCCCTCGCGCAGGGTGGCGAGGAGGGCCTCGAGATCGGTGGACGTGCTCGGCTGGAAGCGCGGCTTCGCTGGCGGAGTCCGCGGCTCGAGCACGGGAACGTCGAGCGGGCGCTCGGCGAGCACCGCGGTCAGCCACTGCCCACGCGCGGCCTCGTCGAGCACGTGCCAGCGCTCGGCCGTCTCGCGCATGGCGGTGAGCTCGGGCCGCTCGCGCGGCTCCGCGGCGGGGATGCGCAGCGCCTCGCACAACAGCGCGGCGGCCTCGCGGGCGTAGTCGGGACCCGTGCGGCACTCGTCGAGGCAGCGCTCGAGGTCGGCGCGGGTGCGGATCGCTTCGAGTCGGCCGAGCAAGCGATGACGGCGTGCCCCGCCCACGCGAGCCGACGCGGGGAGCTGGCGGATTAGCGCGATCGCTCGCTGCCGCTGCTCGGGCGTCACCGGCCGCCCCGCCACGCAGCGCTCCACGAGGCCCGCCACCGCGCCCGGATCTACGCCCGGACCTGCGCTCGGACCTACGCTCCGACCTACGCTCCGACCTACGCTCCGACCTACGCTCAGTCCTACGCCCGGACCTACGCTCGTTCCTACGCTCGGACCCACACTCGGTCCAACGCTCGCTCGCAGCTCGCGCTCGACGAGGTCGAGTAGCCCGTCCACGTGCTCGGCGTGCTGCGGTTGTGTGGCCTCGAGGATCGCCGCAAGCACGCGAGGATCGTCGACCTCCTCGGCGCGCACCCATGCGATCCACTCGGCCAACGCGATCCGCACGGTCGCGAGGATCTCCGCCTCGACCTCCGGCGTGCGCAGCTCTACCAGCGCGCGCGCGGCCGCGGGCGAGAATCCCTCGACTCTCAGGCTGCGCCCGGGGTCTGGCTTCGTGGCCTTGGGCGGTCGCAGCTTGGCCCGATGCAGCTGCGCGGCGAGCTCGTGCGGTCGGGCATCGCGTAGCTTCACGCGGCCATCGACGCAGGCCTCGATCAGGCCCGCTCGCGAGGGCCGGGAGAGCGAGCCAGACGCAGGGCCGCGGCGAGCGTCAGCCGGCCGCTCAGTGCCTCGCCGAGCAGCTCGATGCGGCGGGGCTCGGTCTCCCGATCGAGGGCATCGACGAGCACTGCAACCAACGAAGGCCCGGCCGCGTGCTCGAGCGCCGCCAGCAGCTCCTCGCGAAAGCCTCGGTTGTCGTGGTGGGCGATCCACTCCACCAGCGGGGCCACCGCGCGCGCGCTGCCGACCTGCGCGAGTGCATGCGCGGCCTCCTTCTTGACCGCCATCTCCGCGCGCCGCAGCGCCGCGAGCACCATCGGCTCGGCCCACTGCGCCCCCAGGGCGGCGACGGCGGCCAGGGCCTGCGCCATGATCCGCGGCTCCTCGTGCTCGGCGAGGCGGCAGATCGAGAGCTCGAGGCCCCTCGCCTCCTCCCCTGCCGCCAAGATCGTCTCGATCGCGGCACGTCGTACCTCGCGATCGCGGTGGCGCCACAGCGGCTCCACGAAGCGTAGCGTGGCCGCGCCGGGGGTATGACGACCGATGAGCTCGAGCAGCGCCACGCACACGGCCGAGGTCGGCCGCTCGTTCAGCCAGTCGACCGCGATCTGCAGCACGAGGTCGCGACCGGTCTCCGGCCCCGGCTCGAGGAAGCGACGCACACCACGGCCGGCCTTCACCAGGTGCCGCCCGTAGCGAAACAGCTGCTGCTCGAGCTCCGGCAGTGCGACTCGCTTGACCATGAAGTCGCCCGCGAGCGCGCGGCGGACGTAGCCGCGGAACACCTCGCGGAACAGCCCCTCGATCGCGGGCCTGCGCTCGATGTCACCGGACTCGCATGCAATTGCGAGACGCCGGTTCGGATCGATCGCATGGCGCGGTTCGTCGGGCCACGGTGCCTCGATCACGAGGCGTGCGATCTCGGGGTCGCGATGCGTGGTGTATCGCTCGTCGAGCAGGCCGGAGTCGTGGGGCCCGAGGCGGGTGCTCAGCTCGCGCAGCAGCGCGACGCGGTCGCGGCACAGCGCCCACAGCACGCTCATCGCCAGCCTGCGCAGGGCGTCCTCGCGGCGAAGGTCGAGCACCCACGCGCGCAGGCGGGCCTCGGCTGCCGCACCTCCCTTGACGCGCAGTACTGGGATCACGGCCTCGGGGAGCGAATCGAGCCATGCCAGCAGCGGCGCCTCGCCTTCGTACTCGGGACTGTGCCCCGCGGCCTCCACCAGCGCCTGCGCGACCGCGAGCTCCCGGACCTGCTCGAGCTGCTCACGCAGCACCAAGTGCGCCCGCGTGCCCACGCTCGCGGAGAGGATCCACGCCCGTCGCACCCACCGCGGATCATCGGGCTCGAGTGTGGCCAAGCGATCCACGAGCTCGGCCCGCACGATGTACGTGACGCGCACCAGCTCCTCCCCCGTCCAGAGCGGGTGCCCGTCGAACTGGGCGAGGATGGCGTCGAGGTGGCGTGCGCGCACGAAGGCGCCGTGTCGGTGCGCCGCCAGCAGCACGGCGCGGGCCGGCGCGGCGAAGCGCAGCGGCTCCTCTTCGGCGAGCGCGAGCACGAGGTCGAGGTCCTCCTCGTGGGCCAGCGTCCCGAGTGCCTCGAGGGCCTCCGACCGGGCAGAGCCCTCGTCCTCCTCGTCGAGTACCCGCTCGAGCAACCAGTCGCGGCGACCGAGCGCGGCGGCCGAGGCGATCGCGGCGCGAGCCACCTCGGCGCTCGGATCCGCGAGCGCGCCCACGATCACCGCGGCCCGCTCCCGCTCGGCTGCCGGCGCGAGGCTTCGAAACGAGCCTTCGCCGAGCAGGCCGAGCGCGCCCGCGCGAATGGATGGATCGCGGTCCTGTGCCAGGGCCAGCACCACGGCGAGCGCTTCTGTCGGGGTGATGGCCAGCGCGACGACGAGCGGCAGGAGTCCCGCGAGCAGCGCCTCGCGCAGCCGCGGGTCGCGGGCCCCAAGCAGCCGATCCATCAGCGCCCGCGGATCGAGCATGGCGCTCATCGACCACCCGCGGACGACCCACAGCAGCTCGGTGTCATCGAGCGCATCGAGCTCTGCGGTGAGGCCCGCGGCGAGCTCGACCCTACGCCACTCGATGCGCAGCCGCGGCTCGAGCTGCGCGAGATCTCGCGGGATCACCGGCCCATGGGGCACGAGCGCCGCCGCCACTCCAGTCAGCGCAGCACACACCTCGGGTGCGAGCGTGGCCACCGTGTTTGGCAGTGCGCGGGCGAGACCCTCCAGGACGCCAAGGTCCGCGCAGCTGGGCAGCGCGGCCGCGACGGCGGCGAGCCGGGCGACGGCCTCCGGCGCCGTCCATCCCTCGAGCCCTTCCAGAGCATTCGGCGCTAGCGCAGGGAGGCTCATCCACCCCGAACGCTACCACCTCACCCCGCGGCTGCGCCGTGGATCGCCGTCACGACCGGTCCGGCATCGGAGATCAGCACGTCGGCGCGCCCATCCCCGTTGACGTCGCCGACCTCGAGCTCGAGGATCGCGGCCATCGGCAGGTACGTGCGGCACAGCGGTCCGTCGGCCTGCATGAGGTAGATGTCCAGGCGACCGTCGGCATTGGCCACGAGCACGTCATCGATCCCATTGCCGTCGATCTCGGCCATCACCAGCGCCTGCGGGATCCCGGGGGCTCCAAAGGGCGCGGCGGCCACGAGTGAGTCGCCCTTCGGGCGGAGCACGTGGATTGCGGCCATGTCTTGGGGGGCGCCAAACAGCCGCGCAGGAACGTACGAGAGCGCGAGGATCTGCGGCCCGGATCCGACGAGGCCCACGGACTCCCCGATCAGGGGTTCGCTCGCAGCGACGATCGTGCCTTCGTTGCCGTCGAGCATGTAGACGCGGCCGTCGTCGACCGTGACCGCGAGGGCCGTGGCGTCGTCGGCCAGCGGCTCCACCACCGCGAGTGTTCCGACCGCCCCCACCTCGAGCGCACCGAAGCGCGCCACGGGGTCCACGCTCCAGCGATCGAGGCGAGCCTCGATCGCGGTCAGCACCTCTGCCGTGCCCACGCCCGCCCACGCCCCGGCGTGTACCGAGCCCGCGGTGAGCGGGCCGCTGTCGAGGGTCCACGCCCCGTCACCGCCCGTGGTGCGGGTCAGCTGGTGCATCAGCGCCCCACCTGCGTCCGGGCCCTGCGTGATCACGATGCCCATCCCGCCGTCGATGCGCAGGAAGTCGACCGCCTCCTCGCCGAGGAGCCCGCCCTGTGGGGTGCTCACGCCGGCCGCGAGGTCGATCTGAACGAGCCCGAGATCGGCGTCGATCCCCTGCAGTCCCTGGCCCTCGATCACGGCCAGCTGCACGATGGGAACCCCGACGGAGAGTTGCTGCACCTCGAGCGCCAGATCTCCGCGGCACGCGGGCGGCTCGAGGATCACGCGCTCGGGGCCGGGCTCGCAGTAGCCGTCGTTGCAGACCATCCCCTCGCCGCACTCCTCGTCGTCGAAGCAGTCCCAGGGCGGCGAGCAGTGCCACACCCACGGATCCTCGGGCAGAGCCGAGCAGCAGCCCACGTCCTCTTCGCACACGCCCGCGTTGCACCACCCGCAGTCGCCGCAGTCCCAGCTGTCCTCGCACTGTGGGCGCGGCCCATCATCGGACCCCGAGTCGGCGGGGGGCGAGGTCTCGGTGCCCCAGGTTCCCCCGGTGCCGTCGGTCGCACTGTCGCTATCGCCATCCGTGTCGAGGGAGACCAGGTTGCCGGTGCATCCCCCGAGCGCCAATACTGCCACCACCCAAGCGTTCGTTCGCATGCTCATCCAAGTCCGAAGATTCGAGTCGAAGCCAAGCCCACGGCGACGGCCGCGGTCGCGCCCTGCGAAGCAACCCCCGTACCACCCGTGATTCAAGCTAGTTGCGTCCCGCGACCATGACACGTGCGTCGCGACCGGGGCGCTGGCGTCGCCTCAGCCTTCGAGCGCGGTGAACAGCTCGTCGTCGAGCCAGCGCAGCAGCCAGCCCACGAGCGCGCTCGGATCGAGCGTGGGGTCCACGGCCAGCGCCGCGTCGCACATCGACTCGAACGCCGCCCCCTCCCCTGCCGCCGCCAGTGCGGCCGCAGCCGCCGGCTCGATCGCGCGATGGAACACCTCGAGCTGCTTGCGCCACACCAGCACGTGGAACGGCCCGTCCTCGGGCGGCGCCGGGATGCTCGCGGGCGAGGGGGTCTCCTCGCGCCATGCGGCGAAGGCTCGTGGATAGCTGCGGCGCGTGGCGAGCAGCCGCACGTGGGTGGCAAC
Organism: Nannocystaceae bacterium; assembly: GCA_041600735.1. Taxonomy (GTDB): domain Bacteria; phylum Myxococcota_A; class Polyangia; order Nannocystales; family Nannocystaceae; genus Paraliomyxa. The sequence continues at coordinate 7,741 of JBFIJN010000346.1, forward strand.
GTGCAGCCGGAGCGCGGGCCAACGCTCCACCGGGAGCGCCTGTAGCCGCTCGCGACCGACGACTGGCTCGTCGGGCACGTCGATCGCCGCCACGATCGCCCGCTCTACCGAAGCGAGCTCTGCCAGCCCGCCGTGGGCCGCCTCGAGCGGATGTTGGGCGAGGAACTCCGGCACGCCCGCGCCCAAGCGCCGCACGTCGGGGCTCCGCGACGGTCGCTGCCACACGAAGTCGGTGGCGAAGTCGTGGAAGCGCGCCGGGCCCAGCAGCCAGGCCAGCACGCGGTACTGCTCGCGCAGCACATCGGCCAGCCGCCAGAAGTACGACTCTGCGTAGACCGTCATGCGGCGCCGTGCATCGAGGGCCTCGTCGCCCACGAACATCGCCGCGAACGCCTCGCTGGTGCCCTCGTCGGCCTGCGCGAGGAAATCGTCGATGCCGGTCGGCCAGGTGATCGCCCGCCACCAAAGCCCCTGCTCGCGGGCCAGCACGCTCATCGGCTCCCCTTCCCGCCCAGCACCGCGCGCGCGAGCGCCTGCGCCGTGCGCTGCTCCTGCCGCAGGACCTCCCACGTCGGCACGTCTTGATCCCACTCTACGATCGACGACACCTCGCCAAAGCGCGCCACCGCGGCCTCGTAGAGCGCCCACACCTCGGGCGGCACCGGGCCCACGTGATCGTCGAACTTGTACGCCCCGCGATCGGTGTGCCCCGCCAGGTGGAACTGCCACACGCGCTCGCCATCGATCCCGTCGAGGAAGTCGAGCGCTTCGAAGCCATGGTTCTTGGCGTTGACCACGATGTTGTTGATGTCGAGCAGCACCAAGCAGTCGGCGCGGCGCGCCACCTCGTCGAGGAACGTCCACTCTGCCATCGTGCTGCCGTGCTGGGCCACGTAGGTCGAGACGTTCTCGAGCAGGATGCGGCGGCCGAGCGCGTCTTGGACCCGCGCTACGTTCTCCACCACCGTCGTGATCGCGTCCTCGCGGTACGGCAGCGGCAACAGGTCGTGCGCATAGTGGCCGCCCACGCTGCCCCAGCACAGGTGATCGGACACCCAGGCCGGCTCGATCCAGTCGACCACCGATTTCAGCGCCCGCAGGTACTCCGGCGCCGGAGGATCGACCGACCCCACCCCGAGCGACACCCCATGCAGGGCCACGGGCACCTGCGCCCGCACGCGCTCGAGCACTGCGCGGGGTCGCCCTCCGGGCACGCCCCCCTGCGGGCCGAAGAAATTCTCCGTGATGACCTCCACGAGGTCCACGTCCACCCCCTCCGCGAGGGCGCGATCGTAGTGGGCCAGGCGCAGGCCCACACCATGGCCGAGCAGCGGGCGCGTGGACATCGCGGTACGAGCATGCACGTTTCTCGGCTCTCGTGTAACAAGCCGGGATCCGTCGCGTTTTGCCGTCCACTGGTCCGCCCGAGCCCCCCTCGTGCGACCATTGCCGCCCGCCAGGCTGCGATCCAAGCCCTTCCTGGCCCGCGTACACCCGCTCGACTGCTCAGGACAGCCACCATGAAGAAGAACCTCGCCAGCACCTTCGCGCTCTCCGCCGCCGCCCTCTTCCTCGGCGCTTGCGGCAAGGAGCAGCCCCCCACCGCCACCCCGGGGACCACCGCCACGCCCGCCGCCGCCGCGACCCCTGCCGATCCCAACGCCAAGCAGCGCTGCTACGCCGTCAACGAGTGCGCCGGCCAGACCGCCTGCGACGTCGCCGGCAAGTGGGACTGCGCCGGCAACAACGACTGCTGCGGCAAGGGCTGGCTGTACGTCACCAAGGCCGTGTGCGACGAGAAGGGCGGCTCCGACGACGAGGCCCTGCTGGCCAACCCACCGATCAGCTGCCCCGAGAAGCCGGCCGAGGGGTAGCAGCGCGTTGATCGATGGTTGCCCGCGGTGAGAGCCGCGGGCGACGGCGACG
>JBFIJN010000347.1:0-9643 GCA_041600735.1 Nannocystaceae bacterium
TCAGTGGGTGGAGACGAGCTCGTGGCCCATCACGCGGACGTAGTCCTCGGCCAACGCGGCGCTCCGTTGGCGCAGGCGCTCCAGCGTCGAGCGGGCGTCGGCGAGGAGGCGCTCCTCCTCCTCGGTGATGCGCAGCAGCTCTCGGGCCTTCGCGTCGAGGCTCGCGGTTTCCTTGGCCATGGCCTCGGCCTCGGCGCGTAGGCGTTGCGTCGCAGGAGCGAGGGCGCGGCTCTCTTCAGCGTCGAGGACCGCCAGCAGGGCATCGAGCTCGTCGCGCTCGCGGGGCGAGAGCTCACCACGAGCCTCCTGCTCACGAAGCGCCTGGAAGCGCGCGGCCACGTCGCTGGACCACCGCATGCGCTCAAGCATGGCAGATGACGAGGAGGATGCCAACGTGGCCGCGGGGAGCGCCGTTGGCGGGGGGCGGCCGGGGAACGCTGCGCTCCTACTTCCTCGCGCACGAGAGCTGTGGTCCGTGCACGATGTCGTCGCTCGTGCCCATGCGCTCGTCCAGCCCCGGGGCGCTCACGGTGACCTCGTTGTCCGTGCATGCGATCGTCCAGCTCGGGGCGCCATCGGGGACGCGGGGGATGAGCTTCGCCTCGACGAGCGCAGCGACGTCGGTCGGGCAGGTGCCCGGGTTCATGAGGAGGTACATCTCGACGGCACTCGCGATCTGCTGCGCCTCGGTGCAGGTGGTTTGGCGCTTGGCCTCCTGATATTGGTCGAGGACTTCGGCCGCCAGTGCAGGCTCGGATGGCTCGGTTGGCTTGGTCTCGGCCGGCGGCTCGTTGCATGCGAGCGCGAGCGTCAGCATCGCGAGAGTGGCGTGGCAGCTCCGCCGGAACAGCAGCGAGACAGTCGTAGAGGGCATGGCGAGAGACGATCTCATGCCGCGGCTCGAGGAGATCGAGGAACGACCCATGAGCAGAGGGTAGCATTCGCATCACCGATCGTGATGCGGGCGACGATCCGGTGCTCGGGCTCGAGCGCGACTTCCCCGTGAAGCCGACGGAACAATGAGCCGGCGCTCAAGCCCCGAGCTCGGCGTCCAGGATCCCGCGCACCTCGAGCGCCCATGCGTCGAGTCGCTGGTCGTCGAGGGGGGCGTCGTCCAGGCGCACGCGTCGTGCCGACTTGGACAGGAGCTGCACCAGCTTCTCGCGGCCACGGAATGCACGCGTGCGGACCGTCGCCGCCGAGATCCCGAGCACCTCGCCGATCTCGGCCGAGGCCATGCCTTCCCAGTAGGTCATCTCGAGCACCACCTGTAGCTCGAGCGGAATCTGCCGCAGCGCGTCGAGCAGCAGCCGGTCGCGCTCGTTGTTGCGCAGCAGGGTGCTGGGCCCGGGAGCGAGATCCTGCGCAGAGCACGACTCGAGCTCCTCGGCCCGGCGAGGCCCCGCATTGCGCGTGTAGTACTTCTTGAGCACGTTGTACGCGGTGCTGAACAGGTAGCTGCGAAAGCGCGAGTCGTCGTAGATGCGGTCGCGCCCGCGGACGCAGGCGATGAAGGTCTCTTGGATCAGGTCCTCGTGGTCGAGAGCGACCTTGTTGGCGAAGAACCGCGCGACCTGATCGAAGTAACGCTCACACAGCCGCTGCCCCGCGCGCAGATCCCCCTGCCGCCACTGCTCGAGCAGCTCCGCGTCATCTTGCATCCCGACTCGAACGGTAGCATCGCTCGGGGGGCGGGACACAGCCGAACGTGCGAGGCCTCGGCTCCTGCGAGGGGTGATGGGGGCAGCCCCTACGCTCGCGCCATTTCTGGGAGACACTGTTTGGTATGGGCTTCTACGACGCCTGCGGGCTGATCTCGGGGGTTAGCTCGCTGGGGTCGCGTCGCGTCGGGTTGCTCGTGCTCGAGCCGGCGACGGGTCGCGGCTTCATCCCACTACGAGAGCGCCAAGCTCGGCGGCATCGGGCTCTCGGTCGCGCTGATCGACCACGAGGTCTGGCGCGGTGCCGTGCCGGCCGAAATAGCCCCGTGAGACGGCCCCTACCGTTCGCGTTCTCAACGACTAGCCGCCAACGCCTCGAGCCTCTCCTGAAGCGCCTGCATCTTCGCGGGCTCCAATGTGGACATCTCAGTCAAGTCTAGCGATACGACGAGCGTGTCCTCGTCCCCGTGCACCTGTGAGCGCAGCGAAATGCCGAGGAACGTCTCCGCTTCTTCCAGGAAAGGACCCGCCGCATCGCTGGCCCGCCGGGCTTGGGCGGCATCGGTGAACACGAAGCGGAACTCCATACGTTGCCCCGGGCCTCGGGATTCCATGACGTAGCCGCGGCTCGAGATTCCCAGCGGCACCTGCGTCATGTCGCGAGTTGAAACGGACCATGCCGTTGTTACCGGCTTCATGTCACCGAGCAGGGTGATCAGCGACTCGTTCTCCTTCAAGCGACCGGGACTCGCACCGTCGATCGGTCCGATTCCTCCCTCGTCCACGATGACTACGAGCTGCTCCCCACGCCGGGCAAACACCACATGGCCTTGCGAGCCGTTCAATGTTAGTTCGAGGTTGTTGCCCTCGATGTGAGCCGTGCCTCCCATCCCTTGCATGAACTTCGTCGCACAGTCTTCGATTTGTTCGAGGTCTCCTTTACCGCCGCACGGGCGGCGAGACAGGATCCAGGCGAACAGAGCTTCAGCATGGCGATGAGGAGCTCCCTAATAGCACGAGGATCCAGGTGGCGGCCGTTCGGTGCCGCAGAATTGAACGTTTGGGCCACCCGCCGGCGGACTCGTGATGAGTGCAGTTCTAGTCGGTGAGGCAGGACTCGAACCTGCGATCTCTCGCTCCCAAGGCGAGTGCCCTAGCCACTGGGCTACACACCGATGTCTCGAGTCGCCCGGGGGCGGTGCGTGATGGCACCGCCCCCGGGTTCGTCCTTGCCGTTGCTATCCACCCACCTCGGTGACGAAGCCGGCGCCTACGGTGCGCCCGCCCTCGCGGATCGCAAAGCGCATCCCGGGCTCGCAGGCGACGGGCTTGTCGAGGCGGAAGGAGAGCTCGGCACGCTCACCTGGGGTCACCAGGCCGCGCTCACCGAGGTCGAGGGTGGCCGAGACGTCCGTGGCTCCGAAGTGGAGCTGCGGACGATAGCCGCTGCCGAAGGGCGTGTGCCGGCCGCCCTCCTTGGCGGAGAGCGTGAGCACCTCGGCCCGACCCGCGATGTGCGGGTGCAGGCTGCCGGGCGCGACCACGACTTGGCCGCGCTCGACCCCGGCTCGGTCGACGCCGCGGAGCAGGAGCCCCACGTTGAGACCGGCGTCGGCCGAAGGGATGTCGCGGTGGAACGCCTGGATTCCCGTCACGACCACCGCGAGCGGCTTGCCCTCGCTGCGACCGACCACCTCGACATTGGCACCCACCGACAAGCGACCCCGCTCCACGCGACCGGTCACCACCGTTCCGCGCCCGGGGATCGTGCAGACCCCCTCGATGGGCATGAGGAACGGCGCCTCGAGGTTGCGCTCGGGCACGGGCAGGCGAGTGTCCATCGCCTCCACGAGCTCCACGATCGCGCGCTCGTCGTGTCCTTCGAGGGCCCGCAGCGCGGAGCCCCGCACGAACGCGACATCGTGGTAGCCGTAGGTGCCGAGCAGCTCCTGCACCTCGAGCTCCACCAGATCGAGCATCTCGGCGTCGGCCACGTCGACCTTGTTGATGAACACCACGAGGTGCTCGACGCCCACCTGGCGCGCGAGCACCACGTGCTCGCGGGTCTGCGGCTGCGGCCCCTGGCTGCCGTCGACGAGCAGGATCGCCCCGTCCATCTGCGAGGCGCCCGTGATCATGTTCTTCACGTAGTCGGAGTGGCCCGGGCAGTCGATGTGCGCATAGTGGCGGGTGGCCGACTCGTACTGCACGTGCGAAGCGGCGATCGTGATCCCGCGCTCCTTCTCCTCCTTGGCGTTGTCGATCTCGTCGAAGGCCCGCGCCTGCCCGCCATGGCGCTGCGCCATGACCTTGGTGATGGCCGCGGTGAGGGTCGTCTTGCCGTGGTCGACGTGTCCGATGGTTCCTACGTTGATGTGCTGCTTGTTCATGATGATGTCCTCGAGCGAACGTGAGAGCCCCGTGGGCCTCGGCGTCGCGCTCTAGGTGAGCGCAACGCCGAGGCCCCCGCGTCCGGCATGGCGACGATGCGGCGAGCCGCAGCACGGTGTGCTTCGGCGCTGTTACATCCGACGGTGGGCTCGGTCGTCGTGACGACGCGAGCACGCACGCGCGTACGCAGGATCGAAGATCCCGCGCCGGATGACGCATCGCCCGGTCATGCCGGGCGGCGTCGAAAGGCTGTTAGGAGCCTCTCGACGCGCGAATTCAGGAGTTTGGTCTTACCAGCCCAACTGGCCGGTTGCGCCCGCCGTCGCCGGCTTGGGCAAACCAGGGGCGACCACGGGCAGATACGAATCCGGACGTCCGTCCTGCCGAAGCAGGGCGACGCGCAGATTCTGAACCTGTCGCTGCGTGGCCATGATGTCCTCTAGATGCGCCATGGTGAAGGCGCAGTCAAGGGAAATTTCGCTGAAGAAGTGAGACGCCCGCGAGGAGTGTCGTCGTTCTCGCACCGATGGATCACCGCGACGCGCTGCGGCGATGGAGCCAGGAGCGCGCTTGACCGCGGCACGTCGCGCTCTCGATACTCGGGGTGGTGATCACGTGAGCGATCAAGTCGATCGTAGGGCGCGAGCGATGGCCCCGACCATCGCGCCGACAGCCGCGGCCGAGCCACGCACGGGCGATCGCTCGGCGCTCGCGGCCACGATCGCACCGGGCGCGAGCGCAGCGAAGCCGGGCGCCCTGGGCCACGCACCCACGATGCTCGGGATCGAGGCCACGGAGCAGCCGAAGGCGGGGATCGGCGGTGATCCAACGATGATGGGTCTGCCGGCGGAGCGCGTCGCCGACGTGGGTGGTGATCCAACGATGATGGGTCTGCCAGCGGAGCGCGTCGCCGAGAAGGAGCCGCCGTCGAAGCGTGTCGTCGGGATCGGCGGTGATCCAACGATGATGGGTCTGCCGGCGGAGCGCGTCGCCGAGAAGGAGCCGCCGTCGAAGCGTGTCGTTGGGATCGGCGGCGATCCAACGATGATGGGTCTGCCGGCAGAGCGTGCGGCGGGGATCGGCGGTGATCCAACGATGATGGGTCTGCCGGCAGAACGCGCGGCCGATATTGGCGGCGATCCAACGATGATGGGTCTTCCGGCGGAGCGTGCCGGCGGAATCGGCGGTGATCCAACGATGATGGGTCTGCCGGCGAAGCGCGCGGCGAGCATCGACAATGATCCGACGATGATGGGGGTGCGCGCCGAGCCGGCGCACTCGTTCGCCGCGCAGCAACCCGCGTTCGCGCCCACGCCGAGCCAACCCACGCTGCTGCCGCTCGTGATGCCGAGCACGGTCGTGGATTCGCAACGCACGGCTCGGCCGCTGCTCATCCCCGGGCTGGTCGTCGGGGCGCTCCTCCTCGGAGTGATCCTCACTTGGGTCGCGACCCGCACGACCGAGGCCACGCCTCCTCCCGCGGCGGCGGCAACGAGCGACTCGACCCCGGCCGCGGTGGGGGGCTCCGGGCCCGAGCCCGCGGCCGCGACCACGCCTACGCCCACGCGCTCGCTCAAGCCACCGCCCGACCCAAGCCTCACCAAGTCCGACGAGGCCAAGGACGAGGGCGGGAGCCGCTCGCGACCGGGTCGTCGACTCGGGCGTCGCCTGGGGTTCTAGTCGGGTTGTTCCGCGTCGGTGTCGAGCCGGCGCTCGCACATGATCACGCACGGTGCGAAGCCCAAGCGCGCGTAGAGTCGCCGCGCGCCGTGGTTCTCGGCACCCATCGAGACGCGCAGGGCGGGGGCACCGTGGGCGCGGGCGTGACGCTCGATCTCGGCGACCAGCGCGGAGCCAACCCCTTGGTTGCGCACCTCGTCGAGCACGGCGAGCTCGCCGATCTCGAAGTGGAACGCATCGCTGTCGTCGGGGGATGGGCGCTCCACGCGAATGGCCGAGGCAAAGCCCACGACGCGATCGTCGAGCTCCGCGACCAGCAACACACTGCCAGCGGTGCGGCAGCGCGCGAACATGTAGACCAGGTAGGGCTCGACGATCTCTGCCCCGGTGGGCGAGAGCGGATCGAAGCCATGCTCGTGATCCTGGAGCTCGATGAAGCAGCGACGCAGGTCGTCGTGGTCGCGCGTGGGGTCGTAGGCCCGGATCCGAGTTGCCATGCCACGCGCATGATGCCGCGTTCACTCGCGCAGCGGCGCGAGCGTGCGCTCGAGCGGCGGGCGCGGTCCGCTGGGCTCCCAGATCGAGCGCACGGCGGCGAGATCGGCGTCGGCCTCGGGATGCCCGGGCAGCGCGAGCGCGGCGAGCAGCAGGCCCGCGGCGAGGGCCGAGCCCAGGCCCACCACGGTGGCGATGGCTCGCGCGCGCGAGCCTGCGAGCTCGCGGGGCACCAAGCAGCGCACGAGGCTCCAACCCAGCAAGGCGAGCGGCACGAGCACCACCAGCGCGAGCGCCCAAGCCCCGCCGCCGCTGGCTCCGGGGAGCAGCGCGTAGGGCATGCGACCCTCGGCGGCGAGCGGCAGCAACAAGTCGGCCCACGGGTTGCCGTGCGGCACGAGGTGCGGGAACAAGGTGGCGGCCAGGGCATCGAGGGTGGCGGAGGCGAGCGCCACGCCGAGCACGGCGGCGGCGAGCAGCGGGCGTCCGCGCATCGCCTCGAGCGCGCGCACCAGCCCGTAGATCGCCATCGGCATCGCGAGCACGAGGTAGCGCGGCCCCACCCGCCAGCCACCGGTCTGCGCCAAGCTCATCACCACGACGGTGAGCACGAGCAGCACGGCCGTGGCCAGGCGCTCCTCGAGGTCGAGCGTGCGCCAGCGAGACAGCGCCCAGCCCAGCGCCAGCGCCACGAGCGGTGCCCACACCAGCAGCCCTCCCCAAGGAGACACGAGCTGCTCGAACAGCGAGGCGCCCGTGGGGAGGCCGAGGCCGAGCAGGCCCTCGCCATGGGTGCGGGCGAAGCCAGCGTCGGTCACGTGGTGATAGCCGGTCGACCACGGGGCGCCGAACACCGCGGTGTGATAGCCGGCGAGGGCGATGACCGGCAGCAGCGCCCCCGCGATCGCGGCGAGGAGCGGAGCTCTCGGTGCACCCTGACGCAGGCGCCAGGCCAGCAGCACCGCGAGCGGGAGACCGGCAAATGCGGCGGCATACTCGACGGTGATCGCCGAGGCGGCCAGCATCCCGCCGACCAGCGCACGGCGCCACGAGGCGGCGGTCGAGGTCGCGTCGTACACGAGCCACATACCGGTCAGCAGCAGGCAGCCGGCGAGCGCGTGCCCGAACAACAAGCGGGCGTAGACGGTGAGCGGGGTTGCCAGCGCCACCACCAGTACCGCCGCGTCGCCGCAGCAGCCGGCCCCGCGGGCCCGCAGTCGTCGGAACGCGAGCCACAGCAGCACGAGCGTGGGTACGAGACCTCCGAGCACGCGGGCGGCGATCGTCAGGCTGCGCAGCGTGGGCGTTGGCCCGCCGAGCGCGGCGACGCCCTCGAGGGTCGCGTAGGCGACGATCGCAGGCAGCGTGGCGCCGGGCGGCTTGTTCGGGTAGAGCCGACCGTCGATCGGCGAGCGGGCCACGTCGACGCCGGGCGCGATGCCACGGGCGGCGGGCCCATCGACGGCCAGCTCGGCGTCGTCGACCCAGGCCATGGCTTGCAGCAGGCGCGGTCGCTCGTTCGCGTTCATCAGCCGTCCGAAGTACGGCGCCGTTCCGGCGAGCGACCACGCCAGCAGCGCGCCGACGATCATGTCGTGCGCGCGGCTCGGGCCTTGCTTCGGCGACGCGGCGGGAGGCGAGGACGGGCGCGTCACGAGCCCGACGAGCGTAGCAGGCCTCGCTCCCGCGCAGGCTCTGGCGCCGCGCGTGCGCGCCTCTCGAGGGGCGGTCCGTGCTACGAATGCAGCTCGGGCCGCCGCCCGTCACTCGTGATCCCCGTGGTTCGACGTCGCTTGCTCGCACTGAGCGCTCTGTTGTGGCTTCCCGGCTGCGGCAAGCTCGCGAGCTTCTTCGACGTCGACGGTGATGACACGGGCCCCGGTCGGCCCGCCGAGCCCCTCGGGGGCGCGTCCGAGCCCGTCGACCCCAACTCGGCGCTGCCCGAAGCGCTCGAGCGCTCGCCGCGAAAGCTGCGCTTCCCGGCCAAGAGCGGGGAGCACATGGGCTTCGACCTCGATCGGCTGTCCAAGCTGCGGGCGCTGGCGGGGGCGGTCGAGGTCCCCGAGTGGTCGAGCGCGGGTGAGGGCGTCGAGCGCCATGTTCGCGACGACGACCTGCGCACGGCGTGGAGCTGCCGCGTGCAACCCGAGCGACCCTGTGCGATCGGGATCCACTTTCCCGAGCCCGCCGAGGTCGAGGTCGTGCGGCTCTACACGATCCCGAGCGCCGACAAGACCCCGCGGGCTCGACCCAAGCGCGTCCGCCTGCACACCGCGGAGGGCTGGGCCGAAGCCAGGCTCCCCGATGAAGAGGGTCTGTGGCATGTGCTGCTGGGCGAGTCGGTGCGCACGCGCAACCTCAGCCTCGAGGTGCTGGAAGTGCACGGCAGCGGGCCGATGGAGCTCGCCGAGCTCGAGGTCTACGGCCGCAGCGGCATCCCGCGAGAAGCGCTGACCGTCGACCTCTCGCGCATTGCAGTGAGCTTCGATGGGCCCGTGTGGCGCAAGAAGCTGCGCACCAGCGCCACCGGGCTCTCGTTCATCGAGACCGTGGAGCCCGACGGTCACCTGCGGCGGTTGGTGCCGGGGAGCGCGCTGGTGGGCCGCTTGGGTGACCGCATGCTGCTGATCGAGCGGGCGAGCTGGACCACGTGCAGCGATCACCAGGGCGCCTACGATCTGCTCGACACGCAGACGCGCGTGCTGGTGCCGCTGGGGGACATGGGCGGGTTCCCGGGCGACGTGTTCCGCCACACCGCGGGCCTCGGCTTCGCGATCGGTCGCGTGAGCGGCTACGAGGCGCGGCTGCAAGGCGTGGTGATCGACGAGGGCGTGTACGAGCGCCGCACCACCGGTCGGCTCGAGCAACGCGCGCCCACCGAGCTCTTGGGCGACTGGGGCGTGGAGGTCACGCCGCTCCGCCACGTGGATGCGGCCCCGCTTGCCGATGCCTCGCTGGGCTGCGAGCTCGCGCCGAGCGCGGCGCTGACGGCCCTGCGCGCCCACCTGCCCAAGCGCACCAAGCTCGCGGCCACGCAGTGGTACGCCTGCGATCTGGGGGCCGGCGGTCGCCTGTTGATGACCACCGGGGGTCCGTGCGGCAAGCAGTGGCACGTGGTCGTGCTCGACGCCGAAGAAGAACTGGTCGGCCAGCGCAGCGGCAAGGAACCGGGCACGCACGCGCGGCTGCGGAGGATCGACGCCAGCACGATGCTGGTCGAGCTGTGGGGCAGCGCCGATCGACCGCGGTTGTTGCAGGCGGAGAGCGGCGGCTTGGTCGAGGTGGGCGAGACCACCGCGTTCTCGCTGCGCCCGCCCGCGTCGTGCCGCAAGCGCTGCGACATGGAGCTGCGCGACCTCGAGCCCGGCTCGTGACCTATTACAGCGGCCCCACCACCGTGGCCCACAGCTCGAGCA
>JBFIJN010000348.1:0-9634 GCA_041600735.1 Nannocystaceae bacterium
GCGATGGCCCGCCTCTCGCACCCCCACGTGGTGCAGGTGCTCGAGGTCGGCGAGCACGAGGGCGAGACCTACGTCGTGATGGAGCTGGTGCGGGGCCAGGATGCAGGCTCATGGCTGGCCGCCGCGCCGCGCAGCGTGACGCAGGTGCTCGAGGTGTACCTGGGGGCGGGCCGAGGCCTGGCCGCCGCGCACGCCCAGGGGCTCGTCCACCGCGACTTCAAGCCGGGCAACGTGATGGTGGGCGAGGACGGCCGCGCGCGGGTTACCGACTTCGGCCTGGCCGCCGCGATCGAGGGAGCCGAAGAGACGGGCAACGCCGCCGCATCCGAGCCGCATGCCCGGGGTGGATCCGAGGCCACCGCCACCGGAGCGCGCGTTGGCACGCCGCGCTACATGGCGCCCGAGCAGCTCGCCGGCGCGCGGGTGGATCATCGCGCCGATCAGTGGGCGTTCGCGGTCTCGCTGTGGGAGGCGCTGTATGGCCAGCACCCGCGGCTCGCGAGCGCGCGCCCTCACGCCACCGGTCGCGTGCCGGCGGCGATCCGTCGCGTGCTGCGTCGCGCGCTCGACGAGGACCCGCTCGCTCGCCATGCGTCGATGGACGTGCTCCTGGCGCGGCTGGAGCGGGCGGCGAGCGGCCGCTGGCGTCGCTGGACGATCGCCGCCGCGGTCGGGTCCTTGGTGGTGAGCGGCACCGCAGGCGGCCTGTGGCTGGGGCTGCCGGGGAGCTCCGAGCCTCGCTGCGCGCCAGAGCCGTTGGTTTCGTCGCTGTGGAGCCCCTCACGCCGGACGAGCGCGGCCCAGGCCTTTGCCGCGACCGCCCTGCCCTACCAAGCCGAGGCGTGGTCGATGGTGGAAGGCCGCATCGATCCTTGGATCGCGCAGTGGTCGAGCGAGTATCGACGAGCGTGCGAGGGCACCGCAGCGGCGACCGAGGCCGACGCGGGCCTGGCCGACGCGCGCATGCAGTGCCTGCGCAGCGGCTTGGCCCAGGTCGACGGGCTGCTGGAGGTCCTCGCCGACGCCGACGCCGAGGTCGTGGCCCGAGCCGAGCAAGCGACCCGCGAGCTGCCCGACCCGCTGCGGTGCGCGAGCGCGGCTCCCCTCGACGACGACCTGCCCCCCGCGCGAGCGCAGGCCCACGCCGAGCGACTGGCCCGCGTGGAAGCGCTGGCCCGCACCGGTCGCTACGCCGAGGCCAGCCGCCTCGCCCAAGCCGCCCTCGATGCGCTCGACCCCGGGGTCGGACCCCGGGCGCGGGCCGAGGCCCAGCTCGAGCTGGGCGCCAACCACACGCGCGCGGGGGCGCTCGACGAGGCACCCGAGCCGCTGCGCGCCGCGTTCTACGGCGCCGCCGAGATCGAAGCTGCAGCCCTCGCCAGCCGGGCCACGCTGAGCCTGCTGCTCATCGCGATCCGCCGCTCCGAGCTCGAGCAAGGCGAGCAATGGGCGCGCCACGCCACCACCTGGATCGCACGCGTACCCGACGAGGCCGAGCGCATCACCCTCGAGCGCGAGCTGGCCGTGGCGCAGGCCGAGCTGCTGTCCGATCAGGGGCGCAACGCGGAGGCCATGGTCGAGCTCGAGCGGGCCTGGGCGCGGTGCGACGCCGACGAGCGCCACCCGCTCGCCCCGCGCTTGTTCAACATGATGGGCCTCGTGCACCTCGCGCTGGGCGAGTACGACCAAGCGACGGCCGTGCTCGAGCGCGCGATCCGGCTCGAGGTCGCACGCTCCGGTCGCGCCCACCCGCAGGTCGCCAACGCGCTCAACAACCTCGGCAACGCCTACTGGTTCAAGGGCGACTACGACTCCGCCGAGCGCTACTACCAAGAGACCTACGAGATCCGCCGCGACGCGCTGGGGCCCGACAACGCCAAGACGGCGGTCTCCGTGATGAACCTGGGGCTCATCGCCAGCGCACGCGGGGACCATGCGCTGGCGCTCGAGCGCTTCACGCAGGCCGAGCACGAGCTGGCGCGGATCCTGGGGCCCGACCATCCGCAGACCGTGCAGGCGATGGACAACGCCGCGGCGACGCTGTCGGCGACCGGCGAGTGGGAGCGCTCCAACGCGATCCACCGCCGGGCGCTCGACCTCTACGTCGCGCGGCTCGGCCCCGATCACCCGACCGTCGCCGATACGCTCAGCAACCTGGCCTCTGGCCTGTCCATGACCGGCAGCTACCAAGAGGCGCTCGACCTGCATGCGCGCGCGCTGGTCATCATCGAGAACACCCGCGGACGCGCGCACCCACACTACGCGATGGGCCTGCACAACATGGCCGTCATCCACCGGCGACTCGAGCAATTCGACGTGGCCGAGCAGCTCGATCGTGCGGCGCTCGCCGCCGACGAGCTGGCCTTGGGCCCCGACCACCCCGACCTCGGGCTGATGCTCACGGGCCTGGCCCAGAACGCGGTGGCGCAGGGCCGCTGGCAAGATGCGATCGAAGCGGCCGAGCGCGCGCTCGCGGTGGAGCCCACCGACGCCAGCACCCGCGGCACCGCCGGGCTGTGGCTCGCGAAGGCCCGCTGGGAGGCGCGGCGCGACCGAGCGGGAATCCCCGCCGTAGTGGAGCAAGCCGAGCGAGAGCTGCGCGCGGCGGGTCGTGCGGGGCAAGAGAACCTCGACGCCCTGCTGCGCTGGCGCGACGCTCATCTGCGCTAGGGGTTGCGCTCGCCGCCCGACGCATCGGCTCTCCGGGTGCGTGAGAACCCGCGCGTATCCGGGGTGAGTCAGTTTCCCTCGTCGCCCGCCTTTCCCAGTGAGGCCGCAACGCGGCCCAGGGAAAGATGACGATGAAGACCCACTCCAAGCTCCCCATGGCCGCCGTGATCGCCGGCCTCGTCTCCGTGTCCGGCTGTAGCCTGATCTTCAAGGCCGCCAAGGGTGAGCTCACCCCGCTCGGCGTCCAGCAGGTCAGCGGGCACGAGCTCCACGCGATGAGCAACACCGTCACCACCTCGGACGACCCCGCCGCCTTCAACCGAGCGTTCTCCGACCTGACCTCGGTCTATCTCTACAAGTGCGTGGAGACCCCCACCAAGGCCCCTCGCGACGGCAAGTCCGAGATCCGCGAGCAAGCCGGGGCGAGCCTGCTCGCCGCCATGCAGACGCGCGTGGCCAACCACGAGCTGGGGGCCGACCCCATCATCGCGGCGTCGGCCGGCCACCTCGCGGAGCTGCAGCAGCAAGTGCAGACCAAGTGCGACGCTGCCAAGCTCGCCAACCTCGATGGTCGCGGCCAGCTGGCCCAGGCCGTCGAGCTGGGCCAGCCCGCCGGGCGCGACGCCTATGTCGAGAAGACCGCGGCGGCCCTCGACACCGAGCTCGAGGTCGCGCTGGCCGACGAGAATAGCGTGTTCAACTGGGCCTCCAAGAGCTGCGGCAAGCTGCTGCCCACGTGGGGCTACTGCGTGCCGCGGGCGGTCGAGGCCTACTACTCCAAGGGTCGGTGGGACTCCATCGTCAGCGTGTTCCTCTCGCGCTCCGAGCCACAGATCGCCGAGCTCCTCCCCAACCTCGCCAAGAAGGTCGGCCAGGATCAAGTGGTGAAGGACGTGCGCGGCTACCTGCTGGGCAAGAACAGCCAGCTCCCCGCGAGCCCCACCGGCCTCGGCACCATGGCCACGTTCCTGCGCGCCAACGACAGCTGGGGCAGCTGCGGCGACCGCAAGGATCTCATCAAGCGCACCCTGCACGGCGACAACTCGCGCATGTCGATGTGGGCCATCACCCTCGTGGTCGAGGACGAGTGCCGCGACTTCGAAGGCGACCTCATCAAGTCGCTCGGCAGCGACTCGCCGTGGGTGCGCGAGCGGGCCGCGTGGGCGACCGGCGAGCTCGGGATCCAGAAGGCCAAGAAGCACATGGAGCGCCTGCGCTGGTCCGACCCCTACCTCGACGAAGGCTGCTGGTGCCATCCGGTGCGCGACGCGGCCAGCAACGCCTACAACAAGCTCGAGCTCCAGAACGGATAGCCGTCATCCCTCCCCGCGCTCGCGATCCTGCGAGCGCGGGGTTCCCTTTGCTGCTCGCGACGCGTTCTTCCCTGGCCCAGCGGCAGCGACATCGCGCATCGGCGGCCCGGACCAGCCTGCGGCAATCCGGACGATCCAGTACAATGTGCCGATGCGACGTCTCGCGGTACTAGGGATCCTCCTCGTCACTTGCGGCGATCCACCGACGGACGCCGAGAGCTGTGGCGCGAGCGCGGTGGACTGCCTCGGCGGCGCGTGTGTCGACGGCGCGTGTGGGGTGGCCCGTGTGGCGCAGAACCCCGGCGGGACCGCAGGTGAGATCGCCGTGGACGACAGCCACGTGTACTGGGTCTCCAACCATGCGACGCACGAGGTCTATCGCGCGCCGAAGGGTGGCGGCTCGCCCGAGAGCTTTACGGAGAGCACCGACACCATCGGTAGCGTCGTCGCGGTGGGCGACGATATCTACTGGTCGACCGTCGGACTGATCATGCGGGCGCCGAAGGCCTGTGAGAAGCCGGACTGCGCGTCGCTCGTGGCGACGGGCCCCGAGGATCCCGCGGACATGTTCAGCGACGGGCAGGCGCCGTACTGGCTGGACGGAGGCACGCTGCTGCGCCTCCCGGCCGGAGCGAGCACGCCGCAGACGGTCGGGTCGCCGGGCCACGACACGAGGTTCGCGGTCGACGACGAGTACGTCTACATCGCGGGAAGCGGCGCCGGGATCTCGCGGATCCCGAAGGATGGGTCCGCCCCGACTCCCGAGCCCGCCGTCCCGACCCCCGGACTCTCGGGTGAGTCGCACTCCGTCGCCGTCGACGCGACGAACCTCTACTGGGCGGTCGGTGAAGAGGTGCTGCGGGCGAGGAAGGATGGGTCCGAGGCACCGGTCACGCTGGTCACCGTCGAGCTGTCCGCGCGGGTCTTCGGCGCCGACGACGAGGTCGTCTACTTCGGCGACAACGCCCCCGGCGTGGTCACGCAGTTCCAGCAGATCCGGAGCGACGGCACCGGGTCCCCCGTGGGGCTGCCCACGGCCAGCGGGATCGAGTCCGCCGCCGTGGGCGGGTTCACGATGGACGCGACCGCGCTCTACTACAGCGACGCCACCGGTCTCATCGTACGCCTCGCCAAGCAGCCCAACCTGGGCCAACCCGACGAGGGGTGATCCGCGGCGGCGGCGGCGGGCGGGTCACCGAGCGACGGCTCGCGGAAAGCTCGGGCTCGCCCACGAGGTGGGGATCCATCCCGAAGGTAGTGTCCATGACCCGGATGATCCTTAGGCGGGATCATTCCCCGGGGATCCATCCCGAAGGTAGTGTCCATGACCCGGATGGAGGATCCATCCTGGGGATCCATCCCGAAGGTAGTGTCCATGACCCGGATGATCCTTGGTGGGGATCCATCCCGAAGGTAGTGTCCATGACCCGGATGATCCTTAGGCGGGATCATTCCCCACGAGAGGCACCCGCATTACCTTCGGGCTGGATCACCCCACGAGAGGCACCCGCATTACCCCGCATTACCTTCGGGCTGGATCACCCCCGCATTACCTTCGGGCTGGATCACCCCCTCGCGCTTGTCTAGATCTAGAATGAGGTCGTGAACCACCCCTCGGACCTCGAGTTCTTCTCGCCGCGTGTAGAGGACGCGGCAGGTTGGCTACGGGTGCCCGGGCTCGGCCACGTCGAAACGGGCTTCGTCTGCCTCGGTCGCTTTCCGCTCGTCCCCGTCCAGAGCACGCTGGTGCTGTCGAACTCGCGGGGCGAGATCACGCTGCCGCGACTGGTCCCCCGCTCGGTGCTGCTGGCCGTCATGCGTCGCTGGGGAGGCCTGCTCGCTTTGCTCGCGGCACTGCTGGTGCTCGCGCTCGTGAACGAGGGCGGACGGCATCTGTCGATCGAGGTCGTGCTCTACCTCGTCCCCATCCTGGCCTTTGCCCTGAGCTGGTGGCCACTGGGGCGCGCGAGTCACCGCCTCGCGACCGCCATCGCTCAGTCGGCGCGGCTTCCCACCCACGACGTCGACCGAGCGTTCGGCCGCATCGACGCTGAGCAGCACGCGCTGGCCGAGCAACAGTGGCAGCAGCGGCAAGTCCAGGCGACGGCCGAGCG
The DNA here is from genome assembly GCA_041600735.1 of Nannocystaceae bacterium. Taxonomy (GTDB): domain Bacteria; phylum Myxococcota_A; class Polyangia; order Nannocystales; family Nannocystaceae; genus Paraliomyxa. Next base: position 6,098 of record JBFIJN010000348.1, read on the forward strand.
GCGCGAGAATTACCAGGCGGGGTTGCGGGCGCGTCGCGAGGCACAACAGCCCCGCCGCGCCCGGGGCCGATCCTGAGGGGAGGGGCCATCTCACGGAAGGGTCCATCCCGAAGGTAGTGTCCATGACCCGGATGATCCTTAGGCGGGATCATTCCCCACGAGAGGCACCCGCACTACCTTCGGGCTGGATCACCGGCTGGATCACCGGATCACCCCACCGTTGGACTACGGCCCTTCACTGCGCAACCTTGTCGTCGAGAACAGGGACGGACGTAGCGAGAGGAACTGACCATGACCAAGAAGATCCTGATCACCGGTGCCACCGCCGGCATCGGCCACGAGACGGCGAAGGCCCTGGCGGCGCAGGGGCACCAGCTGCTGGTGCACGGAAGGAGCGCGCCGAAGGTCGACGCGCTCGCGCGTTCGCTGAGGACGGCGCCGGGCGCGGGGCCCGTGGGGGGCTATGTCGCGGACCTCTCGCGCGTCGCCGATGTCGAGGCGCTCGCGGCGGCCGTGCTCGCGAAGCACGGCGCGCTCGACGTCCTCATCAACAACGCAGGCGTGTTCAAGACGTCCGAGCCCATCACGCCCGCGGGGTACGACGTCCGCTTCGTGGTGAACAGCTTCGCTCCACTCGTGCTGACCCAGCGGCTCTTGCCGATCCTGAGTGCCGTCGGGCGCGTCATCAACCTCTCGTCCGCCGCCCAGAGCCCGGTGAACCTCGAGGCGCTCGCCGGTCGCGTGCGGCTAGATGACTTCGAGGCCTACGCGCAGAGCAAGCTGGCGCTGACCATGTGGTCCTGCCATGTCGGCCGGACACGAGGAGATCGGGGGCCGGTGTTCGTGGCGGTCAACCCCGGGTCACTGTTGGGCACCAACATGGTGAAGGAGGGATTCGGCGTGGCTGGCAAGGACGTTGGCATCGGATCGGAGATCCTGGTCCGCGCGGCGCTGTCGGACGAGTTCGCGAAGGCCTCCGGCGCGTACTTCGACAACGATGCCGGCCACTTCGCGCCGCCGCACCCCGACGCGCTCAATCGGTCGAAGTGTGAAGCGGTGCTGCGGGCGATCGAGGAGCACGCTAGGGTCGGTGAACCTTCCCGAAGGTAGTGTCCGGGGGTCGGTGAACCTTCCGGTGAACCTTCCCGAAGGTAGTGTCCGGGGTGAACCTTCCCGAAGGTAGTGTCCGGTAGCCTTCCGGTGGCCAGCCCGGAGGTGATCCTTCCGGAGGTGAGCCTTCCCGAAGGTCGTGTCCGTGACCAAGGTCGTGTCCGTGACCCGGATGATCCTGTTCAGGATCTCTCACGACGATAGTCGCAACAGACTCGCCCGGTGGTCGACATAAAGGGAGTGACGCCCCCACGTCAGATCCACCCCGGCCAGCTCTGCTTCATCACAGTCCGCGCCGTGAACCGCTGCTATCGCTTCGCGCCCACCCGTAAGGCCCTCGACATCATCTGGTACTGCTTCGCACGCACCCTCCACAAGTACCGCGGCTGCATCGAGGCCCATGAGTTCCTCTGGATGTCGTCCCACTACCATCTCGTGCTGACCGATCGCGGCGGCCGCCTGCCTCGCTTCATGGAGGAGCTCAATTCCCTGCTAGCCCGTGCGCTCAACGCCCTGTATGGCATCCAGGGCACAGCTATCGAGAAGGGCTACAACCTCGTCGCCGTCGCGACCGAGGACAAGCTCGTCGAGCACTGCGTCTACACACTCGCCAACCCGTGCAGCGCAAACCTGGTCGAGCGCAGTCATCAGTGGCAGGGTGTCTCGTCGCAACGCCTCGAGTACGGCGTGCCCATCACGGTGACCCGGCCGCAGCACGGGCTCTGGGGAGGTCCCTGTCGACACGTGGATCGGGCCGCATCGCAAGCGTCGAAGCGGGCGCGCTACGGCGGCCGCAGCAAGCTGCCGGAGGTCGTCACGCTCGAGCTCACGCGGCCGCAGATCATGCCGGAACTCTCCGACGCCGCGTTGCGGGGCTACATCAGGGAGCTGCTCCATGAGCGCGAACGTACTCTCGTCGACGCTCGGCGAAAGGAACGGCAGGTCGTCATGGGGTGGGCCGCGGCGCAGAAGGTCAGCTTCCGAGCGGCCCCCGAGCAGACCGAGGAGCGCTTCGGCACCGTGCCGAGCTACTCCGCCAGCACGGCGGCGGCGAGGTCCTCCGCAGGGGAACGACGACGCCAGTTCTTGCGGCACTACTACGACGCGCTACGGCGCTTCTTCGGCGGCGAACGGGCGGTCGAGTTTCCCCTGGGCACGTGGCTGATGAAGGTCCGCTTCGGCGTGACGTGCTGCCCGTTGCCCGCGACGTGATCGGCAGATCGGGGTACAAGGTGCGGAGTACAGCGTGGCAGCGACACGTCGCGCGACGCCGTGGTTTCACGTTGGGTCATGCTCGAGTTCGTGTGTCGCTAGTCGCGATCAAGCGCTTCGATGACGGTGGGCCCATCAGGGACCCTGGTCATCGAGCGGGCGCAGCGAGCCAGGCATCCGCACGACCTGGGCATCCGCACGACCCTCGGGCTGGATAACCGGTCACCACCGAATCATTCGGGCTGGATCACTCGCGTCCGCAGCACGACTTCGGGCGGGATCACTGGAGCACTCCTCGTCGGATCACGCGACCTTCGGGCGGACCTCACGACCTTCGAGCGGATCACGCGACGCGGGCGGATCACGCGACCTTCGGGCGAACCACGGATCACGACCTTCGGGCGGATCACGCGACCTTCGGGCGGATCACGGATCACGCGAACGGCAGTCTGCCCAAGCCCACAATGTTCCGCGGCCGAACCTCCCGAGCGCACGACACACATGGATCCAACACCCTCGGTCGCGCGACGATCCCGATCGTATGACCCCCAGGCAAATATCGTGGTGGATGTTGTCGACCGCGCTGATCCTCCCGGCGGGACCGGCACGCGCCGCGAGCCCCCCGTCGGCGGCTTCGCCCGACGACGTTGCGGCACCGACTTCCCCCACCGCGTCTGCCGAGCCCGCCACGTCGAGCGAAGCGAGCCCGTCGACGGGCCCGGCCGATCCGTTCGCCCCCAGCGAGTCACCGCCGCCCGACGGCGCGGCGAGCTCTGATCCACCGCCGCCGACCACCCCCGCACCAACAGCTGAGGCGCAGTTCCCCCCGTCCCCCGCGCCAGCGATCGATCCCTCGGACATTCCGCCGCGGGAGAGCGCACCGCGTCGCCAGGCGCCGCGCGAGGAGGGCCGAGGCCTGATCATCGCGGGTGCGATCGTCGGAGGGATCGGCGTGCCCGTGCTCGTGAGCGGGATCGCCGTCGCGGGCTCGAGCGCCGGCTCGGACGATGTGTTCTCGCAGCTCGGTGTCGCGCTCGGTCTGGGCTTGTTCGCCGGTGGTGTCGTGATCTCCTCGGCCGGATTCGCCATGCTCGGCGTCGGGATCAAGAGACGACGCGAGGCACGCGAGTTCGCGCACCTGCGTGCGCTCGCGCCCACGATCATGGTCGATCGCAGCCCCGCTCCGGGACTGGCGCTGGCGCTACGATTCTGAGC
>JBFIJN010000349.1:0-9616 GCA_041600735.1 Nannocystaceae bacterium
AGCTTCGCAATCGGACCCCCGCTCCGGCGAGCGCGGGCCGCTCAGACCCTGAACGCGGCCGGCTCGTCGGCGATGGTGATCTCGGTCCCGTCGAAGCGGATCCGCTTGGGCTTGTCGTCGATCACGGTGAGGATCGACGCCGGCCTCCGCCAGATCCGCTCGAGGTTGCGCAGGGTGTCGCGCGCGTAGTCGACCTTGAGGTCTTGCCCCTCGTGACGGTGGCCGAGCAGCAGCTCGCCGCGGTTGAGGTGGTTGCTGTCCACCACGTAGATGAACGGCTGGCCGAAGTTGGTGAGCATGCCCAGCAGCTTGGCCTTGATCTTGGCGAACTCGCGGCTCTCGATCTCCAGCCGACCCGAGCGGCGGTTCTCCTGGAAGGTGAAGAACTTCTGCTCGCGGGCGAAGTCGAGGGTGAAGAACTCGTCGATGAAGGTGACGTCGTTGTAGAGCCGCCGCACCTCGTAGATCTTGTCGCGGCCCTTGCCCGTCTGCAGGTCCCACTCGGTCTTCGCCTTGAGATCGTCGCAATCGTCCCACGCGGCGCCAAAGCGGCCCATGTCCCAGCGGCGCTCGATGTCGCGGTAGAGCTCGATGCCGATCTTGTAGGGATTGAGCTGCCCCGGCGCCATCGACATCACCCCGGCGCATGCGTCGGCGTACTCGATGACCTCGGAGTCTCGCAGCGCGCGCTCGGTCATGAGTCGGCTGTGCCAGTAGCTGGCCCAGCCCTCGTTCATGATCTTGGTCTGCATCTGCGGGAGGAAGTAGTAGGCCTCCTCGCGGATGATGCCGAGCACATCGGCCTCCCAGGGCTCGAGCGGAGCGTGCTTCATCAGGAAGCCGAGCACGTCGCGCTCGGGCCGCAGCGGCACCTTGCGCTTCTGCGACTCCTTCTCGGCCTTGGCCTTCTCGCGCTGCTTGGCGATGAAGTCGGGCGGGTTGATGTAGTCCTCGAGGTAGCCGCGCTGGTTGCGGAGACGATGCGCCGCCTCGTCTTCTTCGTCGGAGCGCGCGGCCGCCTGCTTGGGCGACTCGCGGAACGGGGACCACGGATCGATGAGGTTGTCGATCGACAGGCACACATCGATGAACGACTCGACCGTGACCACGCCGTGCCGGTCCATGTAGCGGCGCACGCGCGAGGCGTTGTTGGCCATCACGTCGATCATGCGCCGGTCGGTGGGCGCGAAGTATCGATTGTTCTTGAAGAAGTCGTTGTGCCCGTAGACGTGGCACATCACCAGCTTCTGGTCGGCGAAGCTGTTGCCCTCGAGCAGGTAGGCGTAGCAGGGGTCGGTGTTGATGACCAGCTCGTAGATCTTGGAGAGCCCATAGGTATGGCTCTTGATCATGTGGTCGTATTCCATGCCGAAGCGCCAGTGCGGGTAGCGCACGGGGAAGCCCCCGTAGGCCGCGATCTCGCACATCTGCTCGTAGTCGACGATCTCGAACACCTGCGTGAAGTGGTCGAGCTTGTATTCCTGCGCGTAGCCCTGGATCTCCGCCTGGAGGTCGCGGAGCTCACCGCTGATGGGCGCCATCTAGCGGCCCCCCTTCAGGAACTCGCGGATCGAATCCATGATGTCGTCCTTGCTGGTGATCTCGGAGGTCACGAGCTTCTCGTGGGCGCCGAACGAGCCCTTGATGTCCTTGATGAACTGCCCGGAGCCGTAGGGGCTCTCGACCTGGCCGTAGCCGAACTGGTTGCAGGCGGGCAGCAGCACGTTGCGCAGCAGGCTGATGCAGGTGGTCGTGTCGTCGACCGACCAGTTGTCGCCGTCGCTGAAGTGGAACGCGTAGATGTTCCAGGCCGCGGCCGGGAACTCCTTCTCGATGAGCTCGGCGCAGACCTTGTAGGCCGAGCTGATCATGGTGCCGCCCGACTCGCGGGTTCGGAAGAACACGTCGCGGTCGACGAGGCGCGCGCTGGCATCGTGGATGATGTAGCGGCTCTCGAGCCCCTGGTACTGGCTGCGCAGCCAGGTGTCGATCCAGAACGACTCGATGCGCACGATCTCCTTCTGCTCGTCGCCCATCGAGCCCGAGACGTCCATCATGTAGATGATGACGGCGTTGGACTGCGGGCGCGGCTCCGTGCGCCACGAGCGGTAGCGCCGGTCCTCGCGCACGGGCACGATGATCGGGCGGCTGGGGATGTACGTGCCGCTGGCCACCTGGCGCCGCAGCGCGCGCTTGAACGTGGCCTTGAACGAGCGCAGCGATTCCGGCCCCGAGGTCCGCAGGCTGACGTAGCGATCCTTCTTGGTGTCGAGCGCGTCGCTGCCCTTGGGCTCGATGCGCGGGAGGCCGAGCTCCTCGCCGAGGATGGCGGCGAGCTCGTCGAGCGTGACCTCGACCTCGAGGCTCTTGCTGCCCTCGCCCTGCCCGGCCTCGCCCGACCCCGGCTGTCCCTCCTGAGGCTCGCCGCCCACGGGGTCGCCAGGCTCGCCCTCCCCCTGCCCCACGCCGGATTTCTGGCCGCCGCCGAGGGTGAAGCGCGGAATGTCGATCTGGGGCATGGGGATGGACACGGTGTCCTTCCCCTTGCGGCTCATCAGGTCGCCACGCGAGATGTACTTGCGGAGGTTCTGCCGGATCTTGCCGCGGACGATCTCGCGGAAGCGGCTGTGGTCTTTGTCGATGCGGGAGATCATCGGCGTGGCTCGCGCTTCCCAAGGAAGAGCAGGTGTAGTGTAACATCCCGGGCCCGGAAACCATGGCTACGCTCGTCGATCGCATCGCCGCCCTGCAGGACTTCAAGCGCTACGAGGACCTCCACTGGTCGGGAACGTTCGAGGAATACCTCGAACTGGTGCGGCAGAACCCCCGCATCACCCGAACGGCCCACGAGCGCGTCTACGACCTCATCATGTCCCACGGGACACAGGAGTACGTAGACAACAAGAAGAAGATCGTTCACTACCGTTTCTTCGACGACGAGAGCCATGGCGGCCGAGACGCCATCTTTGGCCTCGACATCCCGTTGATGCGCCTGGTCAACGTGCTCAAGGCCGCGGCCAAGCGCTACGGCACCGAGAAGCGGATCCTCTTGCTGCACGGGCCGGTAGGCTCGGCCAAGAGCACGATCGCCCGCCTGCTCAAGAAGGGCCTCGAGGAGTATAGCCGCACCCCCGAGGGCGCGCTGTTCACCTATGAGTGGGTGCTCCCGCCCGACCTTCGCCACCTCACCGCCAGCCAAGAGGTGTTCCCCTCGGCCATGCACGAGGAGCCGCTCAAGCTGATCCCCGCCGACTGGCGCGAGCAGGCGATCACCGACCTCGGGCTCGAGCAGGACGGCTTCCGCCCGTGGGTGCGCGGCGACCTCAACCCCGCGTGCCGCTACATCTACGGCGCGCTGCTCGAGCACCACAAGGGCGACTGGTCCGCCGTGATGTCGCACGTGCGGGTGCGGCGGCTGCTCATCAGCGAGCAGGACCGCATCGGCGTGGGCACCTTCCAGCCCAAGGACGAGAAGAACCAGGACAGCACCGAGCTCACCGGCGAGATCAACTACCGCCGCATCGCCGAGTACGGCAGCGACTCCGACCCGCGCGCGTTCAACTTCGACGGCGAGTTCAACGTAGCCAACCGCGGCATCATCGAGTTCGTCGAGATCCTCAAGCTCGACGTGGCCTTCCTCTACGATCTGCTGGGCGCCACCCAAGAGCAGAAGATCAAGCCCAAGAAGTTCGCGCAGACCGACATCGACGAGGTGATCCTCGGCCACACCAACGAGGCCGAGTACCAGCGGCTGCTCGAGAACCGCTTCATGGAGGCGCTTCGCGACCGCACGGTGAAGATCGACATCCCGTACATCACCAAGCTGTCCGAAGAGGTCAAGATCTACGCCAAGGACTACAACCCCGCGCGCGTGCGCGGCCGCTTCATCGCTCCGCACACGCTCGAGATGGCCGCGATGTGGGCCGTGCTCACCCGCCTCGAGGACCCCAAGAAGCACCAGCTCACCCCGCTGCAGAAGCTCAAGCTCTACGACGGCAAGACGCTGCCGGGCTACACGCAGGACACCGTCAAGGAGCTGCGCAAGGAGGCCAACCGCGAGGGCATGGACGGCATCAGCGCGCGCTTCGTGCAGGACAAGCTCGCCAACTGCCTCGTCTCCGACCGCGGCCAGATGAGCATCAACCCGTTCATGGTGATGAACGAGCTCGAGTCCGGGCTGCGCAACCACAGCCTCATCACCAACGAGGAAGACCGCAAGCGCTACTCGGACCTGCTGGCGGTGGTCAAGCAGGAGTACGAGGACATCGTGAAGAACGAGGTGCAGCGGGCGATCTCGGCCGACGACGACGCGATCGCGCGTCTGTGCGGCAACTACATCGACAACGTCAAGGCGTACACGCAGCGGGAGAAGGTCAAGAACCCGTACACCGGCCAAGACGAAGAGCCCGACGAGCGCTTGATGCGGTCGATCGAGACCAAGATCGACATCCCCGAGAGCCGCAAGGACGACTTCCGCCGCGAGATCATGAACTACATCGGCGCGCTGGCGATCGAGGGCAAGCAGTTCGACTTTCGCACCAACGAGCGCCTGTTCAAGGCCCTCGAGCTCAAGCTGTTCGAGGACCAGAAGGACAGCATCAAGCTCACCAGCCTCGTGTCCAACGTGGTCGACAAGGAAGCCCAGGCGAAGATCGAGGTCGTCAAGCAGCGCCTCATCCGCAACTACGGCTACGACGAGGTGTCGGCGACCGACGTGCTGACGTACGTGGCTTCGATCTTCGCGCGCGGCGAGATCAAGGGCGACTAGCGCGAGCGCGCGGCTGGCCGCGGCGCGCCCGAGGGCGCTGCCGCGGCATCGAGGCCCTGACTAGAGATCGGACTCGGGCTCTTCCTCGACGTCGATCTCTGGTTCCTCCTCGACCTCCTCGTCGGTCAGGTCCACGTACTGCTTGGCGAACGCTCGCTCCTCGCGGATCAGCTCGCGCTCGCGGAGATCGATGAAGGCGTCGAGATCACCGGCACGTAGGGCGACGAGCGCGTCGTCGGGGATCAGGTGGCTGCGCAGGATCGCGGCAGGGTCTGTTGCTTGCGCGGGATCGACGGCCAGCGACGGCTGCGCATGCGCATGCGCGAGCGCGAGCGCTTCCAGGTCTCGTTGAAGAGTGCGCCGACCGGTTTCTGCGACGAGGAACCGACCTGCCAACCGAAGCGAGCGCGAGGTGACCGGCTGAGCATCTCCCATTCCATTGCGAAGGAGCATGGATTGGTGCAGCAATTCTCCGGTGCTCAAGTCGCGGGGACCACGGCTCTTGAGGAACAGGTGGAACACGCGGACGCGCGCCGACTTGGCGTGAAATCGGCGGGGAAACGGACGCAGGATCAGGCGTTCGGGCAAGAGTGACACCCGCTCCCCGCTTGCGAGCCGCTGGATGCGGTCGACCGCGTCGGTGAGAGCCTGTTCGTTTGCCGCCGAGAACGCCGAGGCGAACGACGTCGCCCACAACCAGCGCTCGAGCTCTTGGAGCACGGATGGCCCTGGATCCGGGTATCGACGAAACAACTCCGTTAGGACGACGATGTGAACGCTATACGGAACGACCTTGCCCGACGAAGCGCCGATGCGCTCGTCGAGGAAATCGAGGGCACGTCCGAGGGAGGTCCCGACCTCCTCCATCGCACCCGGCAGCTTCGCTTGGTGCTCCTCGAGAATCCTCCCCCAGTCGGTGTCGTAGATGAACTCGCCCAACGCGGCCAGCACGCTCTGGAGCACGGGCTTGATGCCAAAGCTCCGGTAGCGTGGGTACTGGTCGAGCAGGTCCTTTGCCGCTCTTGCGAAGTCGAAGCCCGCTGGCTTCCAGCTGAGCGCGGCGAAGACCTCCTCGCGGCGGACCGCGGTCCCTTGGCTGTTGACGCGAGAGAAGATGTTGACGGCCTCTTGGAGGCTGGCTTCGGTCATGTCGAGATAAGGCAGCCGGTACTGCGCGAACGTGGTCTGCAGCTGGGTGGCTCGCCGTCGAAACATGTCCCACTGGGCGCGCTCAGGGGAGCCCGTTTCCGTTGCATCCCGGCGGACATCGAGCCAATTGGTGAGCTCGTCATCATGACCGAGGAGATATCGGGCTGGAAGGTGGTGCGGCTTGGGATAGCGGATGTGCAGGAACCTCTCCGCGTCCAGATCGTAGTAGACGAGGAACACCCGGTCGTTCCCGCTCAAGCCCGACGCTTGCTCGTCGTCGAGGGCGAACACCCCAAAGACCACTGAGAGTCGCTGGTGGCCGTCGAGTACGTAGCCGACCTCGGCAGGAGCCCGTGGCTCGTTGGGGGGAAGCGCCACTGGCCCAATGCGGTCGAAGCTCGCGTAGCGCTGCTGCGTGCGCCAGATGAGTAGGCTGCCGACGGGGTACTTCTGGCGGATGCTGTCGAAGAAGGTGAGTATTTGCTCCCGTCGCCACACGAAGCCCCGGTAGAACCGCGGCACACGGAGAAAACCCTCGCGAACCTGCTTGATGAGCCCCTCGAAGGAAATAGTACGGGTCTCTACGTTCGCCATACCCATCCTCACAGAAGTGAAACGAGATCTTCGACGAGCTCGTCGAGCTCGCGACCCGCTCGCCCGGCGCGGTCACGCAGCGCGCGATCGTGGAACAGGCCCTGATGCCGCTCCTCGAGCATGACCTGCCACAGGTTCTTGCCAAAGAGCTGCTTGAGATCGGAGTGGTCCTTGCCAAGCTCGCCGAGAGCGTCCCAGCTCGCTAGCTTGCCGCTCGAGTACGCGCGCAGGGCCTCACGGGGGAGGTAGTTCTCGACCTCCCGCTTGCGCAAGACGCGAAGGACGAGACGCAGCCTGGCTTCGTGTCCATCCCGCAAGCGCTCGCAGGTCTTCTCGACCTGCCTCGCGGTGGCGCCCAGTGGTGCATCGGGTCGATCGCGATCGCTGTCGACCAGCACGTAGACGCGTCGAGCAGCAGTGGGCTCGGCACCAACCACGAGCTCGACTTGTTGGCCAGTGTTGTGCCCGGCCCCGTGCTTGACGGCAAACCACTCGTTGTCGCCAAGCGGGTTGGTACACGACCTTCGCAGCCGTTCGAACACTTCGTCGCCCAGGCGCCGTCGCAAGCGCTTCTCGCCCGTACGAAGGACCACGATCCGAATGAAGGCACCGTCACACTTGGCGTTCTCGACCACGATGCTGAGCGGCTCGCGAAGGACCTTCTCTGCGAGGTCGGCCGGCACCTCCCAGCGACCTCCGGTCCAACGCGCGGCCGCACCCACCGCGCATACGTAGAGCTGGGCCCGTCCTTCACTCGTGCTCGCCCGGTGGGCGTCCTCGGCGAGAATCCTCCGCCGCTCCGTAGCTTCGGCCGCCAGCCAGGCCGAGCCAGCGATCGCGTCCGAGTCGCCGACCGACCACCGGTGCCGCCCGTCGGTGAACATCCACGCGATGGCGGTAAGGTAACGAAACGCAGCGGGTTGCTCGAGTACCGCGCGCGAGAGCTCGACCCTCACGGTGCCCCCATCGCTCGATGGATCGCCCGCACCTCGTGCACGGCGGTGTCGAACCACCCCTCGGGCCAGTCCTCGATGTGCCCGCGCTCGTCGATGTGCAGGCGACGAACCTCGGTGGTGGCGGCCTCATCATCGACCCAGTAGAGCGCGACGTCCTGGGGCCGCAGTGCTCCCTCTGCCACGCGTCTTCGAATGCGAAGCACGAACGTCTCCGAGTGCGTCTCGACGATCGTGGAACACCGCCCGGCGATCACCGATCTCCACACCACGTCCGCGAGGCGGGCCTGCACCTGGGGATGCGCGTGGGCCTCGGGTTCCTCGCACAGGATGAGCGGAGGTGACTCGTCGGCGCCGTGGGCCGCGATCGCGTACTGCACCAGCAGCGGCAGCGCGTGCGCAAGTCCGGTTCCGAGCTCTGCCAGTGGGTGGTGGGACGCGCGCCCGCACGGCTTGGCCGAGAGCGCAGTGCCCTGGATCGCGCCCTGGGCGACCTCCTCGACGCGGAGATCGACGTCGAAGCACTCGCGCACGCTGTCGATGACCGAAGCCAAGATCTCCGGGCGCGGGTGCTGCTTGAGCATGCCCAGCACGCGACGAGTGGCGGCCCCGTCGGACTCGACATCGAGCACGACGTTGGGCTGCTCCGGGGCAAAGTCCTCCCCGGGAATGCCACGCGCCGCGCCAAGATGCACGACATGGAGACCGAGGCCGAGCTCTCGAGCCGCCGGATGACGCGCGCCATCGGGGAGCGTGGGGATGAGGCCGCGAAAGCGGGTGGGCGGGGGCGAGCCCTCGGGAAGCTCGGTCTCATAGCTCTTGCGGTCCCGGCTCCACGCGAAGCGCCACGCTGGCTCGCTGCCCTCTTGCAGGGACCAGCGCTCGATCCACTGTCCCGGCAATCGCGTGGACGTCTTCGGGTCCTTCATCACCGAGACATCGAAGTCGAGGCGCCGGTCGCCTCGCTCCAAGACGGCTCCGAGCTCGTAGCGGTCGGCCGCGCCGCCATGGACGAAGCTCGCCAGGGTGTTGCCGAGCGCCAGGTTACGCACCCGTGCGGGGAGCCCCGGGGCATCGGGGCCCGACAGCGCCTCGGCGATCGCCAAGGGCAGCCGTACCAGCGCGGTCTTGCCAGAGCCGTTGCGGCCGAAGACCAAGGTCAGGGGCGCGAGCCGCACTCCGAACGACCCCTCGAACGCCTTGTAGTTGGCGCCGCGGATCTCCTTCAGGGTGAACGGGGACGGCATGTCGCGCGTAGTTCGAGGTCTACCAAAGGACCCCGCGCTTGCCCAGCCGGCGCCCTTCTTGCTTGCTCGCCGGCCGCGGAAGGCCCTCGGACGTTGCCGCCATCGCGGCATGGCTCACCAAGCACGAGCGGTGATAGCAACGGGTGCGATGAGCTTCGATCCAAAACGAGAGCTGGGGCAGGGCTTGGCGACGGGACCGGTCTCGATCGAGATCCCCGGGCGCACGGCGATGCTGCTCGTGACGCTCGCGCAGCAGCTCGGGGCCAAGACGCCGGGTGAGGTCGTGGGGCAGGCGCTGGGCCTGCTGCAGACGGTGCAGCAGGCCAAGGCCAAGGGGCAGCGCATCGTGCTGCGCGACCCCGCCAGCGGCCGCGAGATCGATCTGGGCCTGTGAGCCCGGCCACCTGCCGCCGTCGCCCCGAGCGGGCTCCGCCTCGCGCGACTCGTGGCATGCTGCGCGCATGACCTCGTCGTTCGCCCGTGGCCTCGCGTGTGCAACCTCCATCCTCGTGCTCGCCTGCACGAACCAGCCCGATGCGCAGCCGCCCCCCTCGGGCGACGGCAAGCCCGTCGCGGCCGAGGGCAAGTCGGCCGCCAACGAGCCGAGCAAGCAGCCCCTCGCGCTCGAGGGTCGCGTGTTCCTCTCGCAGCGCGTGACCGAGGGTGGCGCGCCACGAGCCCTCGTCCCCGATACGCAGCTCTCGCTCTCGTTCCACGAGGACGCGCGGATCAGCGCGAGTGCGGGCTGCAACTCGCTGCACGGCGGCTACGCCACCACGGGGGGCAAGCTCGCGCTCACCGACAGCTCGATCACGGAGATGGCCTGCATGGATCGGCTCGATCAAGAGGCCTGGTACATGGGCTTCTTGGGCTCGAGCCCCGCGATCACGATCGACGGCGACAAG
>JBFIJN010000350.1:0-9555 GCA_041600735.1 Nannocystaceae bacterium
CGCGTGAACTGGGTCACCAACCTCGATCGCTCGCCCTCCGGGGTGCCGCTGCACGAGCCCGAGTACGTGGCGCGGCAGGGCAAGGGGGTGCGCCTCATCGACGTGCGCGAGGCCGACGAGCTCGTGGGGCCGCTCGGCTACATCCCGGGCAGCGACTGGATCCCGCGCGATCGGGTGATGACGCTGGTCGAGCGGCTCACCCCGCTCACGCCGGTGATCTTGATCTCGCGCGGGGGCGAGCGCGCGGCCGAGCTGGCGCACGCGCTCGAGCGCGCGGGCATGCGGCTGGTGGCGGCGCTGCGCGGGGGCATGATCGCCTGGCGTGCGCTCGGGTTTGCCACGAGCCGCGAGAGCACGCTCTCGCACCGCCGCGACGTGCTCACCGAGGCCGCGCCCGAGCAACCGCGCGAGCCGGGGCCGCTGAGCCAGGCGGAGATCGAGACCCACGTGGGGGACCCGCGCTCCACCCGCTGGGTGAAGCTCGCCGCGATCCTCCTGCACGGGCGTCAGGCCTGCGTCGATGGTCGCGACGACAGCAGCGTGGTCGGCACCCCGGGCGGCGACGCGGGCGAATTCATGGTGGGGCTCGCGGCGCTCGAGCGCGTGCTCGAGCGCCCGCTCACGCGGGCCACGGTGACCAAGCTGCTGCGTCGCCGCCTCGACACGTTCGGCAGCTTCTACCTGCACACCGACGTCACTGCGGGCAACGCGTTCATCAAGTCGATGCGCGACGACCCGCGGCTGACCGCGGCGATCGGCACCACTTACGAGGCGCTCGAGTGGCGGCGCTGGCTGTTGCAGCCGCCGGTCGAGGCGCGACCGGCCGTGCTCGAGCACGCGTGCCAGCCCGGCCACATCGGCTGCGGCCACCTGCGCCTGATGGTTCAGCATCCCGAGCAGTACGCGGTGCGGGGCCCGCTGGTGATCGACTTCCTGCGCACGTTCTACTCGACGCGCTGGGCGGGCGCGCCCGAGATGGAGGCCGTGGTGCTGCCCGGCGACCACGACGAGGGCGCGGTGCTCAACGTGCGCATCGAGGGCGAGCTGCACGCGTACTCCTGGGTGCCGCTGCTGTCCCCGGCCTATGCGGGCGTGCAGATGTTCGTGAACCACCCGCAGGTGAGCGGGTTCATGCGCGGCCAGCTCGCCTCGTTCTTGGCCGAGCAGAGCGATCTATGGGACGGCCGCTCGCTCGACGCGGGCGCGCTGCTCGCGGAGATCGAGCGCATCGCCGGGCAGCAGCTCGGGGCCACGCTGGGGCACCTGGCCAAGGGGCTGCCGATCTACGACCTGTGGTTCCGGCGCGACGGCGGCGTCCGGGTGGAAGCCGCCGGCGTGGTCGGGTGAGCGGCTAGCGATCCGCGGTCAGCTCTTCGTAGGCGGTCGCGTCGAGTAGCCCGGCGAGCAGCCCGTCGATCTCGCTGGCGTTGTCCGGCGCGATCTTCACCAGCCAGCCCTCGCCGTAGGGATCCTCGTTGATGGTCTCGGGGATCTGCTCGAGGGCCGTGTTGACCTCGACGACCTTGCCGGTGATCGGAGCGTACAGCTCCGAGACGGCCTTGACCGAGTCGATGTCGCCGAAGGGCTCGCCCTCCTCGATGGTCTTGCCCACCTCGGGCAGCGTCACGAGCGTGATGTCGCCGAGCTGCTCGACGGCGTGGCGGGTGATGCCGACCACGACGACGTCGCCGTCACGGCGCGCCCACTCGTGCTCCTTGGTGTACCGAAGGTCCGCTGGGATCTCGTCGCTCATGCTGTCCTGGTCCGTGTGCGCGTTGGGTGTGCGCGTTGAGGTGGGTCGGTTCGTCGTTGATGCCGCGCAGGCTAGCGCGGACGCTTGTAGAAGGGGCCCTTCACCTGGCGGGCCACGAGCACCTTGCCGCGCTGGCGCAGCCGCAGCGGCGCGGTGGCAGGCAGCGTGACGGGCACGTAGGCGAGCCCCACCGCGGTGCCGAGCGAGGGCGCGGGGCCGCCCGAGGTCACCTGGCCGACGACCTCGTCGTTCTCGCCCAGCACCTCGGCGCCGTGGCGGACGATCCCGCGGTCCTCGACGATGAAGCCGGCGAGCCGTCGCGCGGGGCCGGCGGCCTTGGCGGCCATCAGCGCGGCGTGGCCCACGAACGGCGGTGCATCGGGCCCGCGGTCGAGCTTGACCACCCAGCCGAGCCCCGCATCATAGGGGGTCGTGGTGTCGTCGATGTCTTGGCCGTAGAGCGAGAGGCGGGCCTCGAGCCGCAGCGTGTCGCGGGCGCCGAGCCCGATCGGCTCCACGCCCGCGGCCAGCAGCGCGCGCCATACCGCGGGCGCATCGGCGGCCTCGACGAACAGCTCGAAGCCGTCTTCGCCGGTGTAGCCGGTGCGCGCGGCGGTGACCTTGGCGCCGGCCACCTCGGCCGCGCGCAGGCCAAAGCTCGGCACCTCGGCGAGCGTGGGGTCGGCGGCGAGCTCGGCCACGATGCCGACGGCGGTGGGGCCCTGCACGGCGATGAGCGCCAGCGCATCGCTGCGATCGACGATCTCGCAGCGCCCGCTCGCATGCGCGCGAAAGTGTGCGAGGTCTTTGTCGATGTTGGCGGCGTTGACCACGATGCGGTAGTGCTCGGGGCCAAAGCGATAGACGATGCAATCGTCGACGATGCCGCCGTCGGGCCGGCAGGTGACGGTGTAGAGCGCGCGGCCGTCGGTCAGCGTGCCCGCATCGCCGGTCACCAGCACGTGGATCGCCGCGAGCGCACCCGGGCCCAGGAAGTCGACCTCGCCCATGTGCGAGACATCGAACATCCCGGCGCCGCGACGCACCGCGTGGTGCTCGTCGAGGATCCCCTTGTACTGCAGCGGCATGTGCCAGCCGGAGAACGGCACCATCTTGGCGCCGAGCTCGAGATGAAGCGCGTGAAGCGGGGTGTGCCGTAGATCGCCGGTCATGCGGGCCTCGGGGCACTATCGGCGACCGCACGGGTCGACGCAACCCCCGTGTGCGGCCGAGGAGGGGGCGTTGTAAGCTCCGCGTCACGCCCCGAGTTGTCGCCCGCATGGCCCGCGCTCCCGCACGTCCCTACCGCCGCTGGTCCCCGGGTTGGTCCCTCGTTGGGGTCACGGCGCTGACGCTGGTGCTCGGGTGCGGCCGCTACGGCAAGGGCGGGCGCACCCCCTCGGGCCCCACCTCGCAGAGCGAGGCCAACCGCTACATCAGCCGGGCGATCCGCTCGTCGAGCGAGGGCGTGATCCTGCTGCCCTCGCAGCGCGCCGAGCAGGTGTACGAGCTGCCACGCCTCAACGAGATCGCCCAGAGCCTGCGCGGCCCGGCCGCGCGCTGCTTCCTCATGCGCGCGATCGAGACGATGGAGCGCGTGCCCGACGACGACCGCGGCTTCTCGCGGGTCCCCGAGGGGCAGATCAAGGTTCGCGTGCGCGTGGCCCCCTCCGGAGAGGCGCTGCGCACCGAGGTGCTCGAGTCGGGCTTCGTCGACGAGCAGATGGAGCCGTGCTTGCGCGAGATGCTGGAAGATCAGCGCTGGCCGCCCAACAAGAGCGGCAACGCCCACTATATCGACGTGGTCTACTGGGTGAGCCTCGGCATGCAGAAGGGCGCCAACTCGGAGGCCATGGCGAGCCACCTGCGGCGCGAGCAGGTGACCGCCGGGCGACGCGCCAAGGCGTGCCTGCAGGGCCGCGTCGACTCGGGTCGCTACGAGGTGGGCGGGCTCAATCTCGTCGATCGAGAGGGCGCCACGATGGTCAATCGCATCGAGACCGGCGAGCTCCCCGAGGCGATCCGCACGTGCCTGGCCGCCGCGTTCCGCGAGGTCCGGCTGCCGCGCGACCCCGAGGCGTTCGTGCGGCCGGTCTCGCCCAAGGTGGTGTTCGAGATCGATGGCGAGGGCACGGTGAGCGTGGAGGGCGAGGCTTGGCTCGAGCTCGTGGAGCTCGAGGAGCGCGCGCGGCTCGATGCCGAGCGCCAGGCGCTGGCGGCCGAGCAACCGCCCAAGCCGCTGATCGACGAGCTCCCGCCGCGACGCCCGCCCGAGGAGGAGGGCCAGCAAGACGCGAGCCCCGATCCTTCGAACGAGGGGGCTGCGAGCGACCCCGCCACCGATCCCGCCGAGCCCGCGCAAGACCCGGGTGAGGGCGGCCTGCGCCTCGATCTCGGGCGTCGTCGAACCGGTGACGATGCGTGACGCGGTGCCGTCGACGGGCGCGCTCGCGCTGGCGTCGGCGTCGGCGCGCGAGCCCGATGACCACCCCGATGATCATCTGGTGCGCCACCGCGACCTGCCCGCGCTGATCGATGGCGAGCTCGATCGCATGGTCGGGCTCGTGCAGATCGTGAGGCTGCTCGGCGGCATGCTGGGCACGCTGGGACTGCTGGCGGCCGCCGCCGGCGTGGCCCTCGGCTTGCCCGCGCTCGCGATCGTGTCGACCTCGCTGGTGGTGCTCATCCTCTATGCGCTGTGGGAGGACACGCGCCTGGCCAAGGCGCTCGACTACTTGCGGCGCGGTCGCTTGCCCGCGGCCGAGGTGGCCCTGGCCAAGATCGCCGACTCGGGGCGGCGCTCCCCGTGGCAGCGGCAGCGCGCGCGCGTGTACCTGGCCTCGCTCGCCTGGCGCCGCGGTGACGTCGAGCACGCCCTGCAGTGGATTCAGGCGCGCCTGTCCGGGCCCCGCCGTGGCCGCGAGGACCCGGGCGAGCGCTGGTTCGTGCTCGCGACCGAGGCGCAGCTGCTCGCGCAGGCGGGACACGTGGCGGAGGCTCGCGAGGCGCTGCAGGCCCTGCCGCCGCCGGCTCCCGACGAGCACGCGGAGCTCGTGGCGGTAGAGACGGCGTTACTGGTCGCGTTCGTGGCCGACGATGCCGATGGTGTCCGCGATCGCTTGCGTGGCTGGGAGTCGCTCGTGCGCGCGCGGGATGGGGTGGGGGTGAGCCTCTCACTGCTGGCCTGGGCCCACGCGGCGTGCGGAGCCCGAGACCACGCGCTAACGCTGATCCGGGAGGTCGAGGAGCGCGTCGATCGCGGGCACCTCGCGCAGTACTATCCGCGCCTGTGGCAGTGGATCGAGCGCTATGGCGACGGCTTTCACTATGGTCGCCACTGATCGACGCCTGGCCGGTCGATCCGCTGGCGTACGGTACTACCTGATAGCGACTGTTGCGACACGGCGGACCGCCCGCCTGCGATGAAGTGTCGCGTGGGTCCTGCGACTAGTGATAGAACCTTGGACTTCGTGGTCACTCGAAGTCCAGGTGCACGATCCAGGGGGTTTGGGGGGGCTTCGTGACCAACGTCCTGTCGACGTCCGCGGGGCGCGTCCACCAGATCGAGCTCAATCGCGTTCCCATCGAGTTCGACCTCGATCGCGGCACGCTGAGCTTCTTCGGGCTGTCGTCGGCCCTCTTCTGGACCGATCCCTCGCTGCTGCGGCTGCTCCAGCCGCTGGCCGACGAGATCGGCCCGCGGCTGTTTCGCATCCTGGTGGCGCACTCCTCGAGCCTGGGGACCGACGAGGACTATCACCAGATGGTGACCTCGCTCGGTGACACATTTCCCGAGGGCTTCCTGGCGTGGGGCGAGGCGGTCGCGGTCGCGGGCTGGGGTCGCTTCGAGCTGCCGGTGTTCGATGCCGAGCGAGGGCTCGCCACTGTGGTGATCCAAAATCCGTGGGAGCTCGAGATGCAGCGCAATCTCGAGCCTGAGCAGCGCTATGGGTGCCCATTCTTGATGGGCAAGGTCATCGGCATCTTCACACATGCGCTCGGCACCAATTGTTGGGCCGACGAGTCGCTACACTTGGAGCCCGACGCGCAGCGAGTGACGTTCTCGGTCTATCCGTCGGCCAAGACGATCCCCACCGAGCTGGCTCGGCTTCGTCGCGAGCGCATGCAGGCGCGCGAGCGCCAGCTCGCCGAGGAGGTCGAGGCCAAGACGGCCGAGCTGCTCGACGCGCAGCGACGGCTCGAGCGCTACTCGAGCGAGCTCGAGCGCCGCGTGGACGAGCGCACCCACGAGCTGCGCCAGGCCCACAGCCGCCTGGTCCAGGCCGAGCGCATCGCGGTGCTCGGGCAGCTCGTCGCGGGGGTTGCCCACGAGATCAACAACCCGCTCGGTGCGATCAACGGCGCCGCGCAGAGCGTGCAGGAGGTGCTCGGCAGCCTCCCCCGCGACTGGACCGCGCTGGAGCGCCTGTGCGTGAGCCCCGAGCAGCAAGCGCGGGCGATGGCGCTGCTCGAGCGCCTGAACCGGCCGCGGGAGTTCCTCGATTTCCGTGAGCGTCGCAAGCAGAAGGCCCAGCACGTCGAGGTGCTGACGCGCGCAGGGGTGGAGCAGACGGCCGCGGTGGCCGACCGCCTCGTGCAGCTGGGTCTCCAGGGGGATCTCGAGCGGTGGGTGCCGCTGCTGACGGAGCCGCGGATCCTCGAGATCCTGGACATCGTGGGTCGCTTCGCCACCGTGGTGGGCGGCATCGCCGATGTGTCGCAGGCGGTCGAGCGCGCCAGCAAGATCGTGTTCTCGCTGAGTCGCTACACCCACCAGGACAGCGAGGGGCGCCCCACCTGGGGCCGCATCGAAGAGGGCATCGAGACGGTGCTCACGCTCTACCACCACCTGCTCAAGTACGGCATCGACGTCGAGCGCGAGCTCGAGTCGCTCCCGCCGGTGCTCGGCTTCCACGACGAGCTCAACCAGGTGTGGACCAACCTGATCCAGAACGCCGTGCATGCGATGGCGGGGCGCGGTCGCCTGCGGATCCGCCTGCGCGCCGCGGGCGATCGCCAGCACGTGACCATCGAGGACAGCGGCGAGGGGATCCCCGAGGCCTTGCTGGGGCGCATCTTCGAGCCGTTCTTCACCACCAAGGCGGCGGGCGAGGGCACCGGGCTCGGCCTGTCGATCTCGCGCGAGATCGTGGTCAAGCACGGCGGCACGCTCGACGTGGACAGCCGCTCGGGCGTGGGCACCACCGTGCACGTCGTGCTGCCCCGCGCCATGGCGGGGCTCGGCGCTGCGCCAGCCGAGCACGCGGAGATCGAGCCATGAGCGCGGCCCAGGTGATCCGCGAGCGCGAGGCGATCGTGTGCGTCGACGACGAGCCGCTCGTCTTGCACGCACTCGCGGGAGCGATCGCGCGCCGGCTCGGCTCGCGCTACGTCGTCGAGTCGGCGAGCAACGGCGCCGAGGCGCTCGAGCTCATCGAGGAGCTCGGCCGCGAGAACACGCGGGTGCGCATGGTCGTGTCCGACGCGATGATGCCGATCATGGATGGCTACGCGCTGGTCGAGTGGCTGCACGAGCACATGCCCGAGGTGCCCAAGATCATCGTCACCGGGTACGGCCAGGAGGCGCGGATCAAGCAGCTGCAGGAGCAGGCGGGGCTGCTGGCGTGCTTTCACAAGCCATGGAAGCCCAAGATGCTGCTGGCGTTCATCGAGCAGGTGCTCGCCAGCGCGCACGAGTGAGCGGCGCCCGAGCGGGGACCGTGTTCCTCGCCCCCCTCGGTCCCGTCGGCCGCCGCCCCCAAAAACCGCTTATGCTCCGTCGAGCGTTCATCGTCGCGCCCGCGAGCGCGGCCGCGATGGCGCGGTCGCACGAGCGAAGAACGAGCCCCCATGTCGTCGAAGAAGCAGAAGATCGTCATGTTCGCCGCGGCTGCGGCCCTGGTTGGCGCCGGAACCTGGGCCGCGATCGTGCAGCCGTGGAAGAAGCCCGTCCCCGTGGCTGCCGCCGCGATCTCGGCCAAGCTCGAGCTGGCCGCGGGCGAGGTCTTGCTCGAGACCACCAACGGTGAAGGCGAAGGCAAGGCAAGGCGCTTGCTCTCCGGCACGCCGCTCCCCGAGGGGGCCACGCTGCGCACCGGTGAGGGGGCGCGCGCGCTCGTTCGCCTGCACGACGGCGCGCGCATCTACCTCGACGCCAAGACCCGCGTGGAGCTGCGCGACGGCCTGGTGCTGCACGAAGGTCGCGTGTGGCTCGACGCCCCGGGCCTCGACGACGGGCGCGAGCCGGCCTCCCATCAGCTCGGTACGGCCACCGTCGCGCTGTCCGAGGGCGGCGCGAGCCTCGAGCTCATCGACGACCGAGCGCGGGTCTACGTGGCCGAGGGGCTCGCGGTGGTGTCGGGCCCCGGAGGCCGAACGGAGGTCGGGGCGGGCGAGCAAGCGGTGATCGCAGCCGGTGGCGCGCCCGAGGTCCAGTCCGTCGCATTCTGGGACGACTGGACCGGGGGCATGGGCGATCGCAGCGGGCTCGGCTCCTCGATCGCCTCGGGCTCGGGCAGCCTCTACGCCGTCGATCGCAGCGCGCCGCCCGGCTCGCCCGCGCTCCCGCTGCAGATCCAGAGCCAGGCGGTGAAGGTCGTCATGCGCGACGACGTGGCCGAGACCCAGGTCGATCAGCGCTTCTTCAACCCCTCGGGGCGCGATGTCGAGGGCTACTACTGGTTCACGATCCCCGAGGGCTCGCAGCTGGTCAGCTTCGCGCTCGAGACCAACGGGCAGCTCATCGAGGCCGAGATCGTGGAGCGCAAGCAGGCCGCGGCCACCTACGAGGCCGCGGTGCAGCGCGCCAATGATCCCGCGCTGCTCGAGTGGGTCGATGATCGCACGGTGCGGGCGCGCATCTTCCCCGTGCCGGCGCTCGGCGTGCGGCGCACGGTGGTGCGCTACCAGCAGCTGCTCACCGAGGCCGAGGGCAAGCTGCGCTACAGCTACCCGCTGGCCGGGCCGATGGGCAAGCAGACGGCCAGCATCGAGGAGTTCTCGCTCGCGGTCGAGCTCGGCAACCTGCACGAGCGCTACGCCATCGCCACGCTCGGAGAGGCGCGGGTGGAAGATGATGGCAAGCGCGTGACCATGCGCCGCAGCGGCTACACGCCGCGCGCCGACTTCCAGCTCGAGCTCACCCGCAAGCCGGGCGAGGAGCGCGACCCGCTGCGCCTGTCGATGCTCGACCCGGGCGGCGATCAAGCCCGCTATGTGATGGTGCGCTACTCGCCCGATGTGGCGTTCGAGGCGATCAGCATGCCGCGCGGCGAGGTGGTGGTGGTGGTCGACACCTCCGCGGCCGGTGATCCGGCGGAGTATCAGACGCGGCTCGCGGTGACCGAGGCGCTGCTGCGCAGCCTGAGCGAGGGCGATCGCTTTGCGGTGATGAGCGCCGACGTGCGCGCCGAGGTGCTGTACCCCGCCGAGGGCCTCGCCGACGCGGGACCGGCGGCCGTGTCGGACGCGCTCGAGCGACTCGCGGCCCACGGCACCGGTGGCGCCACCGATCTGGGCTCGATCTTCGAGCTCGCGCTCGCGCACGTGCACGGGCTCGAGCAGCCCGCGGTGGTCTACGTGGGCGACGGCATGGCCACCAGCGGTGAGCGGGGCGGCGACGCGCTGGCCGAGCGATTGCGCCGCAGCATGACCGGCTCGCGTGCGCGCCTGTTCACGGTGGGGGTGGGGCAGGAGGTCGACGAGCGCCTGCTCTCGGCGCTGGCGCGGGTCGGGGGCGGCACCAGCCTGCGCGTGGACGGGCCCGAGCAAGCGATCGTGCGCGCGCTCGAGCTGTCGGGCGC
>JBFIJN010000351.1:0-9550 GCA_041600735.1 Nannocystaceae bacterium
CGGCGGTGATGGCCACGACTCGTGCCAGGGCGACTCCGGAGGCCCCGCGTTCGTGCGGCTGGCGAATGGCACGGTGCGCCTGGCCGGCATCACCTCGCGCGGCTCCGATCCGTGCGGCGAGGGTGGGTTCTATGGCGCGCCGTTTGCCGCGCTCGCGTGGGTGCGCGACGAGACCGGCGTCGACCTGCTCCCCGCCGATTGCGAGGCCGGCGATTGCCTCGACATGACGCCGCCCGCCGAGAAGGAGCGCCGCTGCTCGGTCGGCGCCTCGGGGAGCACGACCCCGCCGTGGTCGCTGGCGTTGCTCGTGCTGATCGCGTGCCGACGTCGTCGCGGCGCCTGCTAGCTCGCGCGCCCTACCCCGCGGGCACGCCCAGCAGCCCCTCGATCACGTCGCGCAAGAGCGCGAACTCGAGCGCCGCGATCGCGAGGAACGGGCCGAACGGCACGCGACGGCCGCTGACCGCCCCGTCCTCGTCTGCGGGCCCGAGCTCCGGGTCGTCGCCGTGCACCTCGTGCAGATCGGAGTTGGCCACGCGACGGCCGAGCAGCAGCAGCGGGACCGAGACGAGCAGCCCCTGCACCGCGCCCGCGCCCACGCACCACACCAGCCCCGGCAGCCCCGTGAACGCGCCCACCATCAGCAGCAGCTTGGCGTCCCCCAGGCCCAGCGCCTCGATCCCACGCCAGCGCAGGTAGAACGCCCGGATCCCCGCAAACAAGCCGTACCCGAGGCCCGCGGCCCCGAGCGCCTCGAGCCCGCTCACCCCCAGCCCCTGCGGCCACACGAACCCGAGCACCACCCCGAGCAGCGCCATCGGCAGCACGATCACGTCGGGGATGATCCAGTAGTCGAGATCGATGTAGGCGATCACCAACAGCGCCATGCCGAACGCGAACCACAGGAACCAGCCGATCACCGCGGGATCCTGGCCGGCCACGAGCGGCACCTGCACGAGCTTCATGTAGAACGCGAAGCTCAGCACCCCCGCGAGCAGCTCGATCATGAGGTAGCGCAGCGCGAACGGCTCGCCGCACTTGCGACAGCGCCCGCGCAGCAGCAGGTACGAGAGCACCGGAATGTTGTCGTAGCCCGCGATCGACGCCTCGCAGGCCGGGCAGCGCGAGCGCGGTCGCAGCACCGACAGACCCAGCGGCACGCGGTGGATCACCACATTGGCGAAGCTGCCCCACAGCGTGCCCCACACGAACGCGAACACCGGCGCCCACGGCGAGACCAACAGCTCGAGCAGCACCGGATCCACCGCAGATGGCGTGGCGCCGAGCAGCACCCCGGCCGTGCTCTGGCTCAACCCTGCGGCGCTCACCACCAAGACGAGCGCCAGCATAGCCTCCACACCCCGGCTTGGCATGTCGTGGGGCCCAACCCTATGCTCCGCCGCGTGCGAGGCATCGGGCTCGGCATCACGCTCCGGCTCCTGGCGCTCGGCTCGGGCGTGGGCTCGTGCGCGCAAGACTCGAGCGGCGAGGCGAGCCCCCGCGCCGCCGAGATCCCCACCGCCGAGCGCCCCGCCGCCGCCGAGCCCTGGACCGAGCGTCTCACCGAGCCCACCGTGCCCGACCTGCTGGCCGCGCTGGCGCAGCCCCACGCGCGCGTACGCCAGCGCCTCGGGCCGCACCGCCTCGAGGTCACCACCGACACCGAGCTCACGCCCGTCGGCGACCCGCCCTCGCTGCATCCCCCGCTCGATGCGCCGGTCGTCTCCGACCAGGCCGTTCACGACCAGCTGCAGCTGCGCTGGGCCGAGCCACCCGCCCCGACCGAGGCTCTGTTCGCGCTCTCGCAGTCCAACGATCACGAGCGCGGCCGCGACGTCATCGTGGTGGGACAAACCGTGCACGTCCGCCAGGCGCACCGCCCTTGGTTCCACTACACCCGCGACTCCGACCTCGTGGAGCTGTGGCTCGACGACGCGCAGCGCTCGGTCCACGACGCCATCGAGCTCGCGGCCCCGCGCCTCGCGCTCGACGCGACCACGGTCGAGGGCGCGGGTCTCGAGGGCGGACCCGCGGTGGAGATCACGCTCGCGCTCGCCGAGACCACCACCTCGAGCCTGATCGCCGCGGGCCCCACCCAGGGCTGGCGGCGGCGCATCGAGCTTCGCGCCGTGGAGGGCCGGGTGCGGGTCGACGCGATCAGCGGCGCCTGGCTCGTGGCCGCGGTGGACGTGCGTTATCAGCTACCCGGCGCCGATGGGCGCACGCTCGAGGGCCACCTGCGGCTCGACGCCGAGGTGGCCGTGGGCGCCCCTGGCACCATCGAAGCACCGCCAGAGTCCCGCCCGGTGCCACAGCGCCTGCGCTACGACGACGAGCAGCGACGACTCCTGGACGGACTTGCCGCGCCGTGAGCCCACGGGCTACAAGGGCCTCGAAATTCTCCGTTCATGACTTGGAGCCCACAAGACCTTCCCGCGGATCTGCGCGCCGCCCTCGACGCCGCCTTGGACAAGAAGGGCCTCGCCCCTGCCGTGCTGCGCGTGACCGAGCTCGCCGGCTACACCGACTGGGTGATGATCCTGTCGGCTCGATCCGAGCGACAGGTGGCCGCGATCGCCGACGGAATCCAGCGCGCCTTGAAAGAGGGCGGCCGTCGCCCCCGCGGCACCGATGGCTTCGACGGCCATCAGTGGGACCTGCTCGACTACGACGACTTCATCGTGCACGTGTTCCACCACCCGGTGCGCGTGCACTTCGATCTCGAGAGCATGTGGAGCGATGCCCCGCGCGTGGAGCTGGGCCTGCCCGCCGAGGTGATGGACACCTCCGGCATCGACGACGTGTTCTCCCCCGTGTCGGCGCCCCGGCCCGAGTACCGCGGCGACGCGCGCTTCGGCGGCTTCGATGACGAGTTCGAGGCCGACGACGACTTCGGCGCGGACGAGGGCGACGACGACGACGGCGACGACGGCGACGACGAGTGGGCCAGCGATCTCGAGGCCGACGAGGCCCTCGACGAAGACATCCCGCCCGCCTGAGCGGCGGGTCGAGCAAGCCCCGTGCTGCTGCGCGTGCTCGCCATCGGCAAGCTCAAGGACCCGCGCTTGGTCGGGCTGTGCGAGGAGTACGTCAAGCGCTCGCGCCCGCTCGTGCCGATCGAGCGCGCCGAGTGTCGCAGCGCGCGCGAGCAGTGGCAGCGCGCGGGCGAGGGCGGCATGCCAATCGTGCTGCTCGACGAGCGCGGCGAGGGGCCCGACACGCCCGCGCTCGCGCGCTGGGTCGAGGCCTGGCGCGACGGCGGGCGGCGGCGCGTCGACTTCCTGATCGGCGATTCCGACGGCTACGACGACGCGGCCCGAGCCCGAGCCGATCGCGTGCTCGCGCTGTCCCGCTTGACCCTGCCCCATCGCCTGGCCCAGCTGCTGCTGTGCGAGCAGCTCTACCGCGTGGGCACGGTGCTGGCCGGCCACCCCTATCATCACGTCTAGGTCATCACGTCTAGCGCGAACGGGCCGCAACGCGGGGGCGGTCGCGGCCGAGGATCCCGGTGATGATCTCCTCGCTGTTCTTCCCTCCCGTCTGCCCCGGGTGCGGCCTGCTGCTGCGCGCGGGGGTGTGCCCCACCCTCCCGCTGTGCCGCGGCTGCGCGCGCGAGCACCTCGCGCTCCCTCCCGAGGCCGTCGTGCTCGACCAGATCTGGGCCACGCACGGCTACGGCGGCCCGCTGCTGCGCGCGCTCGCCCGCCTCAAGTTCCACGGACAGCCCGCGTGGGCCGGCCCGCTCGGGGCGGTGCTCTCCGCCAGCCCCGTGCTGCGGCACGACTGGGATGCGCTCGTGCCGGTCCCGCTGCACCCCACCCGCCTGCGCGAGCGCGGCTACAACCAGTCCGCGCTGCTCGCCCGCTTCGCCCGCCCTCACCTGCCCGCTCCGCGCCCGCCGCTGCGCCCCGGCTGGCTGGTGCGCCCCCGCGCGACCGCCTCTCAGCATCGGCTCCCGGCCGCGCAGCGCGGCGAGAACCTGCGCGGGGCCTTCGCGGTCCCCCGCCCCGCGCTCGTGGCCGGTCGCCGGGTCCTGCTGGTCGACGACGTGACCACCACGGGCGCCACGCTGGCCACCGCACGCACCGCCCTGCTGGCGGCCGGGGCCGTCGAGGTCGGTGCGCTTGCCCTGCTCCGTACCCTCGCCTAACGTCCCCGCAGCTTGGCCAAGAGCAACAAACCCAAGGGCATGGCGCCCCCGGGCTCCTCCCTGGCCCAGAATCGCCGCGCGAGCTTCAACTACGAGATCCTCGAGCGCTTCGAGGCCGGCATCGTGTTGATGGGCAGCGAGGTCAAGTCGATCCGCGACGCCAAGATCAGCCTCGCCGAGTCCTTCGCCCAATTCCAAGACGGCGAGCTGTTCCTGCTCGGGGCTCACGTCGGCGAGTACCCGATGGCCCATCGGCGCAACCACGAGCCGCTGCGCCCCCGCAAGCTGCTCCTGCACCGTCGTCAGCTCGACCACCTGTCCGAGCAGGTGAAGCAGGCGGGCATGACCATCGTGGTGATGCAGCTCTATCTCAAGGATGGGCGCATCAAGCTCGAGATCGCGCTCGGCCGCGGCAAGAAGGTCCACGACAAGCGGGCCTCCATCAAGGACCGCGAGCAGCAGCGGGAGGTCCAGCGCGCGCTGCGGGAGCACCGGTGAGCGACCCGCGCAGCGAGGCCGCGCAGGCCGTCGAGCTGCTGCTCTCCCGCGCCCGCCGTGGTCCGCTGCCCGCCGACGACTGCCAGCGCCTCGTCGAGCACGTGGGCCTGGTCCCGGGTCGCCTGCGGCACGTGGCCCACGCGCTCTCGGCCCAGCGCGACGCGGGGGCGATCGACGCGCTGCTGCAGCTGCCCCCTCACGTGCCCGGCGTGGTCGAGGGGGTCCACGCCGCGATCGTGGCCGGTGCATCACGGCGCCGCCGCGACGGTGAGCCGTGCCCCCCGCTGCTCGCCCTCGACTTTCGCCGCTCGCGGGCCAAGGCCTTCGCCGACGTGCTCGCGCGCGCCCAGCAGGTGTTCGGCCCCGACCTCGAGCACCTCGACGTCGACGGCGTGCTCTGCTTTCGCCTGAGCGTACGCGACGGTCGCGGCACCCTCGCGGGGCGCGTGGCCGCGGCCGCCCAAGACGTGCAGTGGCTGCACGGACGCCTGGGTCGCCTCAAGGGCACGCGACTGTGGATCAACGGCTGGTGCTTCCCCGTCGACGGGCCGTGGCGAGCCCCGATCCAGGTCCATCTGGTGCGCGCGTGGCTGTCGTGGGCCGCGGGCCGCACGGAGACCCGCAGCTAGGCATGGCCGCCGACGGCATCGACGCGTGCAGCGCTCGCATCGAGCGTGCGCTGCGGGCCGGGGTCCGCGGAGTGCTGCTGCAGACCAGCGAAGAAGACCGCGCCCTCGTGTGCCTCGAAGCCGTGGCCGAGCGGCTGGGCTGGCCCTCGCACACCTGGAGCGCGGCCGCCGGCGTCGACCAGGGCGCCGCTACCTCGCGACCCACCAAGCCCGCGCTCGAGTCCTTGCCCGCGCTGCTGGCCCAGCTCACCGCCGAGCCCCGCGAGGCCTTGTGGGTGCTGCTCGACGCCGGGGTCGGGCTCGAGGGCCACGTGGTGCGCCGGGCCCTTCGCGAGCTGTGCCAGCGGGAGCGCGGCCCCGCCGTCGTGCTCGTGGAGGTGCCCGGGCCCACCGCCTCGCGCCTCGCCGAGATCCCCGAGATCTTCGTCGAGCGCCTGCCCACCCCCGATCTCGCCGAGCTCACGCAGCACATCGAGTGGGTCGCGAGCCTCCTCGCCGAGCACGATCATCCCGAGGCCCGCGCGCGACTGCTGCCCCACGCCGCCGTGCTCGCCCGCACCGCGCTCGGCCTGCCGCGCCACGACGTCGATCGCATGCTGGCCGAGGCCGTGCTCACCCACGGTCCCGACCCCGAGGCGCTGCGCCGCTACATCGCCGAGGCCAAGGCGCCTGCGCTCGATCGCGACGGCATGCTCGAGCTGCTGCCCGCCGCGCCGCCCGAGGAGCTCGGCGGCCTGCCCCGGCTCAAGGCCTGGCTCGAGCGCCGCGCCCTCGCCCTCGATCCCGCCGCGCGCCACGCTGCGATCCCCGCTCCGCGCGGCGTCCTGCTGCTCGGCGTGCAGGGCTGCGGCAAGAGCCTGGCCGCCCGCGTCAGCGCCCACCTCCTCGGCCTGCCGCTCGTGCGCCTCGAGCCCGGTCGCCTATTCGGCGGCACCGTGGGCGAGAGCGAGGCCAACCTGCGACGCACGCTCACGCTCGTCGAGCGCCTGGCCCCGGTGGTGCTGTGGCTCGACGAGATCGACAAGGGCCTCGCCGGCGCCGACGGCTCGCAGAGCGACGCGGGCACGGCCGCGCGCGTGATCGGAGGCCTGCTCACCTGGCTGCAGGAGCGGCAGCAGCCCGTGTTCGTGGCTGCCACCGCCAACCGCGTCGACACGCTGCCGCCCGAGCTGCTGCGTCGCGGTCGCCTCGACGAGATCTTCTTCGTCGATCTCCCCGATGCCGAGCAGCGCGAGGCGATCCTCCGCGTGCACCTCGAGCACGTGCCGCGACGCCGCCTCGGCGGCGTACCGCCGTGCTCCGACCCGTGGGCGGCGTTCGCCGCCGTGATCCATGGCGCCGATGGCTGGAGCGGCGCGGAGATCGAGGCCGCCCTCGTCGAGGCCCGACTCGATGCGTTCGCCGAGGGCCGCCCGCTGCGTGCCGACGATCTACAGCGCGCCGTGCAGGCCACCGTCCCGCTCTCGCGCACCCGCGCCGAGAGCATCGCGGCACTGCGCGCGTGGGCCAGCACGCGTGCGCGACCGGCCTAGCCTCGGGCGCGAGCACTCACGCGAGCACACAGCCGGCGCTCGCTGTTGCATACTCGCCTCGACGTGACGATCTTGAATTTCGCCCGCAACGCCAAGGCCCTTCTCAAGGGCGCCCACGAGCTGTTGCTCATCGCTCCTGCTCACGTGCTCGATCCCAAGCAGCTGCCTCGCTTGCTCGGTCGCCGCCTCGACGCGCTCGTCCGCGACCTCGCCTCGGATCTCAATCCTGGCGATCGCGGGGCGGTGGCCACCACGCTGGGCGCCGAGGGGCTGCGCTGGCTTCACGTTGCGTCGCTCCCCGACCAGCTCTCGCGCTACAACTCGCCCACGCGCGCCGACTCGATCCGCCACGCCGTCGCGCAGGCCGGGCTCGGCCACAAGGGCAAGATCGCGGTGCTGCTCGTGCTCGACGACCCCGAGCATGCGCTGGCCGCCGCCAACGCGGTCAGCCGAGCGCTTCCCGCCTACTCGGCCAAGAGCAAGACCACCCATCCACGGATCCAGATCCTGGCGGTCGATCGCCAAGGCACCGAGATCACCATCGACAAGCCCACGCGCAACCTCGTGCGGCTGGCCCGCGAGGCCGCGGTGCTGGTCGACACGCCGCCCTCCGAGCTCCACCCCGCCGCCTTTGCCGCCCGCGCGCGCGCCATGCTCGAGGAGATCCCCGGCGTGGAGATCGAAGAGATCATCGGCGACGCGCTGCTCGAGCACGGGCTGCAGGGCATCCACCACGTGGGCAAGGCGGCCGTCCACGCGCCGCGCATGCTCGTGGCCTCGTGGGATCCCGGCGAGGCCGTGAACCACGTCGCGCTCGTCGGCAAGGGCGTCACCTTCGACACCGGCGGTCTGCACATCAAGGCCCGCGGCGCGATGGAGGGCATGAAGGCCGACATGGGCGGCGCCGCGGCGGTGCTCGGGGCCTTCGCCGCGCTGGCCGCGAGCGGCTGCTCCGAGCGCCTCAGCCTCGTGCTGTGCCTCGCCGAGAACGCGATCGCCGGCAATTCCTACAAGCCCGACGACATCCTCCACATGCACTCGGGCAAGACGGTCGAGATCAACAATACCGACGCCGAGGGGCGCCTGCTGCTCGGCGACGGCGTGAGCTGGGCCGCGCGCCAGCTCGAGGCCACCGTGGTCATCGACGCGGCCACCCTCACCGGCGCGCAGCTGATCGCCACCGGCCTCGTGCATGCCGCCATCGTCAGCAACGACGAGGCGCTCGAGCAGCTCGCCGTGGCCACCGGCCGCGCGTGCGGTGACCTGTGTCATCCGCTGCCGTTCGCGCCCGAGCTGTTGCGCCACGAGTTCTCGAGCCCCGTCGCCGACCTGCGCAACTCCGTGGCCAACCGCAACAACGCGCAGACCAGCTGCGCCGCGCAGTTCGTCTACGAGCACCTCGTCGATGCACCGCGCGCGAAGAGCCGGCGCTGGTGCCACATCGATCTCGCGGGCCCCACGTTTCCCAAGGATCGCGGCACCGGCTTCGGCGTCGCCCTCATCGCCCAGCTCGTGCGCGCGCTCTGAGCCGCGCGCCCCGAGCGTCGAGTCCACCCTCGCGTGGCCCGTCCGGGCCCCGCGGGGCTAGCGGTTCTTCTCGCCCGCGCCCAGCAGCCGCGCGACCAGGCTGTGCGTGCGCAGCGTCTCGTCGGTGGTGGCCAGCGTGCGGCTCTGCCGG
Source organism: Nannocystaceae bacterium (assembly GCA_041600735.1). Taxonomy (GTDB): domain Bacteria; phylum Myxococcota_A; class Polyangia; order Nannocystales; family Nannocystaceae; genus Paraliomyxa. The sequence continues at coordinate 8,488 of JBFIJN010000351.1, forward strand.
TTGGCCTCGTCGCGCAGCAGGATCTTGCGGACCACGTCGCGCCCCGCATCGCTGAGATCGACGAACTCCACGCCCATCCCGGTGGGCTCGCCTTCGACCGCGTGCCGCACCACGCGACCCTGGCCGCGGAACAGCACCGGCTCCTCGGGAAACACCGTGAAGCAGAGCTCGATCACCGACCCGAGCGCGAGCGGCTCGTCCGTGTGCACGAAGCAGCCCGTCTGCGACAGATCGCTGATCGGGGTGGTCGCGCGCGGATCCTGACCGCTCACCGCGGCATTCATGGGCACGCGGCGGCTACGACGGCGATCGGAGGGTTTCCCTTGGGTCGTCACGAAATGTGCGTGAAAGAATACCCGCAAAGCCCGAACGTGCCGAGGGGGCGCGGACGGTTTGGCGACCCGGCCTGCTAGAGTGCCCCCGTGCCCCACCGAGGCGATCGATTCCGGCATTTGCGCACCCCGGGCACGGCCGACCTGTTCGAGCACTTTGGGTTGGCCGAGGCGGTCGAGCCCCCCGCCGAGGCCGCCGGTCTCGCCGCCCCCACCGCCGCGGCCGCCTGCGAGCACTGCGGGTGGTATCGCGCGCTGCCGGTCGCAGGCGCCTGCCCGCTGTGCGGAGCCCCGGGTCGAGAAGGCAGCGCAACCCCGTGAGCCGCTACGTCCACGTGGCCGCCGAGGCGCTCGCCGATCTCGACGAGGTCGCGGGCGCCCTCGCGAGCCTGGGCCTCGCGATCCAGTACGGTCGCAAGCCCGTGATGCTCGAGGGCAGCTACGAGTGCCCCGGCGAGCCCGTCGATCTGCGCGTGCCCGCAGGCACCCTCGACGCGATCGAGGACTTTGGCTTCGTGCGCACCGCCGACGGCTCGCTGCGGCTCGTGTGCGGTGAGATCGACCGTGCGCTGCTGGTCGAGCGCTTGCTGGGCCCGCTCCACGCGGCCGTCAGCGAGGCCCGCGTGCGCACGGCCGCGTCACAGGCCGGGCTCGAGCTCGAGCAAGCCACCGAGGCCGACGGTCGCCGCCGCCTCGTGCTGCGCCGCCGCGACTGACCCGCTCGGCTGCAA
>JBFIJN010000352.1:0-9549 GCA_041600735.1 Nannocystaceae bacterium
GATCCCGCGACACCCGAGCGCGCCGGAGCGGCCTGCGTGTCCGATCCCCTGCACGCGATCGCAGGCAGCTGGCTCGGCCCCGTCGTGCAGCCCGAGGTCGGCCTCGGCGGCCCCGCTCCGCGCCCGCAATCGGTCGTGGGCTGCGACGACTTCGGCTGGCGCTGAGCCGCGCTCAACGACGGCGCATCAGGCCTCGGCGAGCACCGCCTCCACGCACGCGAGCACTCGCGTGATCCCTTCCGCGAGCCCCTCCTGCGGCGTCAGCAACGACACCGCCACCCGCGGTGGCCCCGGAAGATCGAACAGAAATCCCGGCTGCACCCGCACGCCCGCCGCGAGCAGCCGCTCCCCCCACCCGAGGTCATCGAGCACCGCCGGCAGCCGCAAGAGCGCGGTCCACCCCGCGTCCGCGGACAACAAGCTCACCGCGCTCCCCCGCACGGCCTCCGCGATCCACCCCAGATTCGCCCGCAATCGCCCGCGGATCCGCAGCTGCATCTCCTCCGCCGCCACCAACAACTCCGGCAACGCCAGCTGCACCGGCGTGCTCACACTCAAGAACGCATCCGCGGCCAGCTCGGCACGACTGCGCAGCTCCGCCACCTCCGCCTCGGGCCCATGCAGCACCGCCCACGAGAGCTTGAGCTGAGGCAGCGCCGCCACCTTCGAGAGCCCGGACAGCACCACGCACGGCACATCCTCATCGCCAACGAACCGCACGCGCCCCGCGAGCTCCCGTAGCGGATAGTCGGCAAACACCTCGTCGACCACGAGCGGCAGCGAGCAGTCCCGCGCCCGCGCCCGCAGCCCCGCCCACTCCGCCTCGCTCGGCAGGCTCCCCGTGGGATTGCTCGGTGCAACCACCACGATCGCCTTCACCCGCTCCGCCCCGCCCAACGCCTGGTCGAGCTCGGCCATGTCGATGAGCCACTCGCCGTCGTAGCGCAGCGAGTACGGCACCCTACCCACGCCAGCCAGGTCCCCCAGCATGTCGAGCAGCGGATACCCCGGCTGCGGCACCGCGACGGCCTCACCGGGATCCGCCACGATCGACAGCAGCTGTGCATAGGCCTCGCTGGTGCTCGCGTACAAGAGCACGCGCTCCGGATCCACCGCTCGCCCGCGCCGCGCATAATACCCAGCCACCGCAGCGCGAGCCGACGCGAGCCCGCGCGCCCGCGGCCGGTAGCGCGCGGCCGCGGGATCGCCCAGCGCTCGATACACCTCGGGCGCGTGCACGAGCCCCACCGCCGTCGGATTGCTCGAGGTCAGGTCCACGAGCCCACCGCGGGCCTTGGCCTGCGTCACCGCGCGTGCCCACGCGCTCGGCTCGCGCGGCCAGCCGCTGCGCGCGGACAGCTTCAACCGTTGCTCCGCCCGTCGTCGACCGCTCGCATGCGCAGATAGGTGGCCTTGCTCTGCGGCGCAGTCATCACGGCGGTGAACACCATGCCCTCGCCAAGATCCTCCACGCTGAGGCTGCCCCCCGAGAGCTCGAGGATCGCGCCGGCGAGCGGCAGGCCGAGGCCCAGGCCGCGATGGCCGGGGATCCGATAGAACCCTCGGCGCGCGCGCGCGAGGTGCTCGGTCGAGGCGGGCTTCTTGGGGGTGTGGACCTGGACGAAGATCCGCGGACCGTCGGGCACCCGGCCCTCGCGCAGCGTGATGCGCAGCGTGCCCTCGTCCATGCGCTCGCCGGCGAACAAGAGGATGTTGGTCAGCGCCTGCACGGCGCGGAACGGGTCGACGAACGCGGGGCGCAGGCCGGGCGCAACCTCCATCTCGTACTCGATGTTGCCGCGCTGGCGCTCGCGCGCGGCCTTGATCGCGCGGCTGATGAGGTTGGCGGGGGGCGTGGGCTCGGGGTGCAGATCGAGCCGACGCGCCTCGAGCTTGGCGGTGTCGAGGATGTCGTCGATCTGCTGCAGGAGCTCGCGCCCGCAGTCGTGGATGTTCTGCACCATCTCGCTCTGCTCGGGGGTCAGCGCGCCGTCGATGCCCCGCACCAGCAGCTCGGAGAAGCCCAAGATCGAGTTCAGCGGCGAGCGCAGATCATGGCTCATGTTGGCCAAGAACTGGCTCTTGAGGCGGTCGCCCTCCTTTGCGCGCTCGATCGCCACGTACTTGGCGACGGTGGCCTGGCGGATCCGTCCGATCAAGCGATCGACGGCCTCGACGAGCTGCTTGATCTCGCCGCTCGCCAGCGAGCCGGGCAGCAGCGCCTGCGGCGGTCGCTCCTGCACGACCGCGGCAACCTGAGCGGCGGCCCGCAGCACGTCGCGCCGCAGATCCACGGCCAAGATCACGAACGAGGCGATACAAGCCAGCAGCGCGGCCGCTGCGGTGGCGAGCATCAGGTCGAGCAGCGCGGGGGGTGGGGCGCGCACGGGGCTGGCGACGGAGAGCCACAGGTATCCCGCGGCCAGCGGGGCGGCGATGGCCCCCGCGCTCGCGAGGCTGGCGCCGGCGATCAGCGGCACGCGGAGATCGGAGCGGCGCTCGACGGACCCCGCGCTCGGCCGCCGCGCGCACAGCACCTCGGGCCTCAGCATCGCCCGGCTCCACCCGTGCACCATCGCGGCCACCGGCCCCAAGATCGCGATCCACAGCAGCGCCATCGCGATCACCACGTGGTGCGGCCAGCCGGTGTGTGCGCCAAGCACCACCGCGTCGACCCCATAGGCCAGCGCGGCCCAGCCCACGAAGCGCAGCGCGATCGAGCGCGGGGCGTGCAGCAGCTGCTGGAACGCGGCCTCGACCTGGGCGGGCTCGAGCTCCTGCTGGCGCGCGCTTCGATCGCGCCACCACAGCCACGGCGCGAGCAGCAGCGCGGCCGGGCCCGCCACGAGCCACGGCCATGGATCGCGCACGCGAGGCACCCTTCGCCGCCGCGGCCAGCGAGCGCGCGGCAGCTCGCGCATCACCTGCCCGAGCACGACGGCCAGCGCGAGCCCCTGGGGCGCGAGCAGAGCCAGCCACGGCAGCTGGGTCACGTCGCGCCACGGGGGCCCGGCCCAGAATGCCCACACCAGCGCGTGCAGCAGCGCCATCGACCACAGCGTCGCCACCATGCCAGTGACCCGCAGCTCCACGCTCAGCCGGCACACGGGGCCTACGCGGGTGGACACCATCGCCGCGGGCGCGACGACGACGGGCGGCTCGATCAGCGCGTCGCCGGCGGGATCCGTGGGCGTGCGACTGGGCGGGTTGGCGATCAACCCCGTCACGTGGATGGGCCCGCCGCTGCTCATCGCTCGGACTCCACCGCCCGCAGCTCGCCGGGCACGAACGTGCGCCGCACGGCCGCGCGCGCGGCTTCCTCGGTCACGTCGATCGCCGTGGGCCGGCCCGGCGGATCGAGCGGCAAGGTGAGGGTGAAGGTCGAGCCGCGGCCCACCGTGGACTCGGCCGTGAGGTGCCCGCCGTGGTGCTCGGCGATGCTGCGCGCGATCGCGAGGCCGAGGCCGGTGCCCCGCTTGCGCCGACTGATGGTGCCGGCCTGTCGGTACTCCTCGAAGATCGCGTCGAGCTCTCCCGCGTCGATGCCCACGCCGGTGTCGATGCAGCGCAGCAGCACGACCTCGGCATTGGCATCGAACGCGACCCGCAGCACGATCTCGCCCTGCTCGGTGAACTTGATCGCGTTGCTCACGAGGTTGGTGAGGATCTGTCCGATGCGGCGGCGGTCGCAGACCACCGGGGGCAAGCCGGGGGCGACCTCGGCGCGCAGCGTGACCGCCTTGTCGCGCACCTGCGGGCGATGGAAGTCCACGGTCTGGCGGACCAGCGAGCCCATGTCGTTGTGCGAGAAGTGCAGCCGCAGGTCGCCGGACTCGATCATCGAGATGTCGAGGATGTCCGTGATGAGCTCGAGCAGCTGCTGACCGCCCGCGCGGATCAGTCGCACGTCCTCGGCCTGCGCCTCGGAGAGCGGGGCCGGCTGCCCCTCGAGCAGCAGCTGCGTGAACCCATCGACCACGTTGAGCGGCGTGCGCAGCTCGTGGCTCACCGCGTGGAGGAAGTCGGACTTGATGCGCTCGGCGGTCTGCGCCTGCTCGAGCACCGACTCGTAGCGGTGGAGGTCGTCGTCGAGGCGCGCGCGCAGGGCCTCGAGGTTGGCCAGCAGCTCACCGACCTCGTCATCCCGCGTGACCACGATCGGCCGCGCCATCGCGGGATCGAAGCCATCGCCCGACGAGAGCATGGGGGGCTCGTCGAGCCGGTGCGCGACCGAGAGGATGTCGCGCCCGGCCGAGTGCCCGAGGCTGCTGGCCGCCACCGCGGCGAGCCCGGGAAACGCCAGCAGGCCCACGACCGGCAGCAGCATCGTGGAGTCGAGGTTGGGGGCCTGGGCCAGGTGATGCGCGATCGCTCCGAGCACCAACAGGGTCACCGCGAACGCGGCCCGCGTGACGACCTCGCGCACCTCGACCTGCAGCAGCGGGGTGGGGGTCGCGCTCGATCGTGGCGCGCGCCCGCCGGGGGCGCGGATCGCCAGCGCATGCAGCACGCGCGTGCTCGGGATTGCGACGAGCTCGGCCGCCGACCACACGGCGGCCGCGACTGGGGCCAGCGCCACCGCCAGGCGCAGCGGCTCCGCTTCGACGACCATCGGCGGCAGCACCACGAACGCAAACACCAGCGTGGCCACGGGCGAGACGGTGCGCAGCGCCTTGGCCACCGCGCGCACGACGTCCGCGGGATCACCCGAGAGGCTGCGCAGGTAGAGCGCCCCGAGCTGCGCCAGCAGGGCCGCGAGCACGGCGAGGCTCACCACCTCGCGCCCGTGCAGCACGCCGGGCGGGCCGTCGGCGAGCACGAGCGCGAGCAGCACGTGCGCGAGCACGAAGTGCACCACCCCCCCCGTGCCCACCACCGCGAGGGCGCGCACGAAGAAGTCCGAGCGCGGGTCGGACACGCCGGTGGGCATCGAGCGCGAGGTTAGCAACCGTTCGCGCTCGATGGGGGGATTCTAGCCCTTGTGGGCGCGCACCAGCTCCACGAGCGCGGGCAGGGCGTCTTCCCACTTGGCGACCAAGCCGTAGTCGGCGACCTGGAAGATCGGCGCCTCGGGGTCCTTGTTGATCGCCACGATGGTCTTGCTGCCCTTCATCCCGGCCAAGTGCTGGATGGCCCCCGAGATCGCGACAGCGAAATACAGGTTGGGCGCCACCACCTTGCCGGTCTGGCCCACCTGAAGGTCGGCCGGGACCATGCCGGCATCGGTCGCCGCGCGGCTGGCTCCCAAGGCGCCCCCGAGCAGGTCGGTGAGCTCCTCGAGGATCTTGAAGTTGGCGCCCTCGCGCATGCCTCGGCCGCCGGAGACCACGACATCGGCCTCGCTGAGGGCCGGCCGCGTGCTCTCGGTCTTCTCGACGCCCACGACCTGCACGCCGCGGCGACTGACCTCGCCCACCGCCAGCGGGGCGACGGCAGCCGCGGCTCCGCCGGCCTCGGCCGCCGCGAAGTCGCTCGCGCGCGCGGTGAAGCCGAACGGCGAGTGGCTCACCTGGAGCTCGGCCAGCGCGCGTCCGGCCGAGATCTCGCGGGTGAAGGTCGTGCCGCTCACCACGCCGGTGATCTCGGAGACCATCGGCGCATCGAGCATCGCCGCGACGCGGGGCACCACCTCGCGCAGGGTGGAGCTCGCGGTGCCGCCGAATGCGGTCACCCCCAGCTGGCGCACGGCGGCCGCGACCGCGTCGGCCCACGCCTCGGCGGTGAACGGCTCGAGCTCGGCGTGCCCGACCACGTGGACCGTCGCGGCCCCATATCCGGCCGTGGCGACCGCCTGCGCGGCCGCATCGGGCGAGGCCCCGAGCACGAGCAGGTGGAGCTGACCCCCGGTCTTGGCCGCGAGCTGCTGTCCGGCCGTGATGCCGGGGAGCGCGGCCGCCTTGGGGCCACTGGCTTCGGTTTCGACGATGACGAGTACGTTGCTCATAGGACCTTCGCCTCCGTGATCAGCTTGTTGACCAGCGCTTCGGGGCTCTCGACGATCTGGCCCGAGGCCCGCTTGGGCGGGGCGGTGGCGCTCGCATACACGACGTGGGCGGTGGGGCTCACGCCGAGCGCGTCCGGGGTGTGCACGTCGACCTTCTTGCGCTTGGCCATCGTGATGCCGCGCAGCGAGGCCAGCCGCGCGCCCTCGGAGTACTTGTGGGTGTCCGCGGTGGCGCCGTTCTTCACGCTGTTGGGCAGCACGATGCGAAGGTCGACCGAGACCACCGCGGGCAGCGGGATCGTCTTGGTCTCGACGCCATCATCCACCTCGCGGCCCACGGTCAGCGCGTTGCCGCTGCGGTCCCAGCCGATCGTGGCGGCGAACGCCGCCTGCGGGAGCCCGAGGATGCCCGCGATCCGCTGCGCGACCTCGTTGCCCTCGGCATCCTGCGAGAGCTTGCCGACCACGAGGAGATCGCAGCCCTCGCGACGGAAGACCTCGGCGATCAGCTTGGCGACCGTCTGGCTGTCGAGCGCGGTCTCGTCGGCATCGACGATCACGGCGCGATCGGCACCCATGGCCAGGAATTGCGTGACGTGCTGCCGCTTGTCCTTGGGGCACACGCTCACGACGATGACCTCGGCGAGGCGGTCCTTGCCGCCGATGTGCTCGGCCAGGCGCAGCGCTGCCTCCACGCCGTACTCATCGAATGCGTTGGCGACCCACTTGGACGAAGACGTGTCGATCGCGTTCCCCGCGAACTTCAGGTTCTCGTCGGGATCCGGGATCCGCTTGACGGTGACCAGGATTTTCACGCCGCGGCTTATCTCGCGGGCCGGCCCACCCTGTCAACGCGGGCCTGCCCACCCTGTCAACGCGGGCCTGCCCTTCGGGAGGCCGGTGGGAGACCGGTGGCGCGGATCCCGTGCCTTGCGACCCGCCGGGCCCCTGAGCTAGCCTGCCGCCCCCTTGCGACGCGTTCCACAGCTCCTGTCCGGCGCCATCATCGTCGCCCTCATGGCCGCTTGCAGCCCCGCCTGCAACCCACCCGAGGCGCAGTCGCCCGGTACCGACTCGCCGCGCGGCCCCGCCGACGAGCGCTCTGGCCCGGGCGTGGGCATGAAGGCCGAGGCCATCGCCGAGCGCGAGAAGAAGCGCGCCGAGCTGCCCAAGGATGACATGCTGATGGACGCGCCCGGCGTCGACACGAGCCGGCTCAGCGAGACGCAGCGCAGCGTGTTCTTCCAGGTGATCAACACCGAGCCCAGCGCCTGCGACAAGCCGCACAGCATGGCGCGCTCGCTGAAGGACGACCCCGGCTGTCGCGACTCGCAGCTCGCGGCGCAGTTCGTGGCCGATGCGCTCGCGTCGGGCGCGCCAGCCAGCGCGGTCAAGCACGACCTCCCGATCATCGTCGAGGCGCTGCAGCCCCGCGACATCGACATCAAGGGCCGCCCGGTCTACGGGGCCGAGCGTGCGCCAGTCACCGTCGTCGTGTTCGCCGACTTCCAGTGCCCGCACTGTCGCGCCGAGGCGCCGGTGCTGCGCAAGGCCATCGACCAGTTCCGCGGCCGCGCCAAGCTCGTCTACAAGCACTTCCCGATCACGGGCCACGATCGCGCCAAGGCGGCCGCCATCGCCACCGAGGCCGCCTTCGAGCAGGGCAAGTTCTGGGAGATGCACGACCTCGTGTTCGAGAACCAGAACGACCTCTCCGACGAGAACATCTACAAGTGGGCCGCCCAGATCGGCCTCGACGTCGCCAAGTTCAAGGCCTCGTACACCGCCAACAAGGGCAAGCCGGTGGTCGAGAAGGACAAGGCCGACGGCGAGGCGCTGGGGATCTCCGGCACCCCCGCGATGTTCGTGAACGGACGCGAGGTCACGCCCGCGCTGTTCGGCGGCAACATCACCGCGTGGATCGACGACGCGCTCAAGCGCTAGGCCAGCGATGGCGGCGCCGCGGCCCTGGATCGAAGCGTTCGCCCCGGCGACGGTGTCCAACCTGGGGCCCGGCTTCGATTGCCTGGGGCTCGCGGTGCGGGGCGCGGGCGATCGCGTGCGCGCGCGTCGACGCGACGAGCCGGGCGTGCAGCTCACGAAGATCGAAGGCGACGGCGGCAAGCTGCCCCGCGAGGTCGAGCGCAACACCGCCTCGGTCGCGGTCGCGTGGATCCTCGAGCGCTACGCCGCCGGGCGTGGCGTGGAGCTCGAGCTCTACAAGGGGCTGCCGCTCGGCAGCGGCTTGGGCTCGAGCGGTGCGAGCGCGTGCGCGGCCGTCGTCGCGGCCGATGCTGCGCTCGGGCTCTCGCTCCCCGCGACCACGCTGGTCGAGGCGGCCCGCCACGCCGAGGGCGTCGCGTGTGGTACGGCCCACCCCGACAATGTCGCGCCGTGCATCGTGGGCGGCGTGGTGCTGATCCCCGCGCTCGATCCCCTGCGCCTGATCTCGCTGCCGGTGCCCGAAGATCTGTGGCTCGCCCTCTACACGCCGGGCGTCTCGGTGGCCACCGCCGATGCCCGCGCCGTGCTGCCGCGCCAAGTGAGCCTCTCGGCCACCGTCACCCAGGCCGCGCGGCTCGGCCTGCTGGTGCATGCGCTGCACCTCGGCGATCTCTCGCTGCTCGGCGAAGCCATCGTCGACGACATCGTCGAGCCCGCGCGCGCGGGGCTGATCCCCGGGTACCGCGACGCCAAGGCCTCGTGCCTCGAGGCGGGCGCGCTCGCGTGCAGCATCAGCGGGGCGGGGCCCACCACGTTCGCGCTCGCGGGCGACGAGGGCCGCGCCAAGGCGCTGCTCGAGATCCTCGACGAGGCCTTCACCCACGCCGGCGTGGCGGGGCAGGGGATGGTCGATCGCGTGGGCCCCGGCGCCCGCGTGACCTCGCCGCCGCTCCACTAGGGACACCCCCTAGCGGGCGACTCGTCCTCCGGGCTCACATCGCGACGAAGCCACCGTCGGCCATGAACACGGCACCGGTGCAGTAGCTCGACTCCTCCGAGGCGAGGAACAGCGCCACGTTGGCGATCTCCTCGTTGGTGCCATAGCGACCGAGCGGCACCAGCTTCTCGAAGCCCGCCTTCACCACCTCCGATTGCTCGGGCGCCGCCTGCTTCTCGATCGAGCGCATCATGCGGTTGTCGATCGGACCGGGGTTGACGGTGTTGACGCGGATCTTCGCGGCCGCCAGCTCGAGCGCCGCGGTCTTCATCAGGCCGATCACGGCGTGCTTGCTGGCGATGTAGGGGCCGAGGCCCGGGCTGCCGACCAAGCCCGCGACCGACGAGGTGATGACGATGCTGCCCCCGCCGCTCTTGGTGAGGGCCGGGACCGCGTGCTTGATGAAGTTGAACACGCCGAGCACGTTCACGCGCAGCACCTGCTCGACGTCTTCGAGCTTCTGATCCACGAGCGGGGCGAAGCGACCCTCCGTGCCCGCGTTGGCGAACAGGACGTGCAGCCCACCGAACGACTTCACGGCGGCGGCGACCGTGCGCGCGGCGGTGTCGGGATTCGCAACATCGCCGGCGACGGCCATCGCCGCGCCTCCGAGCGCCCGCGCGGCGACGCCGAGCGCATCACCATCGAGGTCCGTCATCACCAC
>JBFIJN010000353.1:0-9540 GCA_041600735.1 Nannocystaceae bacterium
GAAGCGCATGCCACGGCGGCGGGCGCCGACGAGCAGGCGCTCGAGGTCCTTGCCGCGCAGGTGCTCCATCGCAAACCACTCGAGCCCGCGATCGGGGAGGATGCCGAGGTCGAAGATGCGCGCGAGGTTGGGGTGGCACAGGCGCGCGCCGTAGAGCGCCTCGGCCCGAAAGCAACGGCGGGCGGCGGCGGGCAGCCCGGGCTTGAGCACCTTGAGCGCAACGTCGCGCTCGAGCAGTGGATCGTAGGCGCGATACACCGTGCCCATGCCTCCCTCCCCCAGCGTACTCATGATGCGGTACTGCTTGGAGTGGATCACGAGCTGTCGCGAGTCGACCTGCGGCGCATCGTCGTAGCTGGCCGCGAACGGCTGCGTGATCCGAGCGGCGGCATCGAAGGAGGAAGCGACGGCATCCATGGGGCTGCACCGTACTCAAGCTGGCCCCGAAGCCAGAGAAATCGGCAGGAATCGAGGTGCAGATGTAGGCGAAGGTACGCAATACCCGAGTACGCATAGGGCGTTCTCGCTCGCGCTCGCATGGTACTTTCGCGGCCTCGGAAGGTCGGTTTGCCATGCGCTTGCGCTCGATGAAGACGGTCACGATCTCGATCTCACTGTGCACGCTGGGTGCGACGCTGCTGCCGAGCGAGGCGCACGCGGTCTCGATCTTCGCGGCGGACTGCAACTTCGGCTTTCAGGACGTCTACAACCCCGGGGATGCGGTGTGCGTGAGCGGGGACCTCGACGTGGTGCCGCCCGGCAGCATCTGTGCCGAGGCCTTCGTGATCGTCACCCCGGTGAGCTCGCCCAACCCGTTCTGGGACGTGACCGCGGGCGGATCCAACTACATCATGGGCTGCGCGGGCGCGGGCGCGTTCTTCGACGAGTACGTGTGGCTGCCCCCGCTGACCCCGGGGCAGTACGACCTCGTCATCGATCAGTGGCCGTTTGGCGGCGGGTTCGGGGGCGAGGATCTGCGCGTGACCAATGCGTTCATCGTGAGCAACGCGCCGATCGTGTTCTCGGTGGACGTCGCGGCGATCAAGGGCGCGGCGGAGGACGGCTTGGCGCAGGCGCAATCGATGATCGCGCTCTCGTATGTCCTGCAGGCGATCGATGCGCTGAGCACCGTGGCCGACTGGGGCGGGGCGCTCGGTACGGGCGGTGGGATCGCAGCGCTCATCCTCGGGGTGCTGTGCATCACCGATACCATCGAGCACCCGTGCGCGACCTCGTACAACAGCGCGGTGATCTCGATCGGGACCACCATCATCGAGAACACGGGGCGCTCGCTCGCGGCGCACTACTCGGCGATCATCGCCGACCCGCCCGACCCCGACTTCGAAGACGTGGTGCCGCTGCGCTACGACGATGCGCTGGCCAACGGCGCGCCCTGGGCTCCGCTGGCCGGCGCCCCGCTGCCCACCAGCCAGACCGTGGTCGCGCAGCTGCTGTCCACGCAAGCGGCGGCCTACCAGGCGCTCGTGCCCACGCTCGAGAAGCTGCAGGGGGCGCAGAACGCCAGCAGCCACTTTGGGCTGCTGATCCAAGCCGAGAAGACCCAGGCCTACGCGGGCCTCGCGATCGAGGCGGGTGACGCGATGCTGGCCGAGCTCGATGCGATGCAGGCCACGCTCGAGGGCTCCGGCAACTATGCCACCGAGCACGACGTGGCCGGGATGATCGCGGCGATCGAGGGCGGTGCGCTCGGCGACGAGGAGCGCGCGCTGATCCAGAGCTTCGGCTACAGCATGGCCGAGCTCGACGCGGCGGTGGCCGAGGTGGGCACGATCGAGCTGCCCGGCCCGGTCAGCTGGGCGACGTTCATCGATGCGACCCGCGGCTCGTTCGAAGCGATGCGCCCCGCGCTGGTCGACCTCGTCGCGCAGGCCGAGGCGATCCGCAGCGAGAACCAGCCCTACACGCTGCGCACGGCCCCGGTGGCCAGCGCCAGCGCGCCTGCGACCGCGGTGGTGGGCGAGTCGATCATGCTGTCGTCCAATGCCACGCACCTCGACCCCGATGCGGTGCTCACCTATGCGTGGGACCTCGATGGCGACGGTGATTTCGACGACGCGAGCGGACCCGCGACCCGCTTCGTCGCGCCGGCTCCCGGGTTGATCGCGGTCGCCGTGGAGGTGAGCGATGGCAGCCGTCGCGACATCGGGATGGCGACGATCATGGTGGCGCCGGGCAACGTGCCCCCCGAGTTCACCGGGTTCGTGCCCGCCGACTATGCGCCGTTTGCCGACGTGGGCGAGATGGTGGCGCTGTCGGTCACTGCGACCGATGCGGACGGGGATCCCATCACCTACGCGTGGTTCGTGGACGGCGTGGCGGCCGGCAGCGGTGATGCGCTCGCCTACGTGATGCCCGACGAGGAGTTCCACGCCGTGCGCGTGGTCGCGTCCGACGATGATCCGTACAGCGCCGACGCCGAGTTCACGTTCCAGGTGCGCTCGAGCATCTGGGAGGGCCAAGTGGGCGAGACGGGCGGAACGGGGGGCTCGGGTGATTCCGGGCTCGACGGCACCGCGGGCGATGGCACGGTGAGCGGAGGCGGCACGGTGAGCGGTGGAGCCGAGGGCACCGACTCGGCGGGCGCCGATGGGGGGAGCGGAGGCGGCAGCGGGTGCGGGTGCACCAGCGGGCCCTCGACGCCGGGCTGGAGCGGATTGCTGCTGCTGGGGTTTGGAGCCGTGCGTCGCCATCGGCGTCGACGCGCGAGCGCGAGCGCGAGCGCCTAGCTCGAGGCCGAGGTGTACCCCCGCAGCGCCCGCAGCCACGCGGCGCGGGCCAGCCACGCGAGCACGATCGCGGTCACCATCGCCCCTCCGGCCGCGCGCGGCTCGAGGCGCCCGAGCAGGGCCATGGGCGGGTAGCTGGTCATGATCGCGAACGGCACCACGAAGGTGAAGAACGCCTTGAGCGGGCCGCGAAACACCGCGATCGGCCAGCGTGCGAAGTCGAGCAGCGACTCGAGCAAGTAGGCGAGGTTCTGCAGCTGTAGCGCTCGGAATGCGACGCTCAAGATCAGCACCGAGAGCGCATAGAGGGCGACCACGCCGCTCACGAGCACGGTCGCGAGCAAGGCGACGTCGAGCACCGTGGGGCTGACGCCCGCGCCGATCGCCGCGACGGCGAGGAGGCCCGCGCCCACGACGACCTCGACCAAGGACCAGGGTCGGAAGTCGGCGACCATGCACGAGACGAGCGCGTCGACCGGGCGCAGCAGCAAGTAGTCGAGCGCACCGGTGCGGATGTCTTCCATGGCGGCGTGCAGGGCGGGCTGCACGATGGCGCTGAACAGGCCGGCCACGATCATGTGACAGCCGGTGAGCATGGCGAGCGCCCACGGGGTCCAGCCGGCGATGTCGGGGCGGTGCTCGAGCGCGACGAGCAGCGGGATCACGCCGCTCAGGCTCCACAGCACGCCGAGCAGGCCGTCGGACCAGAAACCGGTGCGGTACTCGAGCGCGGCCAGGGTGCGAATGCGCAGCTGCGTGGCCACGAGCCGCAGGTGGCGGTGCAGCGGCCCGCGGCCGGCGAAGCCATCCTGCGCGCGAGTCATGCCCCGAACGCTCCGTAGGCGCGCAGCCCTCGTCGCCACAGCATGGCTGCGAGCGCGCCGAGGACGAGCAGCCACGCCGCTTGGAGGGCCAGGCCGGTGAGCGCCTGCGAGAGCTCGAGTCGCCCCACGAGCAGCTCCACCGGGAACCCGAGCACCGCGTGGAATGGAAGCACGCGCGCGACCTCGGCGAGGCCCGCAGGAAACAGGCTGGTGGGCACCGAGTAGCCCGAGAGCACGATGAAGAGGCCCAGCCAGATCTCGAACAGCGAGGCGGCCTTGGTCAGCCAGAAGGCGAGGCAGCCCACGATCAGCTGCACCGCGAAATTGAGCAGCCACGCGAGCGCGAGCGCGGGGATGACCAGCAGCCACTGCACGGGGTCGTGCAGCACGGTGAAGCCGCCGGTGAGCAGCAACACGAACAAGCCGATCGGCGCGGCAAACGAGAGCCGCAGCGGCAGCACCGAGAGGTTGATCATCACGTGGTGCAGCACGGGGCTCACCGGGCGCAGCAGCAGCACGCTGAGGTCGCCGTTGCGGATCGAGCGGTCGAGGTCCCACACCACCCACGAGGCGATCAGCTGGCGCACCAAGAACGCGGCCACGAAGTAGCTGTCGAAGCCCGCTTGGTCGTAGTCGCCGATCGGTCCGTCCTCGGCCAGCGCGCGCCACAGCACCAGGGAGATCAGCGGGAAGATCGAGGTGACGATCCAGATCAGCAGCGAGACCCGGTAGGCCGCGGCCTCGGCCATGCCCAGGCGCGCGATTGCGGCGACGAGCGCGAGCACGCGGCGCGGAGCGGCGCTCATGGGTCCGCGACCTCCGGCGCCTGCGCGGCCGCGCGGTGACTCGCAAACAGCTCGCGCATCACCTCCTCGAGCGGAGCGTCGGCCACCGAGAGATCACGGCTGCCGGGGAGCGCGAGCAGGCGCGCGACCGCCTCGGGCACGCGCTCGGGGGCGACGTCGAGGGCCATGCGCGGCGCCTCGAGCTCGACCACCTGGCCAAGCCCCTCGAGCTCGGCGGCCGCGGGCAGCACGTCGGCGCGCACGCTCACGCGCCGCAGCGGGCGGGTGCGTCGCACGAGGGCCTCGATGCTGCCGTCGAAGCGCAGCTGGCCCTGGTCGATCACGAGGATGCGCTCGCACAGCGCGGCCACGTCTTCCATGTAGTGGCTGGTGAGCACCACGGTGGCCCCGGTGCTGCGATTGTGCTCGTGCACGAATTCGCGGAGCGCGAGCTGCATCGAGACGTCCATGCCGATCGTGGGCTCGTCGAGGAACAGCACCTGGGGTCCGTGCAGCAGCGCCGCGACCAGCTCGCACTTCATGCGCTCGCCGAGCGACAGCGTGCGGACGGGCTTGCGCACCACGTCACCGAGCTCGAGCCGCGCGACGAGCTCGTCGAGCCGCTGCCGAAACACCGCACGCTCCACGTCGAACACCACGCGGTTGAGCTCGTAGGTGTCGAGCGCGGGCAGGTCCCACGACAGCTGTCGCTTCTGCCCCATGACCAGCGCGATGCTGCGCAAGAACACGTGGCTGCGGCGCGCCGGCTCGTGACCCAGCACCCGCGCCTCGCCGCTGGTCGGATGCAGGAGCCCCGCGAGCAGCTTGAGCGTGGTCGTCTTGCCCGCGCCATTGGGGCCGAGGAAGCCCACGCGCTGGCCTCGCGGGACCTCGAACGAGAGCTCCCGCACCGCGTGGACGTCGACGTGCTCGCGCTTCCACAGCGCACGCAAGGCCGCGCGTAGGCCCGGCTCGCGCTGGTTCACGGAGAAGCGCTTGCCGAGCCGGTCGAGGAGGATGGCCGGGCCCTCGCTCATGCGGGCGGCAGGGTAGCGCCTTTCGCCCGCAAAAGCCGCCCGCTCACTTGCAGCTGGGCTCGGCGAGCGCGCTGGGCGTGCCCTCGCCGGCCTCGACCGCCTTGTGCTCGACCTTGCTCTTGCACGTCCACATGAGCGCGGGCGTGGAGCAGACGTCGCAGCGCAAGCCGTCGATCTTGGCATCGGACTCGCCATCGAAGCGCACGCCGGCCTGCTCGCCCGCGTTGCGCACGACCACGTGCTCGAGCACGTTGCCCTTGGCCTTGCCGAAGAACACCAGGCCACCCCAGGCGCCGGCCTCGTCGCGCTGGCCGAGGAACGTGATGGGTAGCTCGGCGGTGCCGCGCAGCTCGAGGCCGGCGTTGTCGTAGTAGCCCACCTGCACCTCGACGCCGTCCTTCACGTGCAGGGTGATGCCCGCTTCGAGCGTGAGGCGCCCGCCCGAGACCTGCAGCACCCCGTCGAGCTCCACCTTGGCGCCGCTCTGCAGCTTCCAGGTGGCGTTCGCGTCGAGCTTGTCGGCCTCGGCGATGATGCGTGGCTCGCCCGTATAGGTGTTGGCCGAGCCCAGCGCGCCCAGGTAGCGCGCCGCCGCCCGCAGGGCCACGGGGGTGCGCTCGAACGTGACGGTGTCGAAGGCTTGGAGCTTGGCATCGTTGCCACGCACCACCACGCCGACCGCGTCGTCGCCGAAGGTGGTGTCCTTCACGCTCACCCGGGCGGGGCCGTCGATCAGCAGCGCGCCCTCGTCCTCCTGCTTGCCGCCGTAGCTGAAGCTCGCGTGCGCGAAGCGGGCCTCGGCCTTGCCGTAGATCTTCAGCCCGGACCACGCCCCGGCCTCCTCGCGCTCGTGCGCGGTGAAGCGGATCGGCTTGGCGGCGGTGCCCTCGGCGATCAGCGCGGCCTCGTTGTAGTAGCCGACCTGGAGCTCGGCCTCGCCGCCGAAGCGCAGCTCCGCGCCGGGGGCCAGGGTGAGCGCGGCTCGCTGTCCCGAGTCGCCGTTGATCTGCACGGTCCCGCCGATCATCCACGGGGTGCCCAGCGCGGCCCACTGCGCGCTCTTGGTGAGGCGGCCGCCCTGCACCTGCACGAGCGCGCCCGCGGGATAGGTGTTGTCGGCGCTCACGCCTCCGGCCGCGGTCGGGGTGACGCGAATGGCCATCGGCCCCACATCGGCGAGCGTGGTGCCGGAGATCGTGGCCATGCCGTCGTTGTCGACGTCGATGCCCACGCCCTTGGCCATGCGCACGGTCGTGCCGGCGATGGTCACGTCTTGGGCTTGTACGACCAGTGCGGCTTCATCGTCGCTACCCGCGTGCTCGAGCACCAAGCCCTGAATCGAGGAGCGATTGGCCTTGGCGTGGAGGCGGACGCCCTGCCACACGCCGGCCGCCTTGTCACCGCTGCTCGTGAGGGTGACCGGCGCCTCGGCGGTGCCCTTCACGATCAGCTTGGCGGGCTCGTAGTAGCCCACGGTGAGGGCCGCGCCGTCGGCGAAGGCCAAGGTGGCGCCAGCCTCGAGCGTGAGCGTGGCCCCATCGATGCTGTAGTCGGCCGTCACGGGGACGACCCCGCAGGCCTTGGTGATCACGCGGCTGACCTTCTCGCGGCCCGAGAGCGACTGGGGGCAGTCGGTGACGGCATCGGGATCGACCACCGCACCGCCCGCGGCGTTGGCGAGGTCGGTCTCGGCGGCGGTCTTCGCGTCGGCCTTCGCATCGGCCTTCGCATCGATCTTCGCATCGGCCTTCGCATCGGTCTTCGCGTCGGCCTTCGCGTCGGCTTCGTCCTTCTTCGAACAACCAAGCGACAGCGCCGCGCACACCAGCAAGAAAGAGAGCTCGCGTCCGTTCATCCCGCGCCTTCTACATTGGCCGCGACCACGGGTTCAAGAGAGTGCAGCTGGGCACGATCCCTTACCTACGATCCAAGCGAAGTCCGACGAGGTACCGCGATCGAGCGCATCCATTTCGCCTTGCGGACCCCAAGTCTCGGGGCTAAGCTCCGGCGTCGATTCATTCCTCCAGCTGGAGGTCTTCGTCATGGTTCATTCGCAGTTCCTCTAGTCCCTCGACCTCGAGCCCTCGCCTCGAATCGTCGAATCACGTCTCGGCCGTAGCGCCGACGCGACTGCACGCGTCGTTGCCATCGCCGAGGCACGGACTACGAGCGGCTCGCCGCGCCTCGCTTTCCATCCACTCGCGATGGAGCGCAGCGCACGAGCTGCCCCGCCGGCCCTGGGCCGCGCACGGGAAAGCTGCGTCATGAAATTCCATTCGAAACCAATCGAAGAGCACCATGAGGTGCCCCTCGCCGATGAGGGGCAATTCGAACAGCGGATCGATCACTGGTCCAAGCGCCACAAGGGGCCCACTGCGCCCTCCAGCGGCCAGAATCACAGCTATGTGGTCAGCGTGGGCGCCTGGGAGGACACCGGCCAGCGCGACGCACAGCTCGCGGAGATCCTGGGGCTCGTGCGCACGCAGGGCGATCTCGTCGTGGGCCACGAGACGCTGCGGCGCGCTCGTCCCGATCCCAAGACGTTCTTGGGTCGCGGGGCGGCGCGGGAGATCGCGCTGCGGGCCGCCGAGTGCGGGGCGGATCTATTGGTCGTAGACGCGGAGCTGAGCCCCTCGCAGGCGCGCAATCTCGAGGATGTAGTGGGGCTCGCGGTGTGCGACCGCGAGGCCGTGATCCTCAATGTGTTCCTGCGCCACGCACGAACCGCGAGCGCGCGCATCCAGGTCGAGATCGCCCACCTCGAGTACCTGCGTCCGCGGATCCACGGCCTGGGGATCGACATGGATCAGCAGGCCGGCGGGATGATGCATGCGCGTGGTCCGGGCGAGACCGCCTCGGAGCTGCTGGCCCGGCAGCTCGATGGGCGAGTGGCGGAGCTGCGCCGCCGGCTTGCTCGACTCGCGCGCGCGGGCGACACCCAGCGGCGCGGACGTGAGGGGTGCGCCCGCATCGTGCTCGTCGGGTACACCAACGCGGGCAAGACCTCGCTGATGAACGGGCTCACCTCGGCCGGCCTGAGCGCGCGCGACGTGCCGTTCGAGACCCTCGACACGACCTCCCGCCGGCTCGCGAGCCACGGGGGCGCCGTGATCCTGAGCGACACGGTGGGGTTCATTCGGCGGCTGCCGCCGCGGTTGCTCGCCAGCTTCGAATCCACTCTCGCGGAGATCCACGAGGCCTCGCTGCTGGTGGTGGTCGTGGATGCCTCCGATCCCGAGCAGGGCATGCACCTCGAGACCACCGAGGCGCAGATCACCCGGCTCGGCGCGGCTCACATCCCGCGCTTGCTGGTGTTCAACAAGGTCGATCGCCTCGCGAGCGCGCCCTCGCAAGACGTGCTGGAGGGGCTCAGCGGTGGCCACCCGTGGCTGGCGCTCAGCAGCCACGATCCCGCGGGGGTGGAGCGGCTGCGCGCGGCGCTGATCCAGGCCGCGCGCAGCCAGCAGCGGCGCGCGCAGTTCCTGGTGCCCTATCGAGCCAGCGAGGTGCTGGCGAGCGTGTACGCCGAGTGTCGCGTGCTCGAGGCCAAGGCCGTGGACCGCGGCCTGGTGTTCACGCTCGAGGGGCCCCCTCACATCGTCGCGCGGCTGCAACGCGCGGCCAAGCAGGAGCTACGATCATGACCGCTTCACTGTTGGAAATTCGGGGGCTCGATGTCGACACGCCGGAGGGTCGACCGCTGTTTCGCGACCTGAGCCTCAGCCTGGGGCGAGAGCGCGTGGCGCTGGTCGGGCGCAATGGGGTCGGCAAGTCGACCCTGCTGCGGATCCTCGCGGGCGAGGCCGAGGTCGAGCGCGGCTCGCTCGTCTCCACGGTTCGGCCGCGGCTCGTGCGGCAGGATCTGGATGCGGCCGAGGTGGAGCAGGCGGCGCGGTGGTTGCTGCAGCGCTCGCTTCGAGATCGGTCGAGCGCGCGGGTGCTCGGCCGCGAGCTCGCCGAAGCGGGGCTGCCACCGCTCGCACGACTGGTCGGTGGTCGTCCCAGCCGCGGCGAGGCCCGCAAGCTGCTGCTGCTGGCCGCCAAGCTGTCGGAGCCCGAGCTCTTGCTGCTCGACGAGCCGACCGACGATCTCGACGAGGCCGGCCTCGCATGGCTGGGTCGCTGGCTGCGCGGGTGGGGGCGCGGC
>JBFIJN010000354.1:0-9513 GCA_041600735.1 Nannocystaceae bacterium
GCGGCAGCTTCGCGGCGCCGCGCGGGCCTCGAGCGAGCAGCTTGCGGCGCTGCAGCGCTACCGCGAGACGAGGGCGCGGCTCGAGGCGGCCTACGACGCGAGCTGGAGCCTGCCGGCGGCGGCGGCCCGCCAGGAGCAGCGCGGCCTGGAGCGTGAGCGCGGCGACAACCAAGCCGAGCTCGATCGATTGCTGGCCGAGCTCGATCCCGGGCCGGGCACGGCGCCCGACTGCGCGCAGCTGTCCGCGCCCGCCGAGGGCGAGCTGCACCTCCATTACGTTGCGCTCGACGACGGCTGGGTGGGGTTTGCCGTGGAGGCCGGCGGCATGACCGTCGCGCGGCTCGGTCCGCTGACGATCGATGAGGTGGCCGGGCGCGAGGCCTGGCCCCGCTGGAGCGCCGTGCTGCTGCAGCCGTTCGCGACGCAGCTCGCCCGCGCGCAGCAGCTGCGGGTGATGCCGAGCGGCGCGCTCACGCGGGTGCCGTTCCATGCCCTGCCCGCGCCGACCGAGGCCGGACCGATGCTGCTGGATCTCGCTCCGCTGAGCTATGGGCTCGACCTGCCCGTGCGCAGCGTGCCCGTGCCCAGCCTTGGCGAGTCCGAGCGGGCGATCGTGGTGGCGCCGCCGAGCAATCTCACCCATGCGCCTGCCGAGGCTCGGGCCACCGCCCATGCGCTGCGCGACGCGGGCTGGCAAGTGCACGCGCTCGAGGGTGAGGCGGCGCGCGGAGAAGCGGTGCGCGGTGTGCTGCCGGAGGCGGGGCTGGTCCACTACGTGGGCCATGCGCGCTCCGATGGCGTGAGCGGGTGGGACAGCACGCTGGAGCTCGCCCGCGGCGACACCCTCGGCGTGGGCGACGTGCTCGCGCTCTCGCGAGCCCCGGGCACGGTGGTGCTGGATGGCTGTGAGACCGGGCTCGCCGATCCTCAGGCGCTGGCCGGCGGGATGAGCCTGGCCCACGCGTTCGTGCTCGCGGGTTCCCGCCGCGTGCTGGCCAACTCACATCAGGTCGACGACGCGGCCGCGGCCGCGCTCATGCAGGCATTCTATTACGCGCTGGGATCGCGAGAGGCGACGACGGCCGAGGCGGCGCTCCGTCTCGCGCAGCAGCGGCGTCGGGGGCACGACGACGGCTGGTTGCATGCCCGCGTGTTCGTGCCGTGAAGCTCGCGTCAGAACCAGCGGTGTCGGTGTAGAAGGAGGGACATGCTCCGCCTCGCGTCGCCTCGTCTCGCCCTCGGTCTGTTGCTTGGAGTCGCCGCATGCGGGCAGGTGAGCGACGTTCAGGGCTCGAGCGTTGGGCTCGGGGCCGGGCTCGGCGCGGTCCAGAGCAAGAGCGTGGCCGCGGCTGCACCCCCGGCCAACACATGCACGCCCCCCGCCGGCCCCGTGCGGCTGCGCTACGTCGCCGCGCTCGAGAACGGTGCACCGTGCGTGGCGGTGGGCAGCTGGACGGCGCAGCGGCTGTTTCGGCGCGGGGTCTCCAATCCGCTGTGGGGCCAGCTCGAGGCGGCGGGAACCCCTATGCCGGCCGCGCTCTCGCGTTTCTGCGTGTACACGTGGGGCGGCGCCGGGGCCCCCGCGAGCGGACCCACGGTCAACCAGTGTGTGAGGCTCGACATCGATCCCGATGTGGTGGTGCCGCAGGCCAACCCGCAGCAGGCGCTGATGGAGGCCCAAGAAGATCGGGCGCTGCGAGCGTTGGGTGCTCGGCCTGCCTCGCCCGGCAATCCGCCCGCGACGTGGCCCTACGCCCAGCCCGAGGGTCTGGCCTACCTCGCGATCGTCGACACGGCCGACTCGACCGCGCCGGGCGATGCCGTGGCCTCCTATGCGAGCGCTCCGCCGCGGCACCTCCATGGCCTGGCCATGCGCGCGCTGGTCGAGGCCGTACGCTGCCCCTTTGGCCAGGCGGGGTGCCGCAATCGACAGTTCTTCGCGCAGGCATTCCCCTACGATGCGAGCCATGCCGCGCCGCTGCCCTCGGGCGGGCAGCGAGGCAGCCTGAGCTCGCTGGCCGAGGCCGTGGGGGAGGCGATGGTGCGCTGGAAGACGCGCCCCGATGCCAACAGCTCGCCGCTCGTGATCAACATGAGCCTCGGCTGGGATCCGCTTCACGGGGATCTGCCGCCCGGGCCGAGCGGGCTGCTCGCGAATCCCGATCCCGCCGTGCCCGCGCCCGTGCAGGCGGTCTATGCCGCGCTCGCGTGGGCCTCGTGCGAGGGGGCGCTGTCGGTGGCGGCCTCGGGCAACGATCGCGGTGCCTCGTGCGAGCAGCGGGGACCCATGGCGCCGGCCTCGTGGGAGGTGCATCCGTCACCCGGGGCGGCGTGCAGCGCGTTCGACTTGGCGGGTCCGGGCGCGGTCCCGCTGGTCTACGCCGCCGGAGGGATCGATGGACAGGATCGCCCGATCGCGAATGCGCGACGCGGCAGCATGCCGCGGCGGGCCTTGTTCGCGCACCAGACGGCCATGCGGACGAGCGGAGGCGATCGAACCCAAGCGTGGACGGGCACCTCGCTGTCGACCGCGGCGTTGTCGGCGATTGCGGCGCAGGTGTGGAGCCACGGCTCGACCGCGGCCGCGGCCACGGTCATGACGAAGGTTCAGCAGCATGCGGTGACGCTGCCGATGACGGTGGAGTTACGCGGCGTGGGGGTTGGCCAGGGCGCTCCGGTGCTGCGCATCGATGCGCACAGCGCGATGCAGGCGGTGACCGGCGCGATCAACCCGTATGCGCCGGCCGGCGCACCTGCGGGCGGCACGAGGCGCACCGCGCTGGCCAGCGCGACCGATGCGCTGGTCGCCTCGCAGCACTATGCGACGGGCGGCCAGGCGCAGCAGACCGTGCTGACCAGCCACGTCGACCCCGAGATCTGCAGCCCCGACACGCTCACCACCCACAGGTTGCCCGGTCCGCAGCCGAGCCCGCCCCCGCCGCTCGACCATCTCAGCGACGAGACGCGACCGCAGCCGCATGTGGCGATCTGTCCGAACTGCGTGATCCGCAAGACGCCCAGCTCGAGCAGCAGCAGCAGCAGCGGCGGCACCACCACGATCTCGACCCAGTCGAATCCCTACACGGCCTACATCGAGATCGACTCGTACTACGCCAGTCACACGGTCGACCGCCCGTCGCTCACCTTCAGCGATACGGCGCAGGGCAGCTACATCACGGTGCAGCTGGGCAATTTCTCGGTGGGGACGCCGCAGCAGATCGACCTCGACCGCTACGTGCTCGCCGGGGGCCAGACGGTCGCGGGCTGGCTCGATCAGCACTCTTCGGTCACGACGGGGCGCCTGAGCGTGCGCGTCGATGACGGCAGCGGCTCGGGCCCACAGGTCATCAGCAACACGATCGACGTGGTGCGCTGAGACGATGCCGACCCGCATGCACGAGGATCTCGCGCGAGCGGCACGGCGGCTCGGGCGTGGTAGTGTGCGGGCGCTCCACCGTGGGTCCCGAACAGATCCGCCGCGCCTGCCAGGGAGAGCGCCACGCCCTCGCAACGCTCGTCGACGCGCTACTGCCCGTGATCAAGGTCGAGGTCGCGGTCGCCTTGCGCCGCCGCGCCAGCGCCAGTGGTCGCGACGCCAAGCAAGACGTGGACGACTTCGTGCAGGAGGTGCTGGTCCACCTGCTGGCGCAGGATGGGCGCGTGCTCGGGCGCTGGGATCCGGCGCGCGGCCGCTCGCTGGCCAGCTTCGTCCGCATGGTCACCCGGCATCGAGTGGCGCGCGTGCTCGCGGGCTTTCGCGGCAACCCGTGGAGCGGCGAGCCCACCGAACACGAGGAGCTCGAGGCGCTACGCGCCGACACCAGCGGAACCTTCCGTCGGCTCGCCTCGCGCGACCAGCTCGCGCGCCTGCTCGAGCAGCTGCGCGCGCGCCTCGACGAGCGAGGGCTACAGCTGTTTCGCTCGATCTACGTCGAGCAGCAGCCCATCGCCGACGTGTGCACCTCCATGGGGATGAGCCGAGCCGCGGTCGACCAGTGGAGCTCGCGACTGCGTCGGATGGTGCGAGGGCTCGCGCGGGAGGATGAGGCGGCATGAGCGATCCCGACGATCTCCTCGCGCAGCTGGGCGAGCTCGAGCGCGAGTACGACGACGAGTTCCCGCACGCGTGGGAGGACGTGGTGCGGGGGGAGCGGACGGCCGCCGAGGTGATCGCGCTGCGCGAGGGCGTGGATGATCCCGAGGAGCTGGCGGCGCTGGCCGAGGTGCTGGTGCCGCTCGACGCCGGGACGCGCGACGCATGGGTCGAGCGACTAGCGGCTACGCTGCAGACCTCCGCGACCCACGCCAGCGAGACCGAGTCCGCGCCCGAGTCCGCGCCCGCGCCCGAGTCCGAGCCCGTGACGACCGCCGAGCCGCATGCGACGGTCATCGATCTCGACGCGCGTCGCCGCGCCCGCATCACGTGGATGACCGCCGCCGGGAGCCTGCTGGCCGCGGCGGCGCTGGTCGTGTGGCTCAGCGCGCCCGGTGACGGCCCGCGCCCTCCGGGTGCCTCCGCGCTGCCGAGCTTCTCGCTCACCGTGCGCAACGAGACCGTGCACGAGATCCGCTCGAACCCCGCGGCTCCGGGGGCCATCGATCGCTACACCGCGAGCTCGCGGATCCACTGGGTGGTCCGCCCCGAGCGCTCGGTCGAGCCGCCGCTCGGACTGCGCGTGCTCGCCGTGGCGGAGGCCGGCGAGCCCAGGCGGCTCATCGATCCCGCGGGGGCGGTGAAGGTCTCGGCGCGGGGCGTGCTCGAGCTCGAGGGCACGCTCGGCGAGCTGCTCCCGCTCTCGCTCGGGCGCTGGTCGCTGCGCATGGTCGTGGCCGACCCCGCCGCGCTGCCGGCCGACCTGGCCGCGCTCGACGGTGGCGGGCCGTGGACCGTGAGCGAGCCCTACGAGATCGAGCTGATCCCGTAGCGCTCGCTCGGTCGCGCGGTCGCGCGGTCGCTAGCGCCGCGCGAGGAAGTCGGCGAGCACGCTGCGCACGAGCTCGCGGGTCTCGCTGCCCTCGGGGAGGTGCCCCTCGAGCGTGTGCGCTAGACCGGGGAGCGCGGCGATCAGCTGCGCGCTGCGCCGCTCGCTGAACGCTCGCTCCTCGGGGCACGAGAGCAGCCCGTCGAGCAGCGCCTCGTGCAGCGAGACTACGCCAGCGAAGATCACGAACGCGTGCACCATCGTGATCACGGGGCGCGACTTGCCCGACACCGGCGAGAGCATCCACCGCTCCCAGCCCGGCAGTCCGCTGGGCGGGCACAGCTCCCACCACAGCCAGATCCGCTGGTGGAGGTACTCGTGGAGCAGCCCTTCCATGAGCCCGGGAACGCCCACGCTGAACGGATTGATGAACACCGAGCCGAACAGACGCATGCGCAGGCTGAAGCTCCAGTGCGCTTGCAGGGGCCACGGCTCGTCGGCGACCGTGGGCACGGGCGGCATCAGGGCGACCATGCTCACCGTGCGCTCGAAGTCGCGTGCGACCACGGGATCGACCTGCGCCAGCATGCGTCGGGCTCGGCGGTAGCGCGCGAGGGCGAAGGCTGCGTCACCCGCGGGCCCGGTGGGCTCGTAGACCTCGGGGAACGGGACGTCGGTGAACAAGCCCGGCACCGGCAGGTACGCCAGGCCCTCGCCCGGCGCGGACCAGTGCGCGTCGAGGGGTGCCACCCGCCCGCCGCTGCGGCGCACGACCCCGCGGCCCAGCGGCGCGAGGCGATAGACTCCGTCGTCGAGATGGCCTGCTTCGACGGGCACGCGCCCCACGATCACGTCGAGCCGATCGAGCAGCTTGGTCGCCACCTCCACGTCGGGGCAGCGATCTCCGAGCGAGACCAGCGGTGCGTAGATCTCGGGATTGTCCCACCACACCGAGGCGGGCCGCGGGGACAGGCTCTCGGGCTCGAGCTCTCGATCGAGCTCATCGAGCCGAGCGTCGAGCGCGGCGAGCGAGCCGAGCACCGGGTTGGCGGCTCGACTCGCCCGCAGCATCCGCTGCGGCAGGCTGGTGCGGGCCGCGAGCTGCTGCTCGGCGTCGAGGGAAGCGAGGGGATCGATGATCTGATGGATGGATTGCATCACGCTAGCCAAGCGCCGGTGTCGGCCGCCTCGTGGGGAAGGTGCTGCCAGCGGTCGAGGAGACAGCGCGCGAAGAAGAACGCCCAGGCCTCCTCGACCCGGTTGTGGCGAAAGTGCAGGCGCGTGCCGGTCATGTGGATGACCGCGCGCAGGTGCTTGCGAAGCCGCGGCTGGTTGCCGCCCTCGAGCCAAGCGCCGAGCTGCTGGCGACGGTGGACCAGCGCGGTGTGAACGGCGGCATCGCCACGCCCGAGCGCCGCGCTCACCAGGGCCTCACGCCGCCCTCGCCACATGTTGCCGACTGCGCGGCGGTCGTCGGTGGAGAGCCCGAGCTCGGCCCCGAAGGCATCGAAGGCGCGCTGACACAGCTCGCGCTGCGCATCGTCGTCGAGCCCTGCGCAGCGCATCGTCTGCAAGATCGCGAGCGCATGGAGGTTGGTGCGACGCTCGTCGACGAGCGACATCGCCGTGCATGGATCGTAGAAGCTGGCCGAGTCGGCCACGAACAGGCGCTCGACGGCCTCGATGTCCTCCGCTCCGCCGTAGCGGTCCCACTCGCGCACATAGGGCTCGACCGCCCAGTGGCGGATGATCCGCTGGTCCAGCAGTCGATCGAGCATGGCGGTGAGCTCGTGCTGCACCGCGTGGGCCTGCGCCGGGACGCGCAGGCGCAGCTCGCTCTCGAGCGCATCCGACAAGAACACGTAGAAGAAGGGCGCGTCGCCGAGGCCCTCGCGAAGCTGACGCAGCACGGTGGGCATGCGCTCGGCCAGCGCGTTCACGCGCAGCGTGCGAAACGGACCGCGCAGCAAGGCCGGCTGGGCGGGGTGGGGCACGCGGGGGATCGCGGCCTCGACTGCACCCGAGGTCGCCGTGATCGGCACCAGGGCGTGCACCGCATGCGCGTGGCCATCGATCTCGAGGCCGCGCGCGGGCAGCCGCTCGGAGAGCACCAGGCGCTCGCCTCGGCGCAGGCGCTTGAACAGATCTTGGCGCACCACATCGTCGGAGGCTTCGCCCAGCGGTAGCCCGCCGCTGCTCGAGCCCACGCTCACCGGCCCCGCGAGTCCCACCCGCGCGCGCCACGAGGTGAGCTCGGCGTCGGTGAGGTCGGCCGGTACCGCCGCTCGGCGGCGCGCCAGCACGTGTCCGTCGTAGGTGATGCGCGGGCGCACGGGCATCCCCTCGAACGCCACGTCGATCAGGCTGCGGGCGGGCCGCTGCGCGGCATCGGCCGCCGAGAGCAGGCGCACCAGCGCGTGCAGCCCCGGCAGCGCGTCGTTGTAGGGAATCGGTCGCACGAGCGTCACCGGACGCTGGTCGTGCCGCGTACGAAAGTGCAGCGAGGTCGAGGTCGCCGCGACCTCGAGGTCCTCGAGCCGCAGCGTGCGCTCGCGCGCGCTCGCGGCTCCGCAGTACTCGAGCGCGAGCGTCCCCGGCATGTGCACCTGCGCCACGTCGCCCAGCACCCCAGGACCCTCGTAGGCGAGCGCGACCGTCACGGTGTTCGGGTCGTCGAGCTGCTCGAGGCGCTCGTGGAGGCCGGGGAGCGCGTAGCGGCCGATCAGCTCGCGCGGGGGCACGGCGAAGAGGATCGGATCGAGCAAGCGATCGTCCGCGGTCCAGCGCGTGCCCATCAGCAGCGTGCCCGACCAGGTGCGCTCGGGCAGCGGCGCCTCGCGGAGATCGATCTCCGGGTCGAGCGCCCGCGCCCGTAGCCAGCGCACGAACGGCTGGTCGGCGGGGGCCAGCGCGGGCTCGGCCGAGCCCGCCTCCTGCAGCAGGCCCTCGGCCATGCGCTCGAGCTCGGGCAGCGGCAACCACCGGCCGTCGAGGAGCCGCGAGAGGGTCCGCGGGATCGAGGCCGCCCCCGGGCGAGCGCAGCGCAGCAGCAGCTCGCCCACGGCCTGGGCGTGCTCGAGCGCCGCCGGCCTGCGCAGCGGTCGATCGAACGTCGCAAACGCGTTGCCCGTGGTCTGCTGGGCATCGCCCTCGATGTGCTCCACCGCAGCCCCGAGGTCCTCGGTCTGGGGCGGAGTGTCGTCGTTCCACAGCGTGCACGGGGAAGGGGCGTGCAGCAGCTGGAGCCCACCCAAGCGCGTCACCAGTCGCTGCGCCTTGTCGGCCTCGAAGCCTCGCGCCACGAGCCGCTCGGCCCACTGCTCGCGGGTGCCGACCCGGTGCGCCAGCAACACCTCGCGCACGGCCTCGGGGACGCCGAGCCGCACGGCCTCGAAGCCGCCCGTGCTCGCATCGCGACGGTACGAGGTCACCGCGTCGGCGTGGAACACGGCCGAGCTCGACACGACCAGCGTCTCACCCTCGCCTTCGCCCTCGCTTGCGCGGGCGGCCTCGTCGAGGCGATCGCGGCGCTGGACCTGCACGTGGCTCATGCTGGGGTCGTCGCCGTCGGGGGTGGCGATCGCCGCGGCCGCGAACAAGCTGCGCGGAACGGAGCGCGAGCGCACGCGCGCCTCGTAGAGCGCCCGCACGCACGGCAGCGCCCCCGCCCGCAGCTGCTCGGGCAGCTCGCGATTCGACGACGCGACCGCGATCGCGGCATGGAAGCGCGCCAGCTCCTCGGCGGTCGCGTTCTCGACGGCGAAGTCGTCGCGGAACAGGGAGGTTCGCAGTACACACCAATCGTGGCTCATGACGGCCTCACGGGACGGGGAAGGAACAGATCGAGGACCGGCGAGTCCGGGGCCTCGGCATGAAGCGCGGGCAGGCAGCTCGCGAGCCCCGACAGGGGGCCGAGCCGGTGCTCGGGCGGTGCATGGAGGATGCGAGCCACGAGGCGCTCGAGCGAGCCCTCGGCCTCGGCCGACCGGGGGCGGATTCCCGAGCGCAAGAAGCGAGAGACCACCGCCGCTCGCCCCGCGTGGCCGCAGCAGAATCCGAGGTTGAGCTCGTCTTCGTTGGCGCTCGCCGCCAGCGCGCTCTGGGCCAGCTCGAGGTAGCGCTCGTCATGGAGGCGGGTGAACGCCTCGAGGAACAGCAGCGCGTGACCAAGGCTGCCGTTGCACAGGCTCGACGCCACCCACGTGCGCGAGACCTCGTCGCCGCGTCGCGCGGGCCAGCGTGCGCAGCCCTCGTCCTCGGTGCGGAGGCTCGCGAGCCAGTCGAGGTCGCGGCGCAGCGTGGCCTCGTCGATGGGGCTCGGCCCGTCGAGCAACAACAGCGCGCGCAGCAGCAGCCCGGCGACCCCGTGCGCGAAGCCCAGCGGGACCGCGCGGTCTTCTTCGAGTGCATGCTCGAGCGCCACGTGCTCGGCGGCGATGAAGCTCGACCACTGCGCGCCTCCTAGCGGCTCGCGGCGGTCGTGCCACGCGAAGAATACCGGCCCGTCGTTGGCGAACGTGTCGATGCCCAGCGCCAGCGCCGGGGGCAGCGAGTCCGCGGTCGCTCGCCCTTCGAGGGTGTGCTCGGCCCA
>JBFIJN010000355.1:0-9484 GCA_041600735.1 Nannocystaceae bacterium
GATCGCCGGCTTGCGTGAGATCGGCCGGCCGCCGCTCGGCTTCGTGCTCTCACAGACCACACCCAAGCTTGATCCCTCGGTGACCAGCAACGCCGCGGTCATCGCCAACGCCAGCGGCGTGCCCCTGCTCGGTACCCTGCCGCACGGCGCCGAGCCCTCGCAGACGCCCGCGCTGCTCGACGCACTGCTCGCCCGACTGCCGTCCGCGTGACTGGCCGCCGCGCGTCCGCAGCCGCGTGACCGCCGTACCGCATCTGCGTGACCGCATCTGCGTGACCGCATCTGCGTGACCGCATCTGCGTGACCGCATCTGCGTGACCGCATCCACCGTGCAGCTCACTTCCCAATGCAGAACCGCGCGAAGATCGACGCGAGCACCTCTTCGCCCACCGGGCCGAGCGCGCTGCGACCCGTGATCTCGCCGAGCCTCGCCTCGCCCAGGCCCAGCGCGAAGGCGGCGAGCTCGAGGCGCTCGTCGTCTTGCAGGTGCGCGCGCGCCTCGTCGATCGCCGCCAAGGCCTCTCGCGCGCAGCGATGGTGCCGCTCGAGACCGATCCACGCTTGATCGCGACCAGCGTGGAACCACGCGAGCAACGAACCTCGCACGGCCTCGAGACCCTCGGCCGCCGCGCCTGGGCGCAACGTCACCCCGAGCCAGCCGGGCCGTCGCACTCCACGGTCGCGCTTGCTCTCGATGCGGATCACGGTGGCTCCGCTCGCTTCCATCGCGAGCTCATCGGCGGCCCCGGCGTCGGCGACCTCGATCCACAGCACCACATCCGCCCCCTCCACCTGCGCACGCGAGAGCTCCACTCCGGCCTGCTCGATCGCCTCGGCACCCTCACGCAAGCCCGCGGTATCGACCAACACACAGCAGTGGCGCTCGAGCTCGAGCTCGGCCTCGACATAGTCGCGCGTGGTCCCGGGCTGGTCCGCCACCAGCGCGCGCGGTCGCCCGAGCAGCGCATTGAACAACGAGCTCTTGCCGGCATTGGGCGGACCGGCGAGCACGACCCGCGCCTTGCTTCGCGCTCGCCGCCCCGCTTCGAAGCGATCGAGCCAGCGCTTCACGGCGCTGCCGCGCGCGGCCGCTTCTTCGCGCCAGCGCGAGACGTCCCCCGCATCGACATCCTCGGGAAAGTCGAGGTTGGCCTCGATCTCCGCGCGCAGCTCGACCAGCCCGCGTCGCTCCGCTTCCACGTCGCGGCCGAGCTCGCCCGCCGCCAGCCGCCGCGCCTGCGCGAGCGCGGCCTCGGTCTGCGCTCCGATCACCGCGGCGATGCCCTCGGCCTCGTCGAGGCTCAGCCTCCCCAGCTCGAACGCGCGCCGCGAGAAGTCGCCCGCGCCCGCCGCCTTGGCGCCGAGCTCGAGCAGCGCTCGCACCACCGCGGCAACGTTGCGCTCGCCCGCGTGCACATGCAGCTCCACCACGTCCTCACCGGTGAACGACCCCGGTCCGGGCATGATCACCACGAGCCCGTCTTCGCGCTCACCGCCGTCGAGCTGCAGCGGCCGGCGCACGAGCTGCCGCGCGGCGGGCACGCTCCCCACGATCATCGAGGCGAGGATCGTTCGCGCGCGCGGGCCACTCAGCCTCACGATCGCGACCCCGCCGTCGGGCCGCCCCGTGGCTACGCCCACCAGTGTCGGACGCTCCGGCGTCTGCATCACCACCCGCGAGGGATCGGTTCCACGGCGCGCTCGCGACCCGAGCTCAGTGCCGACGCCGCGCGACGATCGTCCCCGAGATCTCCACGATGAGCTCGAGGTCGTCCAGATCGACGCGATGCAGCAGCGTGTTGAGTCGCGCGCGAAGGTTGGCCTCGGGGCTCGCCTGGTTGAGGCTGGGCACGTCGGGCAGCAGCGCCGAGACGGTCAGGCCCATGCCCTCGGCGATGCGCAGCAGCGTGCGAAGCCCCGGGCTGCTGTAGTGACCGTTCTCGAGCCGCGACACCATGTCGGTCGCAATGCCGGCGGCCTGCGCGAGCACTTGCTGGGTCATCCCCCGCTCCTCGCGGAGGTTGCGGAGCCGGTGACCCAGCTCGCTCATGTAGGCCTTCTCGTGGTGAGCGCGAGTGGCCTGCGCCTCGTCGCGCACGCTCGGCCGAAGCTCCTCCTCGTTCCCCATGCGATCCCCCATGTCCGATCAAGGTGCCACATCCCGAGCCCAGCGGCGATACCTCGTTCACGGAGGGCTAGCCGTCGCTCGTGGAAATCGCGAGGTCGCGGAGCTCGTGGCGAAGCGCATGCAGGGTGCGCTCCTGCTCCAAGAGCCGCAGCTGCGCCAGCGCCCGCCGTTCCTTGGCGTCGGGCGCGTCGTCGTGACCTAGCCGCTCCCGCGCCCGCTCGAGCACCGCCACCAGCTGCCGACCGAGCGCGACGTTGGCCAGCACCAGGTGCTCCTCGACCGCGGCCACGTGCTGCTCGACGACGCGGCGAATGCTGTCGCGCAGCGCCTCGCTCGCGCGCTCGAGCGCGCCCGGCAGCTCGGCCTTGGCCCGCTCCCGAGCGTCGCGCAGCGACTTCTCGCGCAGCACCACCGTCGCCAGCGGCCCCGCGACCGTCATGGTGAGCCCCGCGACCATGCTACCGAAGTACATCACCGCGGTACCCACGAGCCCCACCGCCACGAGCCCCATCTCGAGCACGACCGACGGTGGGTCGACATAGATGGTGGCGCCGCGAAAGCCCAGGCGCATGGTCGCCTGCCACAGCCGTCGGCGCGCTTGCTCGCCGTGCGTGCGGATCGCCTGGCGGGTGAGCTCGTCGAGCTCGATGCGCAGCCGGTCGGACTCCTCGCGCGCGAAGGCGAGGAACGCGTCGTGCAACGAGCCCGGCAGGTGATGCGAGAGCACGCGGAGGTTCGCCGCCTCGATGCACGACAGCGTGCTCGCCCGCAGGTCGTCGCGGAAGCGATCGATGCGCGCCTCGCTCTCCTGCTGGAGCTTGGCCTGGCCCTGACCGAGCTGCTCGCGCAGCACCACGAGGTCGGACTCGTGATCGACGACGTCGCGCTCGATCGCCCGGATCTCGCGGCGTAGCGCGAGCTCTTCGAGCGTGAGGGCTCGCGCCGCGATCGCGGCGTTGTGGGCGAGCAGGGTGGCGTGGCGGGCGAGGCTCGCGCGCGCGCGCGCCGGCAGCACGTCGGCGTGACCCTCGGCGATCTCGATGAGGCGTCGCCGCAGCCTCCGCACGTCCTCGATGCCGGGAGAGTCTTCGTTGGGCCGGCGCAGCGCGCCGCGGGCATCGGTCTGGAACACCTCGATCGCGGCCTCGCCCGCGCCGCCCGCGAGCACCCGCACCTCGCGACGCAGGTACTCGACCAGCTGCGGCCGCTCGGGCTCGTCGACCAGATCGATGCGATTGATCACCAGCAGCAATCGCGCCCCCGAGCCATCGAGCCCGCCCACCGCCGCCACCGCATCGCGCAGGAACGCGAGCTCGGTGCGATTGAGCAGCTGGGTGGCATCGAGCACCAGCACGATCACGTCGGCGCGCGGGAGCTCGCCGCGGCTGATCGCCCCGCGCACGCGCTCCATGTCGTTCATGCCCGGGGTGTCGATGAGCTCGAGTGTGGGCGGCAGCGCACCGTCTTCGACCACGAGCTCGAGGATCGATCCGGGCTCGACGCCTCCGTCTGGGTGCGCGCGACCGGTGGCCAGCGCGGCAAAGCGCTCGGCATCGACGGGCTCGCGCACCAGTCCGGGGCTGGCCGTGCCCTCGTCACCCAGGTGCACGCGCTCGCGCCACAGGAACCTCCCCGGCTGGTCGCCCACGCGCACGGTGGCCACGGCCCCCGTGGTCGGGGTGACCCCGGTGGGCAGCGCATCGGTGCCGAGGATCGCATTGATGAGCGTGCTCTTGCCTTGCTTGATCTCCCCGAGCACCACCGCGCGCACGCGATGATCGTCGAGGCGCCGCCGC
Source organism: Nannocystaceae bacterium (assembly GCA_041600735.1). GTDB lineage: Bacteria > Myxococcota_A > Polyangia > Nannocystales > Nannocystaceae > Paraliomyxa. Next base: position 3,925 of record JBFIJN010000355.1, read on the forward strand.
GTGTCGGCCTCGATGCCGCGCGCGAGGTCGGGCAAGCCAAGCTCGATCGCGATGCCCGACAAGATCTGCGCGTGGCCGAGCAGCACACTGCGCGGATCGGTGGGCGTGGAGGTAGCCGTGGCGGTCGAAGCAGTGGTGGTCATAGCAGTCCCAGCCTTCGGGTCAGTCGCTGGTCGCAGCGCGCGAGGGTCCACGAGTCGCGCAGCGCATGCTCGAGCCGCGAGGCTTGCTCGGGGTCGGGCGCGGGCGCGGGTGGAGGGGTGCGCTTGCTGGCCTCGGCCTCGCTCGCCTCGGCCTTGCTCGCCGCCGTGGACTCGCTCGCCGGAGCCTCGCTCTCGGACTCGTCGCTCTCACCCGCAGGCTGGCTCTTGCGAGCGCGACGCTCGTGGCCCTCGATGCGCATGGCCAGCCGACCGCCGAGCCTGATCGCGCCATCGAACGCCGCGGCGATCTTCTGCGTGAGCGAGTCGAGCTCTTCTTCGCGGCCGGGAGGGGCGATCGCCCAGCTCTGGCTGACATCCCCGGCCAGCACACGACGCCGCGCCATGATCGCGGAGTGATCGAAGTCTTCGAGCGCTTGGCGTCGCGCCTCGACCGAGGGCCAGCGCGGCATCCAGCTCACGTGCTCCGCCGCCTGGCGCTCCACCGCCTGCACGGCCACCGGCAGCGACTGCACGGCCACGAGCCCCGCGCGATCGGCCGAGAACACCGCAACCTTCGCCCACGGACGCAGCAGCGTGCGCACCATCTTGGCCGCGCGATGCTTGCGGTGCGCCATCAGGTGGGCCGCGAAGATCGAGCCGTGGTCGCACTGCAGGTGACCCAAGCCCGCGGCGAGGACGAACGTGCGCTCCTCGGGCGGCAGCGCCATCACGCGATCGAGGTCGAGCACGAGCCAGTGGATGCTGCCCTTGGTGGTGCCGAGCGGCGTGACGGCGGACCACTGCGCGGCCACGTCGGGTCGCAGCAGCCGCAGCGTGGGCAGCGGAGCGCGCAGCATGTGAATGAGGCGGGCCACCTCCTCGAGTAGCGCGGTCGGCGGCGCCTTGCGCGGCGGCAGCAGGCTGCTCTCGTCGAGATCGGTGACCAGCCCGCTCCACTGACGATCGACCGTCCGCATCAGCGGATCGCCCACCGTCGAGCCCGCGAGCCACTGCGCGCGGCGCAGATCGACGCCATAGGCGTAGGCCGTTCGCGCAAGGCGTTGCTCGTAGGCCGCGAGCTCGCGACGCTGAAGGAATTGGGGGAGATCCGCGGCGATGTGGACCACTGCCCGCTAGCATAGCCCGCCCCGCGGCCTGACCTGCCAAACGCACCACGATTGCGGCGCTGGGTGCACGCGGGGTATCTCGTGGGCGTCGTGAGCAAGCCCGCCGTTCCCCGAGCCGACCTTCTCGACGTCGACGTTCCCAAGTCGGTGTGGTCCCGCAGTGGGCGCCCGTTCCAGGGTCGACTCACCCGCGTGTTGTTCGGCTCGACCTTCGTCCTCACCGGTCTCGCGCTGCCCTGGCCGCTGGTGTCCTACGCCCTCATCGTGATCGGCGTGATGGGGTTCTTGCTCGTGCCGGTGATCACCGATCTATTGATCACGCGTCGCGAGCCCTCGATCCACGCCGCCACCAAGGACAACGCGCAGGCCTTGCTCGATGCGCTCGAGAAGTCGGTGCTCGTGACCGCGTTTGCCCCCGATGCCTGGGTCACGCTTCAGCGCGCGCGCTTGCGGGTGGCCCAGGGAGACTGGCGCGCCGCCGCGGCTGCGTTTGCCGACACCGCGCGGATCCTTCGCGACGCCGCCCCGCCCGCGCTGCGCGGCGCCCAAGCCCGGGCGCTGCTGCTCGCCGACGATCGCGTGGCCGCGCGCGAGCAGCTCGTCGCGCTCGAGGACGCCGGCCAGCTCTCGCCCCGCGCCCGACTCGATCTCGGCGTCATCATGCTGGGCGAGGCCGCCCGCGCCGAGCAGGCCCGCGCCCACCTCGAGGCCGCGTACGAGGGTCTCGACGGTCATCCGCAGGCCGCCGCCGCGCTCGCCACCGCGCTCGCCCGCGCCGAGGAGCACGAGCGCGGCCTCGAGCTGCTGGCCCAGGCCGAAGCCGCAGCCGACCCGAGCGACGCGTTCGGCGAGGACCTGATCAAGCGCGCCCGCAAGGCGCTGCGCCCCGCGAAGGTGGCCGCCAAGAAGAAGGAGCGGCGCAACGCGTGAGCCGTGGGCCGACTAGAGCGGTGCTGTTGATCCAGCGCACGGAAATCACGTGGACCAAGCGCAGCCGGGGTGGCCCGCTCGCACAGGTGCGCGCGCGGATCCCCACGCGCTCGGCGATGCCCAGGCCGAGCCCGACGAGCGCGTGGTCGTTCCACCGGATCAGTCACCGCGAGGGCTACGATCACCCTCCGTTCGGCCCGCCGAGCGAGAGGCTCGACGAAGCGGAGAGCATCCCGGCCACTGGACTGATCTTGCACACGGATGGGCTGCGCCTCGCCATCGCGGGTGAAGACATCGAGGTGCGCAACAATGCGAGCCGCTCACCGCTGCGTCCGATCGAAGGCCGGCCCACTCGCCCCGGGTTCGCGGATGCGCTGATCCTGCGCGTGTCGTCCGGCACCTGGTCGGGATGGGTCGACAATGAGCGCCACGTGGGGTGGGAGGACGGCTGGTGGTACAGCGAGACGCACTGGTGCATCGCTTGGCTCCCGCGCCACGACCCCTTCGTGTTCACGGCACGCGAGCCGAAGCGGTGGCTGGACTACCGCGTGCAGCTGCGGTGATCGTCGGCAGGGATCGCACGCGACCCGCCTCACTCACTGAGCGCGAGCAACGAGCTTCGCATCTTCACCAAGGATGGCATCGTGTGCATCGGGGCCTGCGAGGCCAGCGAGGTCAACGAGGCCAGCGCTGCGGTGGCGATCGTGGCGATCTCCGGATCGTTGGGATCGACCGCCGCGAGCGTACGCGCGAGCGCCAGCCCGGCGCGCGCGTGCCTGGGCAGATCGAACAACGTGCGCTCCTTCACCGCCACCGCGTCGAGGCGGGTCCACGCGACACGCAAGCGCGCGCGTGCCTCGTCGATGCGGCCGAGCGCGAGCAGAGCCTCGCCCTCGCCGATGTCGAGCTCCTCGATCCCGTTGGGCCCCTCGAGCCGCGCGGCCGTGTACTCGGCCAGGGCGCCCGCGGGGTCGCCGGCCGCGAGGCGAGCGCGACCGCGGAGGTCGGCCCGCATCTTGCCCACGAGATCCTTCGCGCCGGTATGACTCCGTGGCTTCGCCTCGTCGATCGCGACCACGGCCTGCGCCGCCCGGTCGAGCTCTAGCAGCAGCTCGATGCGCTCGAACGCTACCGCCGACCACACACCGATCTCGCCCGCATGATCGATCACCGGGTTGGCCTCGAGCGCAGCGAGGGCGTGCTCATAGGCGACCAACGCGGCTTCGTAGTCCCCTCGCGTCCACTCCACGAGTCCGATCCGACGGTACACGCGGCCGACCTGGCTCGACTTGGGGCCTTCCACACCCGTCCACACGAGCCGCGCTCGCTCGAGCTCGCGCCGCGCCTCGACGAGCTTGCCCTCGAGAAAGAGTCGGTCCCCGAGCTCTTCCAAGGCCTGGGCCGCCCGCGCGCTGTTCGATCCGAACCTCGCGGCCACCCGCGCGGCCTCTTCCCGCCGCTGCTCGCCGGTAGCCCGGCTCGTGATCCCCTGCCACTCGGCGATCTCCCGCGACATCGTGACGAAGCGGTGCCCGGCGCCGAAGCTCTCGGCCGCAACCTCGAGCAAGCGCCGTGCCTGCTCGTCCAACCGCACGCGATTGGAGGGCTCCTCGCGATCGAGCGCGTAGTAGAGGTTGTGGTGGAACATCCAGGTGGCTATCGCGTCGCCGCTGGCTTCGACGCGGCTCGCGAGGCGCTCGAGCTCGTCGCGATCGCGCGCATTCAACACCTCGGCGCGGAGGGCTCGCGTGGGATCACCCACCGCGTGCGCGGCCTCGATCGCGGCGCTGGACGCATGGGTGATGCGGGCGCCGGCATCGGCCGCGTGGACATCGAATCGGATGATCGTGGCGACCAAGAACCAAGCATCGGACTCGATGATGCGCTCGCCGGAGTCCGCAGCCTGCTTGGCGAGCGACTGCGCGGCGGCGAGGGCTGCGTTGGTGTGCAGCGTGTGCCACAGCGACCGTGCGCGCGCCAGCTCGAAGCTCAGCGACTGGTCGACGTCGCTCGCCGTCCGCACGACCGAGAGCTCACCTTCGCACTGCGCGACCGGCTCGAGCGCGGCGACGATCTGCTCCACATTGGCCACGATCGCAGTGTCGGCTTGGTCGAGCACCGAGATCACCCCGCGGGCCTCCTCCAGGCGCGAGTGCAAGCACAGCCGTCGCGCCAGCTGCTGCGCCTCCTCGAGCCCGGGCTCGCCGCCGCAGCTCGCCGCATAGGCTTCGCTCCATCTCTCGAGATAGGCGTCGATGGTGCCCACCGCCGTCTCTGCGGCGAGCGCACCGATCGCGGGCTCGACCTCCACGAGATGGGCGCTCACGCGGGAGCGCGCCTCATCGTCCCAGATCGAGCGCGTGCGGGCGTCGGCGTCGCACTGCTCCGCCCCACCGATCGCCGCGACAACCCCAGCGTCGGATCGCGACATCGTGGTGAGCCCGAGGGCGGCGGGCGCCATCACTCCGAGCGCCACCGCACCGATCGCCCACCTGCTCGTCGCCGGTCGACGCACGCGAACCAGCGCATCGATCAGCGCCTTCATGTCTGGGAAGCGATCGGATGGCGCGGCACGAAGCCCGCGCCGGATCACACGACACAGCCCCGCCGGAAGCCGCGGTCGCTCTGGGAACACCACGCGATCGGCCCGCGCCGCCGCGATCAGCTCCACCCGCGAGTCGGTCCGAAACGGGAGCTGACCCGTCACGCCCTCGTAGAGCGCCACGCAGAAGCTGAACTGATCGGTGCGCGCATCCGTATCGAGCGCGAGGTGCTGCTCGGGTGCCATATAGGCGGGCGTTCCCACCGAGGCCCCCGTGCGCGTGATCGAATCGAGCGGTCCTTCTTGCGGCGGCGGCAGCAGGCTCGCGCTCGACTCGGCCGGCACCGGGCCCTCGGCCGAGCGCACGAGCCCGAAGTCGGCCACCTTCACCTCGCCGTCGTCTCCCACCAGCACGTTGCACGGCTTGAAGTCGCGGTGGACGAGCCCGGCGGCATGAGCCGCCGCCAGCCCGCGACCGGCGGCGATGAAGAGGTCGACCACCTCGCGCCAGGTGCGACGCTCGGCACGCAGCCACCGACGAGCATCGGTCCCGCGCACGAGCTCCATCGCCAGGAACACGCGGTCCTCGACCGCGCCCGCGTCGTACACCTGCACGACATTGGCATGCGAGAGCTTGGCGAGCGCCTTGGCCTCGCGAACCATGCGCTTGCCCTCCGCGTCGCGGGGGGTCCAGTGCAGCAGCTTCAGCGCGACCTTCCGATCGAGCTCGGGATCATGCGCCACGAACACGGCCCCCATCCCGCCCGAGCCGATCGCCCGCTCGATCGCGTAGCGACCGATCCGCTCGGGGGTCGCGA
>JBFIJN010000356.1:0-9450 GCA_041600735.1 Nannocystaceae bacterium
CGTGAACTCTTGACTGAAGAATGCCCCAAGAGGCGTAGTCCTCGACCATAAGAACAATGACATTGTGCGAAAACACGACGCTGGCGGGCACGAATGAGAATGTCAGATGCTTGCTCACTGCCGAAATCGCAAGGCAACGAGCCTGTAACCCGAGCGCACGCCGAAGAGCAGTACGCTTCTCGGCGAACTGCCACCAGTATTTCCGATAGCTCTCGCGATTGTTCTTTTCTCGCTCCGGCTTCACTTTTTCACGCAGAATCGCAACAAGCTCTGGCCATCGCTCAGCCTCCTCAAGTGTAGAATCACCGAAATCTATAACAACGCGCTCAGGCACCTGGGTGGGGCTGGAATTGAGTTCGTCGCCACTGAGATACGGAAAGATCCGCTCGCCGTTCCGCTCATCCTTGGCGATCAACGCCTCGCGCTCCTCGGGAGTCAGCACGAAGCCCTTCCCGAGCACGATGGAACCCTGGAAGCTCTTCCCCGAATTCGCTCGCAGCACCACCGGATCGGCGCGCTCCGGCTTCGGCCGCAGTCGGCTGTTCACGGCATCCACCAACTTGCCGTCGAGCCGTCGCACCAATTCGACGTGATCCGCCATGCCCTCCGCGACATGCACGATCGACACACTGACATTCGCGCCCTGTACCGGCCACTTCATGTCGCGCGTCGCGTCATAGATCTTCGCCCCGCCCGCGACGATGGGCGCCAGTCCGGTGCCCCGCGTATCCCCTTGCCCGATCGTATTCGTCGCGATCAGCCCCAGCGTTCCATGCACGCCGAGCATCCAGTGCGCCCGCCGAAAGAAATACGCCGACAGATCCGAATTGCCATGGCTCGGCGCATACGCCAACCCCAACCAATCCAGATACACAGGCCCATTCGCCCCAGTGATCCCATTCTTCCCCGCAAACGGCGGATTCCCGACCACCGCATCCATCCACACCTTCCCGTCGCCCTCCTTGGCCAGCGGATCCTCCCGCCCGTCCTCGAACACCTCCGGAAACTCCAAATGCCAATGCAGCGGCCGAATCCCCTCCCTCACCAACTCCCGCCGCAGCTCCAACCCCCTTGGCATCCTCGGCTCCCCCGCCTGCGCCAACCAGATCCCGAGCTCATCCCTCACCCGTGCCAAACACCCCAGCCGATCCTTCTCCGACGGCTTCTTCCCTTCGAACAAGAACTCCGGCGTCAGCTTCCCGGCCTCCTCATACGGCCAGAAGAACGCCGACAGCAACACATCCGCCACGTCCCTCAACCTCTCGAGCGCCTCTTCGGCCTCGACATGCAGCGCATGCTGCTCCTTCTCCGTCCCCCCGCGATCCCCTCGCGCAGCCAGATCCCCCAGCTTCTTCCGCGCCAACGAAGCCTTCTCGAACGCCCGCCTAGTCTGCTCCGCAAACAGATCCAGCGTCCGATCATCCCCCTTCTTCCCCTTCCCCTTCCCCTTCCCCTTCCCTTTCCCCTTGCCCTTCTTCCCCTTCCCCTCGACCTCCCCCGCCGGATCCTCGCTCGTCCAATCCATCGCCAAGATCTGCGACCGATTCAGCCCCACCAGGCTATCCCCCGCCTTCAAGCAATGATCCAGAAACGCAAACGTCTGCCCCTGCGACAGCGTCAGCAGCCACAAGCTCAGCTTCCCCAGCTCAACCGCCAGCGGATTCTTGTCCACCCCATACAAGCACCGCTGCGCGACCATCCGCTGGGCCAGCCTCAGCGGATCCCGCTTGACCACATCCCCGTCGTCGGCGTCCTTCACCATCTGCGCGAGCTTCCCCTCGCGCACCCACGCGGCCTCGACCTGCGTGGCCAAGAACCGGCACGCCTCCACCAGGAACGCGCCCGAGCCCATCGCGGGATCGCAGATCTTCAAGCTCAGCAGCGCCTCGCTGCTCGGCTGCGGATCCTCGACCGTCGGATCCTCCTCCTTCGCCTTCGCCCGCATCGCCGCCAGCAACGGCTCCAGCGTCCGCGCCACGATCGGCCCCGACAGCGACCGCGGCGTATAGTGACTGCTCGTCCTTCGCCGCTCCTCCCCCGGCTGGATCACCAGCCGCCCCGCGCCTACCTCGGCCTCCTGCGCATCCTCGCCGCTCCTCACCCCCCGCTTGCCTCGCGGGGCGATGCTCTCCTTGCGCAGCACCCCCATCACCCCAGCCTCCAGCGCCTTCGCATCCCCCCCGGCCTCCTTCACCGCCTCGCCGATCGCCTTGTCGATGCGCTTGGCCGCGGAGTCCTGCACGCCCGCGTGCTTCAGCCACGCGACCCGCGTGGCCTTGGGCTGCTCGAGCAGCTCGGCGGGGCTCACCCACACTCGCGTGGGGCGCAGGCACACGGACGGCGCGTACCTACGCTCGATCGCATACCCCATCAGCCCCTCGTACACGCTCCCGAGCTGCTCCTCCTCGAGCGCGCTGTAGCTCAGCCGCTGGCCGTCCAAGTACAAGAGCCGCCGCAAGATCCTCAGCACCACGCCGTCGCTGATACTGGGAATCCTCGCCTGCGCCCGCGCCTCGGCGCTCACCGCCGCGCCCCCGGCCTGGGTCCCCCCCTCGAGGAACGCATAGTTCTCGGGGTTGAACAGCCGGCCGCGATGCGGCGGCATCGACAAACCCTCGTGCTCCACCCCGAAGTACAAGGCACGAAACAGCATGATCAACCGCGCCCACGCGCCGAACCGCTGCTCCATCGTGTCGGCATACGCATCCTGGTCGGCCTGCAGCTCGTCGTACAAGCCACCCACGCTCAGGTGCGCGGCATAGATCGTGTGCTCGGCCGGCACCAGCCCGCGGTCCTCGGCGGCTAGCGCGAACACCAGCCGCAGCATGACCGTCAGCAGGCCCTCGTACACATGATTCCCGTCTTGCTGCATCGCCTCGCGCAGCGCCTCGTCGCCGTCGCGCAGCGCCGCGGCCTCGAACCCTTGCAGCAAGATCTGCAGGCCATCGAGCAGCTGCTCGCCGAGCTTCGTCGTCACGTCGGCTTGGCGCTCACGACTGCGCTCGAGCAGCTCGAGCGTAGTTGGCAGCTCGGCGCTGCTGCCCAGCACGCGATCCGCATGCAGCAGCTCGCGGAAGGCGCTCAGCATGTCGCGGCCGCTGCTGCTGGCCATGAACGCGACGGGGAAGGTGATCCAGCCGCTCGCGTGGCCGGTGGGGCAGTACAGCAGGCGCACCTCGTCGCCGTTGGCGAGCAGGCCCATCGGTACCCGCGTCTCGCGGAGCAGGCGCTCGAGCTTGGCCGCGGGTGGGTAGTGCCACTCGCTGGTCTCGCTCTCGGCGGTGTCGAGCTTCATCCCCGCCGGAAGCTCCCACAGCAGCATCTGGAACCCACGCCCGGCCCGCGAGGCCGGGGTCTGCTCGCCCGCGGCCGTGGGGTCGTCGGGCACCTGCGACTCGCGCTGGTCGCGACCTCCACCCCACCCGATCGCAGCATCGGGGCGCAGCTCGGTGCCCTCTTCGGCGATCCGCAGCACGAGATCCTCGGGTAGCGCGTCGCCGCGCACGAGCTCGGTCTCGTCGAACCCGAGGAAGCCGGTCAGCAGCTCGATCACGCTGCGCAGGCGGTGCACGGCCGGCGCGTCGTCCTCCTCCTTCACCTTCACCGCCGGCGCGAGCGCGACGAATTCGCCGGCTGCCGCTACCGACAGCCGCATCATCACGCCCCCGTCGCACAGCACGGGGACGCTGAAGGTCAGCCCCTGCAGCGGCTGGGCCTCGCCCAGCCACGTCTCGTGAAACAGCTCCTCTACATCGCGGGCCATCTAGCGCGTCTCCGGCACGAGGTAGAGGAGACCCACCGCTTCGATCCGCTGGGTGAGCACGGCGTAGTGACGGCGCAGCTTCTCGGGCTCGCGCACTAGCTCTTCGTCGATCGATTTCAGGCGGGTCTGCATGTGGTCACGATCGAGGCGGCGCTGGCGGGCCGAGGCGGTCTCGGCCGCGTCGCCGCCCGCCGCCTCGTCGCTGTCGTCACGGGCCAGCACGCTGCGGATCTTCGTCTGCTGCGCGCGGAGGATCCCCACCAGCTGCTCGGCCTCGCGGGCGCCGCGATCGTCGAGCAATCGCACGAGCTCGGCCGCCTCGTCCTGGGCCTGGGTCTGCAAGAGCGGCCAGAGCGTGGCGATGTCGGACTCCACGCGGGCCAGTCGCTTGGCGGCCAGCTCGGCCGAGGGCTTCCAGCTCGCGCTGGGCCTGCGCATGGCCTCCCGCATCTGGCGCAGCGCGGTGGCCTGCTCGGTCTCGCTGACGAGCGGCGTGGCCTCGCCGTCGCCGCGCAGATCCGCGATCCGATGCAGCAGCCCGTCGTGCAGCCGCGTGGCCCCGGCGCCGAACAAGCTCACGCGCCCGACCAGCACGATGCGCTCCCGCGTGCCCGCATACTGCATCAGCGAGGCGCGACCCAGATCGTGAGCCGCATAGCCCTGCGCGGTGAAGCGCCCCAAGGCACGGCGCACCAGCGGGTGCTCGAGGTGGAGCTGGATCACGTCGTCGGTCATGCGGCGCAGGGGCTCGAACACCACCGGGCGCGGCGGGTGCTCGTTGCGCCACTCCCACCAGGCCAGGTCGCGCGGCTTGGGTGGGCGCAGCGTATCGAGCGTGCGCGCCCAGTCGGCCGGCATCGTCGGCACGCGGTAGTGCGAGGCCTCATCGGGGTGGCCGGAGTCGCGGGCCTCGTCGGTGGTCTCGAACCCGCCGTCGCTGCCGCCGAGCGCGAGCGCGACCCCCACCGTCTCGCGCAGCCCCTCGGCATCGGGGGCGAAGAACTCGCGCGAGCGCTCGTAGCAGTCGCCGGCCGCCTCGATCTCTTGGCGCAGGCGCTCGGGATCCCGTCGTGTCGACTCGATCTCGCGGCCCGCCACGTCGCGCTCGCCCGCGTCGCCCTCGCTCGCCAGCTCCAGGCGTCGCTGTGCGCCATCGTCGATGCCGTGGGGCTCGAGCGACTCCTCGATGCGCTCGAGGATCACCGCCGACAGCGAGCCCAGCTCACGCTGGATCCGCTCGACCTTGTCCACGAGCACCTGCAGCACGCGGTCCTCGCTGCGCTGCGGGTACGCGAAGTACATGCAGCGCACCTCGGGCGAGGGCTGCAGCGTGCGGTCGATGCGACCGTTGCGCTGCTCGAGGCGACCCGGGTTCCACGGGATGTCGTAGTGGATGAGATCCGCGCAGTGGGCCTGGAAGTTCACGCCCTCGCGGGCCGCATCGGTGGCCACCAGGATCCGCACCGGGTGCCGGTCGGGACGCGCGTTGAAATTCGCCTGTAGCTCGCGGCGCCCCGGCGAGCGACCGCGGCCATCCCCGGTGGTCGAGTCGTCGGGCGTCCCGCCGTGGAAGTAGGCGATGCGCTCGTCTTCGCGCTCGCTGCCCGCGAGCGCGGCCCGCAGCATCTTGATGATGTACTCGGCCGTGTGCGAGTACTCGGTGAAGATCAACAGGCGCGTGTCCGACCACGCGCGGCTCGCCGAGGCTGGCGTGTCGAACCACTGCGAGCCCGCGGCGGGGCACTGGTGCGCGCGGATCCACTGCACGAGCGCCAGGATCTTGCCCTCGGGTCGCGAGCTCGCCGCGCGCACGAGCTCTTGCATGCGCTCGAGCAGCGCCTCGGCCTGCTGCCGATGGCTCGCCTCGGTGGGCAGCGCACCGCCGCTGGCGACGGCATCGTTGAGCCCGAGGTCGAGCTCGGCCGCCACGAGCTCGCCGTCCTCGCTCGCGCCCACATCGGGCGGCTCGTCCTCGAGCGCCTCGAGGATCCGCTGGCCCGTCTTGCGCAGGTGGACCTGCAGCGTGCGCTGGAACGCCGCGCAGCTCGACAGCAGCCGCTTCTGGAGCCCGATGAACACCCGGCGATCGCGCTTGGCCGAGGGCGCGCACAGCGTGGTGTAGGCCGCGAGCAGCTCGGATAGCTCGAGCTCATGGGTCTCGCGTGGCGCGAGTGGCTCACTCGGCGCAGCCTCGGTCTCGCCTCGGACCGCGCGCTGCATCGACCACGCCTCCCCGTCCTGCACGAGCCGCAGCTCGACCAGCTGGCGCTTGGGGAATTGCAGCGAGGTGGTGCCGATGAGATCGCGCTTGAGGCGACGCACCATCACGGCCGCGAGCCCGTCGCTTCCTTCGATCGGCACGCCCCGCGTGAAGCGGGCCGGATCGAGCAATTCGAGCAGCGCCGAGAAGCTGTTGCTGTGCCCGTTGTGCGGGGTGGCCGAGAGGAACAGCCGGTTCTCGAACTTGGGCGCGATGGCCCGCGCGAGCTTGGTGAGCTTGGAGTCCACCGCGTAGCGCTGCTGGTTGCTCGCGGGCGCGACGTTGTGGGCCTCGTCGAGCACGAGCATGCTCTTGGGCCCCCGCCGGCCGAGCGCGAGCAGCAAGAGCTCCTGGTACTCGGGGCGTCGCAGCGTTTGGTACGACACGATGAAGTGCCGCCCGCAGTCCCACGGATTGGTGGCCGCCCCGCGCTGCCGCCGGATCCTGGCCAGGTGCTCGCGGTTCACGATCTCGAAGCGGATCCCGAAGCGACGCTCCATCTCCCCCTGCCACTGCAAGCAGATCGAGGCCGGGCACACGATCAGGATCAGATCCAGGCGCTGCCGCAGCAGCATCTCCTGCAAGATGAGGCCGGCCTCGATGGTCTTGCCGAGGCCCACGTCGTCGGCGATGAAGAGATTGGCCCGCGGCAGCGCGAGCACCCGCTGCAGCGGCACGAGCTGGTGCTGCATCACGGCGATCCCCGCGCGGAACGGCGCCTGCACGCGCTCGTCGTCGGCTCGCGTGGCCGTGGTCACGCAGCTCCACTGGAGCGTGCGGTAGTAGGCCTCGAACGCGTCGGGGTCGTCGAAGCGGGTGACCCCGCCCAGACCCTGGCGCGCGGGGTCGATGCGCTCGGCACCCAGCTCCAGCTCCCAGAGTAGCTCGAGCTCGCGGCCCTGCGCGTCATCGTCGAGACACACCAGCTTGACCCGCGTGCAGCTGCGTAGCCCCGTCCTCGGGTTGCGATGCTCGGGATCCGCGGGCGGGACGACCTCGGTGACCACGTACTGGCGGTGGCGCGCGCGGACGATCTCCCCCGGCTGCGGCGCCTTGCCGGGATCGAGATCGGCCTCGATGCGGTGCAGCACCCCGCGCGGGAGCGCTGCGATGGCGGCGCGGTAGCCCTCGGTGTCGGTGCGCGTGGCGGGGCCGGAGAGCGGCAGGGCATCCGGGTCGAGCTCGAGCTCGACCGGGGCCGCCTCGACGGCGCGCGCCTCGTCGACGGTGATGCCCGCCGCCGCCGCGAGGATCGCCCGGATGTAGCCCTCGCGGGATGCATCGTCGCTCGTGAGCGCGTAGTGGCCACAGATCTTGGCAAGCCGATCGCGATCGAGCTCGGCGAGCAGCAGGCCGAGCTCGCACTGCGCTTCGAGGGCCACCGCGAGGCTCGCGATCCCTGGGGCGAGCGCGGCGAGCTCGAGGTGCACGCCGTGTTGCTCGTCGAGCCGCCGCAGCACCGTCGCGAGCTCTGCTCGCTCGAGCAGCGGCACGATCCCGTGGACCGTGGGGTGCGAGCGCGCGAAGAAGTCCTCGAGCTCGAGCGCAACCTGCTCTCCCTGGGGCTTGGCTGGCGCCCGCTCGGCTGCACGCTCCGCCCCGCTCGGGTCGGTCGAGTCGGTCGGGTCGATCGGGTCGATCGGGCCCGCCGCGTCGCCGCCGAGGATGCGCTCCCCGAGCTCGGCCTTGGATCCGCTCACCGGCAGCTCGTGGGCCCGACAGACCGCGCGTCGCTCCGCGAGCGAGAGCGCGTCGACCACCTTGCGAAAGCTCGCCGCCTTCGAGCCCGCGATGCCTTCGATGAACTCGTCCTTCGACTGCGGCTGTGGGGTCCCGACCTCGAAGTGCCGGTCGATCTCGACCAGCCGCTTCTTGGTCAGACAAGCGAGGACGCTGCGCTTGGTGGGTCGGGGCATCGCGCTACTCCAGGGGCGTGGGCGCGAGCCAGAGCAGTGCCCTCGGGGCTGGCAGGTCGCGCGGGGGGTGGTCGTGGGGCGCGATTCGCAAGGGAGAGGGAGGTTATCAGAGAAATCGCCACGGGCTTCGCGAAGCCGCCGATCACGGAGCGCGAGGCTGCGGAGCTCGCAAAGCGGCTCTCACCCCGCCGGCGGGTTGCAGGCCACGCTGTTGAGCGCGCCGCCGGTCATGTCCGAATACGTGTACGCACCCACGAGCCCGCCCAATTGTGCGTAGCTGAAGTCGTCGGGATCGACCTTGTAGGCGCGGTCCTGCGAGTCGGGCACGGCCCAGATGAAGCCGTCTACGTCGACGCTGATGCCCTTGGACTGGATCGTCTCCCCCGCGAACATCACGGCGGGACCGAGCGCCATCGTGTCGACGTCGATCGACTGGATCCCGCCGTTGATGCCGACCCACATGCGACCGACTCGATCCTCGGCCAGGCCAACGCCCACGTTCTGGATCGAGCCCATGATGGTGGTCCACGTGGAGGTGGCCGGATCCCAGCGCCCAGGCACGCCCGTACCCCCCCAGATCCGCCCGTTGTGATCCACGGTGATGCCATAGCCATAGAACGGACCGACGGTGTCGTAGGTGAGCGTGTCGTAGTCCACCCGCACGGCGCCGGGGCTCCCTTCGAACAGTCGCGTGAGCCACAGATCGTTGTTGGCGTCGACCACCCCGCCGTAGACGCCGAAGGTGTTGCACGGCAGCATGATCTCCACGGTGTCCTCGATGGCTCCGGTCTCGCCGTCGAGGCGATGCACGTAGACGCGGTCGTCGCTGCACATGCCAGGGTTGTTGCCGCCGCGCCCCTCGGCGGTCCAGATCTTCTGGTCTTGCCACTCGCAGGTGGCCTCGTCGAGCACTCCGGTGGTCCAGGCCACGGGGCGCTGGCTGCTGGCCTGGGGGAAGGGCGTGTACCAGGCCACGCAATCGTCGGTGCCCCACGGGCGGATGTCGCCGGCCCCCGTGGACGTGGAGGCGCCCGAGCAATCTTCGGGGCGCGCCCAGATCTTCACCACGCCGCCAAAGCGATTGGCGACCGCCACCGCGCGACCCTCGACGCTCACCGAGGTGCGCGATGGGTTGCCCGGCGTGTCACGCGTGAGGTAGCGGCCCTCCTCGACCATCGTGCGCGTGTTGATCTTGCTGACGGAGCTCTGCGAGCTGTTGGCGATCCAGATGTAGCTCCAGTCGGCCGGGCCACAGCACTCGCCTGGGATCACGCCCTCGGTGTCGACGGACACGTCGAAGATCGCGCCGCCGCCGGTCGTGTCGGGATCGGACGTGGTGTCGGGATCGGGCGTGGTGGTGGCCGCGCTGGTGCCCGGTGGCGTGCCGGTGGTGCCCTCGGCGCTCGCGATCGTGGTCGAGGGATCCGAGCCGCTCGACCCGCCCGCCGCCTCGCCGTCATCGCCCGCGCCGCCGTTGCAGCCGCTGGCCAGGCTCCCTAGCCCGAGCGTCA
>JBFIJN010000357.1:0-9407 GCA_041600735.1 Nannocystaceae bacterium
AGCCCGAGCGTGACCTGCGGCAGGCTAGCCACCGCGTTCACGAAGCGGAGGGTGGCATCCATGAAGAACGGGGCGACGAAGACGACGCGAGGCATGGGCAAACTCGGGCGCGAGCCTATCAGGCTGCACTAGGCGGGTCGAGGCCGCGCGGCTCGCCCAGGGCGCCCGCGTGAAGATATTGCTGCGCCGCAGCGGCGCATCGCGATGGACGAGGACCGCTCCGCGGCAAACACTAGAAGAGAGTGTGACGACCATGGCGCCTCCAGACTCGTAGCGGGGGAAGGACGTCGGATGAAACATCGAGCGAGTGCGAAGCACCGCAACTTGCGGACGTTGGCGGTTCTCGCCGTGCTGGGGGCCGTGCAGGGGGCCGTGCTCGCAGCCCCGCTGGACGCCGCTGCCGCCCCCGGCGAAGGACTCGGGCTAGACCCGCGTGTGGGTGGAACGATTGCCCCAGCTCGGTGCTCCGATGAGGGACCCCTCGACCGCATCGGCTTGGGTCTGCTGGGGCTGACGCTCGTGGCGATCGCCCGGCGGATCAATAGTGCGGGGGTGCATCATCGGCGGGGCCGATCTCGGGCTGATCACTCTTGATCAGCTCGCGCAGCTCCCCGAGCTCTCGCTGCAGCTCCTGGACCTGCGACGTGAACGAGCGCAGGACCTCGTCGAGCTCGGCGATGATCCTGTCCTGGTAGGCGACCCGCACCTCGAGCTCGACGATCCGCTCCTCCATGGGGCGATCCTAGCAAGCCCGTGGCTAGCGAGCGCGTCGGCGGGCGCGCAGCCCGACGAGCCCGACGAGCCCGAGCAACATCCCCAGTGGGTGCCCGCTGCCGCCGCGGGGGAGCGAGCAGCTGCACCCGCCGTCCTCGTTCGCGGGGGTCTGGCCGGGGTCCGTGTCGGGGGCGGCGCTCGTGGCCCCGTCGGTGCTTCCCGAGCCCTCGCCCACGCTGCCCGTGGTCTGGCCGTTGCCGCCCGTACCGTCGGCGCCGGTCGTCAGCGCCGGACCGCCGTCCGAGGACCCGGCCGAGGTCTCGTCACCCGCCGAGCTCGTCCCCGCCGAGCTCTCCTCCAACGCAATGGCCGCACAGTGGTGGTAGTAGCAGCCGCCCGGGTTGTTGAGCCCGTGGTTCGACATGAACTGGATCACCTGAAGCGAGCAGTGGGTGCAGCTCACGCCGTCGGGCAGCGTGATGTCGATCGACTGCGGCTCGTTGAAGGGCGAGTCGTGCTCGAACACGCCGTCGGCGAGCACCGGGAACGCGGGGGCTGGATCGATCGGCGCGCTGCCGCACGGGGTGGTGCCGGGGGTCACCGGGGGCTCCTCGGGGTACACACCGTCGTCGAGCGCGAGCGCGATGCGGTAGTGCCCGGGGTGGTAGACCGTCTCGTCGATCGTGACCGTGATCGTGTCGCCGCCCTGGTACGCGCTCACGATGCCGGTCGCGACGACGTTGCCGTTGTCTCCGCAGGGCGCTGCCTTCTGCGGGTCGCCAAGTCCATTCTGCTCGAAGACCGCGGGGGGCTCGACCAGGATGAAGTGGGCGGCAGAGGTCGCGGGCAGGACGAGCCACGCGCAGAGCCCCGCGGTCGCGGGCAGGTAACGTGAGACGCAAGCAGTAGTCACGCCACGAGACTACACCAGACCGCCCGCACGGCGTCGGGCGCACCGTCGTCGCGCTGCGAGTCGCGACCCACTGCGGATACGTGAATGCAACGAATTTGCGTGAATTACGCAGTTGCCAGTCCGCTCGCGAGCTCGAGGCTCCGCTTCCATTCCTTGCATGTCGTCTCGCTCACCGAGCGATCCGATCCCGAGCCGAGGCTCGACATCGATCCCAGCGACGACGGGGCCGCTCCCGTCCGCGAGGTGGACGGCGCCCGCGAGCCCGATACCCACCGCCTCTCGGGCGACCCGCGGCTGCTCGAGAGCACGCTCTCCAATCTCGACGACTGGGCGAGGTCGGTGCGCGGCGGCAAGGCGGGCTAGCGCGGCGTCGCCGGGCGGGCCGAGGGTCCGCGGGCGGCCGCATCTTCGCGTTCGGCTCGCCGATGGGGCACCATTGACCCTGATGCGCGAAGCCGCGAGACGTCCTCGAATCCTCAGCGTGGTCCTTGCGGGTGGCGAGGGCAAGCGGCTGATGCCGCTGACCATGGACCGCGCCAAGCCGGCGGTACCGTTCGGTGGCCAGTACCGTCTCATCGATTTCCCGCTGTCCAACCTCGCCAACGGTGGCTACCGCCGCATCGTGGTGCTCACCCAGTACAAGAGCCACTCGCTCGACGTCCACATCGCGCGAACGTGGCGACTGTCGAGCTTCTTGGGCAACTACGTGACCTCGGTGCCGGCTCAGATGCGCCAGGGTCCCACGTGGTTCCGCGGCTCGGCCGACGCGCTCTACCAGAACCTCAACATCGTCGACGACGAGCGGCCCGAGTACATCTTCGTGTTCGGGGCCGACCACGTGTATCGCATGGACCCGCGGCAGCTGCTCGATCAGCACATCGAGTCGGGGGCCGGAATCACGATCGCGGCGCTGCGGGTGCCGCGAGATCAGGCCGACCAGTTTGGCGTGATCGAGCGCGGCGAGGGCACCAAGATCGCGGCCTTCCGCGAGAAGCCCAAGGAGACCCCGGGGCTGCCCGACGACCCCGATCGGATCCTCGCGTCGATGGGCAACTACGTGTTCACCACCGACGTGCTGCTCGATGCGCTCGAGCACGACGCCGAGCAAGAAGACAGCCGCCACGACATCGGCGGCAACCTCATTCCCACGCTGGTGGCCGCGGGCGAGGCCCACGTCTACGATTTCACCACCAACCGCGTGCCGGGCGAGAACCCGCCCAAGCACTACTGGCGGGACGTGGGGACGCTCGACGTCTACCACGAGGCGCACATGGACCTCGTGGCGCCGCTGCCCGAGTTCGACCTCTACAACGATCAGTGGCCGATCCACACGATGGTGCGGACGATGCCGCCGCCGAAGATCGTGGCCATCGGCAAGTATGGCGCGGGCCATGTCGCCAACACCATGCTCACCAACGGGGTGATCCTGAGCGGCGCCACCGTGCACCGCTCGGTGCTCTCGTGCGGAGTGCGAGTGGCGGGTGGAGCCACGGTCGAAGACTCGATCCTGCTCGACGACGTCGAGGTGGGCGAGGGCGCGATCATTCGCCGGGCCATCCTGGACAAGGGCGTGGTGATCCCCGCGGGGGCCACGGTGGGGATCGACCACGATGCCGACCGCGCGCGCGGGTTCACCGTGACCGAGGGCGGCGTGGTCGCGATGGGGAAGAAGCAGCCGTTCCCCGCGTAGGCCGGGCGCGGCTGGCTCGAGCGCGGTCCTTCACTTCGCGAGCATCACGAGCACGCGCAGCTGCTGCACCGCCGCACGCAGCTGCAGGTCGTCGCCCACGGCGAGCACGGCCACCGACTCGTCGACCCGCGAGGGGCTCGGCCGCCCGAAGTCCTCGGGCTCGAGGTGGCGCGGCGTCTGGCGCTCCGAGGGCAGCTCGGGGCGGCTGTCGCGGTTGGGGACGGCCTGCGCGGCGCTCTCGACCGGAGCCGCGCCCACGTAGACATCGGGGGTGATGCCGCTGGCCTGGATCAGCCGATCGTTGGGCGTGTAGTAGAGCGCGGTGGTGATCTTGAGCATGCTGCCGTCGGCGAGATCGAAGGGCGCCTGCACCGAGCCCTTGCCGTAGCTGCGCTCGCCCACGATCACGGCGCGGCGGTGGTCCTGCAGCGCACCCGCCACGATCTCGGAAGCGCTGGCCGAGCCCTTGTTGATGACGAGCGCGAGGGCGAGCTCGCGCTCGGTCCCCGGTCGATGGGCGCGGGCCTCGTCGAGCACGAGCCCGCGGCGGCCACGGGTGCGCACGATGATGCCGCTGTCGACGAACAAGTCGACGATGGCGACGGCCTCGTCGAGCAGGCCTCCGCCGTTGTCGCGCAGATCGATCGCCACGCCGTGCAGCCCGCCCGCGCCGGCCTGCTCGCGCAGGGACTTCAGCCCGTCGGCCAGCTCCTGCGCCGCGTCCTCGGTGAACTCGCGCAGGCGCAGCACGCCGATGCCCTCGCCGAGGTAGGTCACGTCGACCGCCGGGGGGTCGATGATCGCACGCACGAGCTCGATCGTGCGCAGCACGCCTCGCTCGTCCTCGATCGTGATCGAGATCGCCGTGCCCGGCTGGCCGCGGATCTTCACGATGGCCTGCTCGAGATCCGAGAAGTCGGCGATGGACTGGCCGGCGATGCGCACCACCCGGTCGCCCACCTTCACCCCGGCCTTGTCGGCGGGGCCGTCGGGGATCACGTCGCGTACGTCGAGATAGCGAGCGCCGTCGTCCTTGCGGCCGATCACCACCACCATGCCCACGCCGCCGAACGAGCCCTCGATGTCTTCGCGCAGCAGCGAGGCCTCGCGCGGGGGCAAGTACGCGGTGTGGGGATCGAGCTCCGAGACCATGCCCACGAGCGCGGCCTGGATCAGCTGCTGATCGTCGACGGGCCGCACGTAGTACTGCTCGACGATGGCGAGCGCGCGCGCGAACGTGTCGAGCTTTTGGTAGCGCGAGTATCCGGCGGGCGCCGAGGCCACGGCGGGCGCGGCCCACGACGGCAAGCTGGTGCCGATGCCGACGCCGACGACCACCCCGCCCAGCGCGAGCGCAAAGGAGGCGAGGGTCCCAGCCCGAAGACGTGTGCGGGTGCGCATCGGCGAGCAGTCTAGCAGGCCGCGCTCGTCGCCCCACGCCCGCGCCGCTGCCCAGCACTGCGCGCCTCCTGCTGCGTCGCTTCGGTCCCGCGGATCTGCCGGCGATGGTCGACTACCGCTCTGATCCCGGGGTTGCGCGCCATCAGTCGTGGACGCCGGAGTGGTCCATGAGCGACGCCGAGGAGTTCCTGAAGACGGACCGCGCTACGGCCCTCGGCACGCGCGGGAGCTGGACGCAGCTCGCCCTCGAGGAGCGGGCCTCGGGCGAGTGGACGACGGGGTGCGTCTATGCCGTGCTCGCCCGCGAGTGGGCCGTGCTCCCCCCCGAGTGAGCCGTGCTCGCCCGCGAGTGAGCCGCCGCAGCGGGATCGTCGGCGAGCCTGCTACGCTAGCGGAACCTCGTGGATCTCCAGCTGCGCATGGTACAGGCGGCCGTCGAAGCCCAGCTGTTCGGCCGCGCCTCCCCCCCCGTGATGGTGGGTCGCTATACGGTGATCGGTCCGATCGGCTCGGGCGGGATGGGCAGCGTGGTGCGGGCCCACGATCCCGAGCTGCTGCGCGAGGTGGCGCTCAAGTTGGTTCGCGCCGAGCGCATGGGCGATGCCGACACGCGCGCGCGGCTGGTGCAGGAGGCCCGCGCGATGGCCCGCCTCTCTCACCCCAACGTCGCCATGGTGTTCGAGGTGGGCGAGGCCGGAGGGCACCTCTATGTGGCCATGGAGCTCGTCGACGGTCGTGACCTGCGAGCCTGGCTCGAGGAGGAGCCGCGCGGCTGGCGGGCCGTGCTCGAGCTCTACGCACAGGCCGGCCGCGGCCTGGCCGCGGCGCATGCCAAGGGGCTGATCCATCGCGACTTCAAGCCCGAGAACGTGGTGGTCGACGGCGAAGGCCGGGCGCGGGTGGTGGACTTCGGGCTGGCGCGCGAGCTCGCCGAGCTCGGCCAGGACACCGATGCCGAGACGCTCGAGCGACGCGAGCTCGGGCCACGCGAGCTCGAGCGCGAGCACACCGATCTCACCACCACCGGCACGCTGCTCGGGACGCCGGCGTACATGTCCCCGGAGCAGTGGAGCGGCAACACGGCCGATGCCCGCAGTGATCAATTCAGCTTCTGCGTGGCGCTGTGGGAGGCCCTGCATGGTCAGCGCCCCTTTGCCGGCACGGCCATGGGCGCGCTGATGCAGGCGGTCACGAGCGGGGAGCTCGTCGAGCCACGAGCGGGCGCGGTTCCGCGGCGGATTCAGCGGGCGCTGCGTCGGGGGCTCGCGGTCGATCCCGCCGATCGCTGGCCGCAGATGGACGACCTGCTCGAGGCCCTGCGCCCGCGCGCTCGTCGAGGGTGGATCTTGGCGGGTGCGGGCGTGCTCGTGCTGGCGGGGGTCGCTGCGGCGGCGCTGCCCAGCGACGGCTCGCCCGGGAACGCATGTCGATCGGAGCGCGAGCGCCTCGTGGGCGTGTGGGACGATGCCGCGCGCGAGGCCGCGGCGCGCGGCGTACGAGCCACCGCGCTGCCCTACGCCGACGACGTGTGGCGGGCCTTGTCCTCGCGGCTCGATGCCTACGCCGAGGAGTGGATCGAGGCCGCGCAGACCAGCTGCGCGGGCGCGCTCACCGAGACCTCGGTGGCCCTCGATCGTCACGCGCGTCAGCAACTGTGCCTCGAGGAAGCGCGTGGGTTGCTCGACCAGCTCGCGGACGAGCTGGCGCAGGCCGACGAGGCCACGGTCGTCGACGCGGCCAACGCCGCCGATCGCCTGCCCGACCTGGGCGCGTGCTCCGATGATCGACGGCTGTCGGCCTGGGCCATCGACGACTCACCCGCGCGCCGCGAGGCGGTGGCTCGCGCGCGCACCCTGGTAGGCCGCGCCGAGCGGGCGCTGGCCGTGCTCGATACCGCCAACGGTCGCGCTGCCTTCGACGAGGAGGTCGCGAGTGGGCGCGCCGCCGCGGTCGCCGCCCAGCAAGCGGCGGGCGAGGCCGGCCACCTTCCGCTCCAGGCCGAGGCTGCGCTGGTGCTGGGCCGCCTGCTGCTCGAGGCGGGAGAGAAGCCCGAGGCCGAGGCTGCGCTGGCGCTGTCGATGGAGCATGCCGAGGCCTCGGGTGATGCGCTCACCCGGCTACGCGCGCGCATCTATCAGATCTACGTGCTCGGCACCGATCGCGACCGAACCGCGGAGGCCATGCGCCTGGGCGAGCAGACGCTGGCCCAGCTCGATGGCCTCGGCCCGCGCCCGCTGCTGCGCGCGCGCTTGTTGGGCAACCTCGCCACCGCGATCGCGCGCGGGCGAGGCTCCGACCACACGCGCGCGCTGGCCCTCCACCACGAGACGATCGAGCTGCTGCACCAGGAGCTCGGCGAGCATCACCCGCAGCTGATCTCCGCGCACCTCAACCTCGGTCGTGCGCTCTCCTATGCGGGTCGTCTCGACGAGTCCGAGGCCGAGCTGAGGATCGCGCTGGGGCGTGCGCGAGAAGTATGGGGCGACGATCATCCGCACACGGCGAGGATCTGGGGCACGCTGGGGCTCACGCTCGCCTCGCAGGGGCGGCAGCCCGAGGCCGAGCAGGCGCTGCGTCGCTCGCTCGAGGCGCGCGAGCGCAGCCTGGGTCCCGACCATCAAGAGGTCGCCAATGCGCTCTACAACCTCGGGGCCAACCTGCGCGGCGTGGGGCGTCACGCCGAGGCGCTCGTGCTGCTGCGTCGTGGTCTCGCGATCCGCCGGCGCTGGGCCAACGCCGACGACAGCGACCTCATGCCGTGGCTGTTCGCGATCGGTGATTCCGAGGCGGCGGTGGGTGAGCTCGACGCGGCCCGCCAGATCCTGCGCGAGGCGCTGACCCACGCCGAATCCGACGGCGCGCCGCCGCTCGACTTTGCCCGCGTGCGTCATGCGCTCGCGCGGGCGATCGCCACGGACGACCCCGTGGCCGCTCGCCTCATGGCCCAGGCCGCGCGCGACACCTACGTGGCCGAGGGCCAGCCCGAGCGGGCGCAGCAGGTCGAGGCCTTCCTCGCCACGCTGCCGGGATCACCCGCCGCGCCGCCGTGAGTCGGCTGACGTTGGCGGCGGGAACCCGCGGGCGATCCCGGTGTCGTGCCGCCACCATGCCCTGCCCTGCCTCGCTCTGTCGCCTCGTTGCCGTCGGGTCGCTGCTGGCGGCAATGCTCCCGAGCGCCGCCGCCGCGGATGAATTCTACGGCACCCGCTCCGAGCTACTGGTCGAGCGGGCGCACGAAGCCCGGCTGATCCTCGACCATGGCGTGGCCACCCTCCGCGTGCGTCGCACGGTCTTCAACGGCGGCGAGCGTCATGATCAGGCGCTGTTCTGGATCAACGTGCCCGATGGATCGGTGGCCACGGGGCTGCGCACCAAGGGCGAGCTGCGGGGGCGCGAGCGCTGGTTCGAGGGCGAGCTGCTCGAGGCCGAGCTCGCCGCCGCGCGCTACGAGGAGCTGACCGGCATCGGCGGCTACTACCCCAAGGATCCCGCGCTGCTCTCGTGGCGCAACGAGACGCTGCTGGCGCTGCAGGTGTTCCCGGTGGCTCCGCAGACGGACAAGATGGTGGAGTACACGCTGGCGATGCCCACCGCGTACCACGAGGGTCGCGACCACCTCGAGCTCCCCGCGCTGGGCACCGAGCAGCACCGCGCTCGGCTGACGCTAGAGTCGGTCCACTCGCGCGACCAGCTGTTCGTCGATGATCACCCGGTGGCCAACGGGTTCGTGGTCACGCTCGACCAAGACCATGCGTTCGCGCTCGCCCGCCATCGCGTGCCCCGCATCGAGGCCACGCTGGCCTCCGTTCCGTTCGGCGATGAGTCCGTGCTCATGCACTACGACGTGGCCCTCGCCCCGCATGTGTCCACCATCCCCCGCGACGCACGGGTGGTGGTGGTGCTCGATGGCTCGCGCTCGCTGAGCGACGAGCAGCGCGCGGCCGGGCGCGCCACCGCACGTGCCTACCTCGAGCACTTCGGCGCCTCACGGCTGAACGCCCGGGCCGAGGTGCTGGTGTTCGACCGCAAGGTGAAGGCGCGCCACGGTCGCTTGGTCAGCGCGCGCGAGGCCCTCGCCGATCTCGAGCACCTCACGACCCCGGGAGCCAACGGGAGCCATGTCGATGATGCGCTCGCGCGCGCCCATCAGCTGCTGGCCGCCGCGCCCGATGGTCCGCGTCGCATCCTCTTGCTCACCGACACCCGCACCCGCAGCACGCTGAAGCCCGCGCGGCTGCGCACGCTCGCCGAGCGCAGCGGTGCCATCGTGCACGTGGGCGTGATCGATGAGGGTGAGACCGCCCTCGTGCGCGACGACGATCATCCATGGTCGAGCGTGGCCACCGCGACCGAGGGCCTGGTGTGGCAGGTCGCGGCCAGTCCAGAGGCGCCACGCGAGGAGCTGCACACCACATTCGAAGAGCTCGCTCGTCCCATGCGCCTCGATCACCTCGAGGTCATGGTGCCCCCGGTCGACGACCTCGGGATCGAGGTGCCCGAGTTCCTCGATGAAGGGCAAGGGCTCGACGCACTCGCGATCGTCGACCTCACGGTCGATCACTTGCGCATCAGCGGCCAGCTGTGGAGCAAGCCCGTTCGCGAGACCGTGTTTCCGAGCGCCGCGCAGGGCCACCGCTGGGCCGCGCTGGTGTTCGGCAGCGAGCTGCTCGGCGAGCTCTCCGATGAAGA
>JBFIJN010000358.1:0-9365 GCA_041600735.1 Nannocystaceae bacterium
AATCCGGGGCGCGTGTGTGCGGGGGTGGGCCGCGGCGCGATCGCTCGGGCGCGAAGGTGTGATCGCCGTCACCGCGACGGTGGGGGCGGGTGCAGGGGGAGGGCGCGGTGTGTGGGAGCGCGAGCGCGTTCGCGAGCACGTCGGCTAGCGTGCGATGAATCGATCGCCGCGCATGTTCGCCGCGCTGGTCGAGCTTGGGCGAGATGTTGCGAGTATCTCGTAGGACTTGGTCGCGCGATGTTCGACTCGAGGAGCGTGGGGCGTATGAGCCGATGGTGCCGCTCGGTGTGCGTGATCATTGGAGCGCGGCGAGCCGCGAGTATGCTAGTGAACTGGTGCGTCGAGTCAGATCAGAGCCGTGCATGTGGCTCCCGTGCCTCCGGGACCGAGCCGGTACACGACCATGGGCTTCGCCGGGCGTGGACGTGCGCCTCGGTCTCGCTACTCCCGGGGACCGTTCATTCTGGCCGACTTGGCCGCGGCAGCATGGTGCTCCGCGGGTGTGCCGGCTCGTATTCGCGCGACGCGACGAGCGATCGCGAGAGGAAGCATCAGATCATGACCATCGAAGTCGGGCTCGACCCAGAGCTGCCTATCACTCTGTCCTGCAACATCCACTCGACCGGGCAACTGGAGGTGAAGTACGGGGGCGATTCGCTCACTCACCCCGAGGCCCTGCTCCACGTCGACATCGACGACCTGGACTGGGCTACGTTCAAGATCGCGGACTTCGGTAGCTACTCGGTCGACGCCACCACCATCGACGGATCCGATTGGTCCGACAGCGGCAGCGTCGTGACCTCCGAGCAGCTTGGTGGCGCAGAGGCCCCGGGCGTGGTCCGCGAGGTCAAGGTGACCGCCACCGACGGAGGCACGCCCAAGACGGCCACGATCCGGCTGCGGATTCGCGAGCACAACACCAGCCTATTCTAGTAGCAGCTCCGGGCGGGCCTCCTCGCGTCACCAAGGTTCGTGCACCATGGTAGCCTTCGGTCCGTGGTGGACGACCCCGATCTCGCTCTCTTGGAGGCCTGGAGAGACGGCGACGAGGCGGCGGGGAGCAAGCTGCTTCGCCAGTACTTCAAGCCGCTGCGGCGGTTCTTTGCCACCAAGGCCGCGCCCGACGACGTAGAGGACTTGATCCAGCAGACGCTGCTGGGGTGCGTGCGGGGGAGCGAGCGCTTTCGCGGTGACGCACGCTTTCGCACGTATCTCTTCACCGTAGCGCGGCGGACGCTCGCCTATCACCACCGCAGCAAGCGCAACAAGGACGGCCGCAACGATGAGCTCGACCTCGAGGTCGTGTCGGTGCGCGAGCTGGTTCCGGGACCTTCGTCGATCCTGGCCAAGAATCGCCGGCAGCAGCTGATGGTCGAGGCCCTGCGGGCCATCGCCGTCGACGACCAGATCATGCTCGAGCTCTTCTATTGGGAGGACATGACCGCGGCCGAGATCGGGCAGGCGTACGAGATGGGAGAGTCCGCGGTGCGAGGACGGCTGCGTCGCGCCAAGAGGGTGTTTGGTGAGGCCCTCGCTGCGCTCAGCCAAGGCAGCGAAGAGTGGCGCGGTACGCTGTCGGCGTTCGAGGCCGGCTCGTGGGTGGATGAGATCCGGCAACACCTCGACGAGCTGCGACCCGTACGACGCAAGCGCGCCCCCTCGGGCACCTGAGCCCGAGCGGCTGGGCGTGCGCGTGCGGTCGCACGAGGACGTCGTCGAAGAACGGCGCCACGTCGGGATCTCCGCGGTCGAGCGGACACGCGTCCCAGTCGTGCGCGCCCTTGCGCTCGTTGAGCGGCGTGACGCCGTCGTGCCAAGACGACAGACGTAGGCCGAGCTCCGCGAACGACCGAGCCCAGCCCGTCCAGCGACGAGCAGCGGGGTCCGCGGCCGCAATTGCTCGACGCTTTGATCGTTCGGTGGGGCGCTGCAACCAAGCCCTCGTGACCATGCCGCACCGCGTTCCCTCCTATGATGAGCTCCCCCGCGCTCGTCACATCGACCGCACGCCCGCGGTGCGCGTGGTGCTGCGGACGATCACTCCGATCTACGGGGGAGGGGTGGAGACGCGGCGGGTCGATGCGGTCGATGTGATCCGCGTGCCGACCGTACGCGGGCACCTGCGCTGGTGGTGGAGGGCGTTGTTTGCGGGGAAGTACGGCGATACGAGGGCCCTGTTCGAGGCGGAGCGCGAGCGGTGGGGTGGTATCGGTGAGCGGGAGAAGGGGCGGCGATCTGCGATCGAAGTGCATGTCGTGGTGCACGAGGCCGGCACGCTGGATCCGTCGTCGTCGAGCGCGTCGGACGTTGGCTACGCGCTGTGGCCCGCGCGCGGGGCCAATGGTCAGTCGGAGGCCCAGCGCTACGCGCCGGGGATCGAGTTCGAGCTCACCGTCCACGTGAAGGACGACGCGATTGGTAACGAGGTGCGCGACTGCGTCCGCGCGTGGATCTTGTTTGGCGGCTACGGCGGGCGCACGCGCCGGGGCCTGGGCAGCTTTACCGTGGTGCAGGACGCCGAGCTGTGGCTACCCAAGGCGGCCACGAACGAGGCGATCTCGGCGTCATTCGGGCGGCGCCCCTCGATCTTTGCAATCGCGAGTGATGCCGGGCTTGGCGAGGTTCCGCGGCTTGCCGGGGCCGAGCTCGTCGTGGGGAAGCCCACCGAGGCGTACCGCGCCTGGACGACCGCCCTCGCTTGGCTACGCGACTTCCGCCAGGGGACCGCTTCCGAGGCGAGACGTCGGGGCCATCCGCGGGGCTACGAGCCCCGCCGACCCGGCATCTCCAACTGGCCCGAGCCAGACAAGGTGCGCCTCCTCGCGCCCCCGAAGCCGCAGCCCTGGTCGCACCCGCCTCGGCACAATGCGATCGCGAGCTGGCCGAGGGCGGGGTTCGGCTTGCCCATCGGCGGGCGCTTCCAGACGAAGCGACGCAAGGATGACCCGCAACGCGAGCCGTATACCGAGCCCGAGGACTTCTGGCTGAAGTGGGAGAGTGCCAGCGGTCAGCTTCGCGAGCGCCTGGCGAGCCCGCTCATCGTCAAGGCGCTGCCGCTCGCGGATGGCTCGTTCGCCCCGATCGCACTGTGGCTGCGGCGTGACGACCCACCGGGAGGGCGAGTCGTGCTGTGCATGGGCAACGCGAAACGTCCGGGTAGCGAGGTGCCCTTTGGGGCGCCGCTCGTGGTGGCGGGTGACCGCTGCGACTTCCCTGCGATCGCGGGCAAGCCGTCGCTCCAGCGGGCGTTCCTCGACTGGGTGAAGACCCAGATCCATGTCCAACCCCAGCGGCCGGGAGCGAGGCGCAACGGCCAACGATCGCGCAATCGCAGCCGCGGAGGACACCGACCATGAACCGTCACCTTCTCATCTTCACCCTCGGGCCCGTCCAGGAATTCATCAAGCAGGCCCGGCGTACGCGGGACCTGTGGTTCGGTAGTCATCTGCTGTCCGAGCTGTCGCGGACGGCCGCGCGAACCCTCGCTGAAGAAGAGGGGGCTGAGCTCGTGTTCCCGGCGCTGCGGCGGGGTGATCCCGAGCTTCGGCCGTGCTGGTCCGAGACGCGCGAGGGCGTCTCTCGCGTACGGGAGAGCGGCAAGCCGCCGGTCAACGTCGCCAACAAGATCGTGGTCGTCCTCCCGGGGGATGCCGATCCCGAGCAGGCCGCTCGCAGGGCGCGGGATGCCGTGCGGGCGCAGTGGCAGTCGGTCGGGCGCTACGTGCGAGCGCGATGCGAGGCGGTCCTGGCCGCCGGCATCGATGGGGCGTGGGAGGAGCAGCTCGACGGTCTGCTCGAGCCGCTCGCGGCGTGGCAATCGTTCGACGACGCGGGCTACGTACGGGCGCGGCGCGAGGTCGAGGAGGCCATCGCGGGTCGCAAGCACCTCAAGGAGTTCTCGGCGTGGAAGCAGCTGCGCGGGGCGGTGTTCCGCTCGAGCCTCGACGGCGGGCGCGAGACGGTGCTCGCCGACGCGGTGAAGGAGGATGTCGGGCGACGAAGACTGGGGATCGCGCCCGGCGAGCAGCTCGACGCGGTGAGCCTGTGCAAGCGAGCAGGCGGGCGACCGGAGCAGTTCGCCCCTACGCCCAACATCGCGCTGGCGCAGTGGCTCTTGGCCGCCAACGCAGCCGCCGGCGAGCGGATGGCCGAGCTGCGTGCCGCCTGCAAGGCCGCGAACGTGCGCTCGGTGCAGGGAGGGGCGCCGTGGCGCGATGCCCTGCCGTACTACGCCGACGTGGTGCTGGAGAGTCAGTGCGCGCAGACCCTCGCCGAGGCGGGAGAGATCGACGACCTCGCGGAGGCCACCCGGTGGTTTCGCGAGTACGTGCGGCCGGTGTTCGCGTTCATGCCCGAGCCGCACGGCTACCTCGCGGCGCTCGTCGCCGACGGTGACTTCATGGGCAAGGCGATCGAGGCGCTGACGACCCCCGAGCAGCATCGTGCGCTGTCGCGTACGCTCGCCCGCTTTGCCGCCAAGGCTCGAGAGCTCGTCGAGGGGCGCGGCGGCGAGCTCGTGTATGCGGGTGGTGACGACGTGCTCGCGCTGGTGTGCCTGCCCGATGCGCTCGCGTGCGCGCAGGCGCTGCACGAGGCGTTCGGCGAGGGCATGCGCGAGCTCGCGGCCGAGCACCCGCTGCCCCGCATCCCCACGCTCTCGGTGGGCCTGGGGGTCGCGCACCGCACCGAGGGGCTCGGCGACTTGCTCGACCTGGGCCGGCGGGCGGAGCGGATCGCCAAGCAACCACCCTCGGGAGAGCCCGGCGACGAGCGCAACGCGCTGGCCATCGTCGTCACGCCCCACTCCGGTCGGCCTCGCGCGTGGCGGGCCAACTGGACCCAAGATCCCGTCGCGCGGATCCGGACCGACATCGCCACGGCGCTGCCGCTGGGCAAGGTCCATGCGATCGAGGAAGTCCGCAGTCGCTTGGGTTCGCAGAGCGGCGATGCGCTGCGGTCCGAGGTGGTGCGGATCCTCGCCCATGGAGGCGATGGTGCTCCCGCGCTCACGCCGGACGATGTCGATCTGTCATGGCCGACGGATGGGTCCGCGACCTCCATCGACGCGGCCGTCCGCCGCTTCGTGCACCGCTGGCTCATCGCAGAGGTCTTCGCCCGGGCCGAGCGCAGCACGATTCCTCATCGCCATGGGGAGGCCGCTCAGTGACCACTCATCACCTCGTGTTGTGCCCGCGTGACGGGCTGTTCTGCAAGGACGGTCGTGGCTGGCGGAGCGGCGAGAACGGGCGCGGACAGGCGCTGCGCTGGCCGCATCCCTCGACCGTGCTCGGGGCGTTGCGTGCCGCGTACGGGCGCACCCAGGAGCGTGCGCAGGGGCGTACGTGGCCGCGCGAGGCCTGGAAGCAGGGGACCAAGGGGGTGCGGATCGACGCGATCCTGACCCTCGCGCGAGCGCTCCACGAGCCGTGGGGGCTCGCGCACCGGCGCTGGCCTACCCCGCACGATGCCGTCTACTGCCAGGGCGAAGGCGAGCCCACGAGCAGCGTGCGTGCGCTCGTGCCCGAGCGGAGCACGGTGGCAACGCTCGGCCGGGACGATGACGCCGCACGCGAGGCGCTCTGGCGACCGCGGGCGCTCGAGCGGGGCAAGCCGCCGCCGCGACCTCGGTGGTGGCGGGAGGAGGACTTCGTCCGCTGGTTGTGTGCCGAGGAGCTTGGCTCTGCACCCGTCGATCACGATCCTCTGCTTCGCGTCGACGCTCACCTCCAGATCGATCCGCTCACGCAGGCTGCGCTCGAGAGTCGCTTGTTCTCGCGAGAGATCGTGGAGACGATCACCATGGAACACGGCACCGCCGTGGAGTGGGCGCTCGCGGTGGGCGTGGAGCTACCCCAAGCGAGCATCGACTCGCCCGTGGTCCTTGGCGGGGACCGCCGACTCTGCAGCCTCGAGCCCGCGAGCGCAGCGCTGTTCCAGATGCCCGGTGTCCTGCGTGAGGCCTTCGACCGCACACGCTCGACTCGCCTGCGCCTGATCGCGGTCACTGCGGCCGGCTTCGCGCAGGGGTGGGTGCCCGACTTCCTCGCGCGGCACGGCGATGTCTGGCGGGGCCCGCTCGCCGACGTCGAGCTCGAGCTGCGTGCGGCCGCCGTGCCGCGGCCGGTCGATGTCGCAGGCTGGGACATGGCCGAGGGGTGCCCCAAGCCGCTCATGCGGATGGTCGCGCCGGGCTCGGTCTACTGGCTCGAGCGCACCGATGGCGGGCTCATCGACGGTGCGCTGGCCGAGGAATTGTGGCTGTGCTCGATGGGCAGGGACCAGGCGGAGGGCTTTGGCCTCGTGGTCCCTGGCGTGTGGAAGTCCGAACAAGGAGCCGTGTCGTGTTGATCCAACCCTACCTCGTCCACGCCCTCTCCCCGCTGCACGCGGGCACGGGCCAGTCGGTCGACACCGTCGATCTCCCGATCGCCCGGGCGCGCGCGACCGGGATTCCATTCGTGCCCGGCTCGTCGATCAAGGGGGTGCTGCGCGATCGCGGACGGTCGATCGGCGAGGACGAGCGCAGCAAGCAGGAGCAGCTCGCCGTCTTCGGACCCGATCACGAGCACGCCAGCGACCACGCAGGCGCGCTGGGGGTGACCGATGCGCGGCTGCTGGCCTTGCCGGTCCGCAGCTTCCTTGGCGCGTTCTGCTGGGTGAGCTCGCCGCTGTTGCTGGCGCTGGCGCGGCGCGACCTCGCGGCCGCGGGCCAGGGCACCACGCTCCCGCTGGTGAAGGTCGATGGCTCCGGGCAGGCACGGGTCACTCGTGACAGTCGGGTGATGCACGATGGGAAGGTCTTCCTCGAGGACCTCGACCTGGTTGCCAGGCGCAGCCCCGAGGTCGACATGTGGTCCGAGTGGCTCGGCCGCTGGGTCGCCCCGGGCACCGACATGTTGAGCGGTCGATTCGTGGTGGTGGATGACGACACGATGAGCTTCCTGCTGGAGACCGCCACGCAGATCGACGCGCGCGTGCGCATCGACGCGGACACGGGCACCGTGGCAACCGGGGCGCTGTGGTACGAGGAGAGCTTGCCCGCCGAGACACTGCTGCTCGGGCTGGCGATGGCAGACCGCAGTCGACGTCGCGAGCACCCGCTGGAGCCCGCGCAGGTGCTCCGTGCCGCGCTGCCCGGGGGCGAAGGGGTGATGCAGCTGGGCGGCAAGGCCAGCGTAGGGCGCGGGCGCTGCCGTGTGGTGATGATGCGCGAAGAAGGGGCGGTGGTGTCGTGAGCGCGGGACCGAACCGCGAGCAGCTGCGGGCCAAGCACGCCTACGACGTCGTGCGGCGGGCCCACGGGGGCGAAGAGTGGTCGAGGTACGAGGGCCTGGTCATGGGCCTGCCGGTCGTAATCCTGCGCTGCGGCCTGGTGGGTGCGGTTGCGTGGCTGGCCCGCAACAACGCCGCGGGCAAGCTCCTCATGCACGACTTGAGCGCCTGGGTACCTGGCTTGGGAGGGAACGCGAGCGAGCTGCTGGGGCGCGTGTGTGGGCTCGAGGTCGCGCCGTACATGGTGGCGACGCGAGAGGCGCTGAAGGTGGCGGGGTGGCTCAAGCGCGCGGCGCAGGCCATGCCGAAGAAGCAGGAGCAAGCCCATGCGTAGCGCACTGCGGGGTCTACAGCGCCTGCCCTCGCACGTGGGTCTCGCCTACGAGGCGTGGGCGCCCGTGGGGCTCGTCGATGGGAAGGTTGCCCCGCGGGTGGTCTCCGATGGAGCGGCGCAGTGGCCCGAGCGGCTGCGCAGCATCGCCGTCGACGATGACTATGTGCAGGCGTTCTCGCGCTGGCGCGACAGCTTCGGCCGTGACGCATGCGTACAGCCGGTGGAGACCACGAGCCGGCTGCTGGTCGGGCACGGCAACGCCGCGGCGACCGACGTGGGCCTCACGATCCACCATACGTGGGGCGTGCCGGTGATCCCCGGCTCCGCGCTCGCGGGCGTGACCGCGCACTACGTGGCCACCGAGCTCGGCGCTGAGCACGATCCGGAGCCCCTGCGTCACGAGCTGCGAGGCCCCAAGTATGATGACAATGGGGTGGTCATCGGCCCGCCGGGTGAGCTGTACGGGCGCTTGTTCGGCGTGCCGGAGATCGCGGGGCAGGGGGCAGGAAGGCGCGGCGAGCTGGTGTTCTGCGATGCGCTCTATGTGGGGGGGCAGCCCAGCCTTGGACTCGAGCTCGACGTGCTCACGGTGCACCAGTCGGACTACTACGCGAGCGCCGGCAAGGATCCACCCACCGATCATTGCGACCCCATCCCCGTCTCGTTCCTCACGGTGGGGAGATCGGTACAGTTCCTGCTGGCGATCGAAGGGCCGATGGCACTGGCCGAGCTGGCCATGCGATTGTTGCTCGATGCGCTCGAGCGGCACGGGGTGGGGGGGAAGACGTCGGTGGGCTACGGGCGGCTACGGCCCGTGAAGGAGCCCGCCAGCGCGACCGCGACCGTGGCGGGACGCGAGGCCCAGCCGCCGGCGGTGAAGCGCCGGCCTCCCGAGCCCGGACCGGAGCTGCAGGCGTTCCTGGCCTGGCTCGATCAGCGGCTCGAGGGCGAGGTCCAGCGCACGGTACTGGCCGACGTGGAGGTGTCGTGGCGCGAGCGGATCGGTGCGGCCTCGCTGGAGGAGCGCGTGCGGGGAGCCCGGGCGCTGCGCAAGCGGATCACCAACCGCAAGCTCCTCCCCCGGCTGGATGCGCTGTGTCGGGCGATCGAGGCCTAGCTGCAGTGCGCCACGCACTCGACCCAGACCTTGGCGCACGCCGCCTCGTCGCCGTCGTGCCCGATGTCGTGGCACATCATCCCGAACTCGTCGGCGGCATCGTGGCAGATCGAGCCGAGCTCCATGCAGCTCGCTTCGCTGGAATCGTCGGCTCCGGTGGAGGCGGCGGTGCTGGTCGACTCATGGCCGTGCGAGGTCGAGCCCTCGTGCGAGGAGGTCGAGCCGTCGTGGCCGCCGGTTCCGCTGGTCTCGCCGTGCCCCGTGCTCTCGCCGTGGTCGTCGGTCCCGTGATGGTCGTCGCCCGTGCCGTGGTCGATCGGCGGAGCCGCGTTGCAGGCATCGATGCAGGCCTGGAGATCGGCCGAGCACGCCGCGTCGTCGTAGGCGTGGGCCTGGGCGTGGCAGTCGTTGATGAACGTGTCGCTGCCGTCGTCCTTCTCGTGGCACGCGTCGATCACCATCTGGCAGGCCTCCGGCGTGGTGCCGCCCGAGCCGTCGCCGCACGCGTTGGCGAGCAAGCCGAGGAGGAGGCCGATGCAGAGTCCGAAGGGAGCGGCGGGGCGAGACACGACCGGAGAGTAGTCGGGGCCGCGGAGCGGCTCAACGGGTGCGACAATCGAGCACAGGCGGAGGGGAGGGGGG
>JBFIJN010000359.1:0-9364 GCA_041600735.1 Nannocystaceae bacterium
ATGGATGAGGCCGTTGCGCAACGAGGTCTCGGCTCATCACTGGCGTGCCCATGCCTAGTGCGCCCCACGAGACCTATCATGAATACTGCACGATCCCTGCGCTGGAACCTCTCCCTTGCAGCCACCGCGTTCGCGCTCGTTTCGGGCTGCGGCCCGAACGCGAGTGAGGTGGGATCCGCCACCGCGGGGGGCACCGAGACCGGCACCGAGACCGGAGGGACCACGGGGACCACCGCGCCGAGCGGCACGTCGTCTCCGACCGGCGGAACCGCCTCATCGCAGAGCGGCACCTCGGCCGACAGCACGGGCAGCCCTCCCGGTGGGACGACGGACACGGGCGTGGGGTCCTCGGGGCCCGGCGGCAGCAGCAGTGGGGGCGGTGGTGACTGTGCCATCGAGCAGGTCGTGTGTGACGGTGCCTGTGTCGACACGCAGACCGATCCAGACCACTGCGGCGACTGCGGAAACCCATGCGGGGCACAAGTGTGCGTCGAAGGGCAGTGCGCGGCCAACTGCGGCGATCTCAGCATGTGCGGTCCGCTATGTGTCGACTTCGCGACCGACGCCCAGCACTGTGGCGACTGCGACACCGTCTGCGAGCTCGACGAACTGTGCAGCGATGGCGTGTGCGAGTCCTTCACCCCCACCGGCTGCCTGTCCTGCCCCTGCCGCGAGTGCCGCGACAACTGCTGCGAGATCGCCGGCATGGTGGTCTGCGCCATGGGTGACTGCCCGTAGCGGCGGTGGGGATCTGATGCCCGCCCTGCGGGCATCAGTGATTCGTCCAACTTCGTTGGCTCGAATCCGTCGCACGCTCATGCGTCCCGTCGAATGCCGGGTTGGTCGTACTCCACCTCGTCCGGCCAGCCTGCGCGCCACAGCAGCCAGTCGAGCTCGATCTCGCGGCCTGGATTGTCCGCGAGGGCCCGGGCCTGGCGCGGGAGCGCCTCGGGATCTCCCCCGGCGAAGCGCTCGCCGTACTCGCGCGCCACGGCTTGGAGCACGGGCGGCGGCAGCTCGAGCACGTGGCGCACGGCATCGACGTCGGCATTGCGCTGCGCGACGTCGAAGCGCGCGGCCCAGACCTTGGCCTGGATGTCGTCGTGATCCAGGTAGTAGATGTTGAAGGCTCCCACCTGGACGTCGATGAGAAGCGTGTAGCCGTCTTCGTCGAGATGACCGTAGCGGACCCGCCCCGCTTCGCTCACGAGCTTGAGCGGAGTGCATGGCACCGGGTGATCGTCGGTGGACACGAGCGAGACCGGCAGCACGGTTCGCGGCTCGGGATCGATATAGTCGAGCCACACCAGCGAGTCAGGGCCGTACAGATTGGCCCCCGGGGTGGCCTCGGCGCCTCCGGGTATGCGGTTGGGCACGAGGAAGCACACCTCGGTGCGGCGGTTGGTCGGACTGCGTAGATCATTGCGTCCGACGTCGACGATGGGCCAGTGCTCACCCACGCCGATGGTTGCAGGCTCGGCCCAGCGCAGGCCCGACCGCAGCTCGGCGAGCTCGGGCAGGGTGAGGTCGAGCTCTTCGGAGAGGGCGAGGTCGAGCAGACCGTAGCCGATGCGCCAGTCGTCAGCGCCGATCTTCGCATCGGGCCGGACCGTGATCCCCAGCGTCGGCTCGGCCTGCTGGCGGTAGCGGGCCAGCGCGGCCGGGGGCAGCGAGTCGCCGCGCCCCGGGTCACAATCCCAGCCGAAGCGCTGAGCGGCCCAGCGTAGATACGCCGCGAGATCGGAGCGCTCGCCGTCGGCGAGGCACCCGTCGATCCACGCGTCCATGTCGGCAGCGAGCAGGGCCCGCACTCGCTCGGCCCTACGCTTGGACAGCTCCTCGTTGTGGGACTTGCTGCCAGCCGTGTCGGTGTGCCCCACCACGAGGACCGAGCGCTCGGGGTGAGCGCGGGCGTAGTCGAGCATCTGGGCGAGGCAGCCGAGGCCACTGATCCCTTCGGCCGCCGCCTCGTCGTAGCTGAGCATCCCCGGGACGAACAGCTCGTGGTCGAGGTCGTAGCTGCCCAGCGTGAACACGGTGGCCTTGGCGAGCTCGACCACGATGCGGGTCTGACGACCCAGCGGGATCGACAGGATGTGCGGATCTCCCAAGTGCTCGATCGTCACGTCGGCACCGGTCGCGGTGTCGCGTGGTGGGCCCGGGCGACGCGGCGTGGCATAGCGGAACGCGTCGAGCCGAAGCCGAGCCTCCTCGGAGGGCGGGAGATCGTCGAGTCGCACGACGTTGGGCTGCATCTTCCCTGCGTGGGACTGGCCCGCGACAGTGCAGGAGTACTCCGCGAGCAGCGGTGCGCCGTCTTGGTCGACGATCTCGAAAGCCAGCCACGTAGGAAGCGGCGGCGGCAAGACGGGAGGTGGCGGCGGCTCGGGTGGGGCCGGCCTCGGCGGATCAACGACCGGGGTTACGGGGCGCTCGGGCCGCAGCGGTTCGCTGGGATCAGGCCGCAGGGGGTCGATGAGCGGCTCGTACTGCGGCTCGTCGAGGAGGCGAGCTGCATCCGCCGCACGAATGAGCTGCAGCCGTCCCGACACGAGAGCGCGCACGAGCGCGAAGAAGAGGTCCTTGGGGCGGTCGACGCGACCAACCCCGAGCTGCCCTTCTAGAAGATCGCGGATGTTCGCTCGATCTCGCGGGGTCCGCAGCAGCTCGGTGGCAATCCGCTCCGCAGCTCGCTCGTTGCCGATCACCACGATGTCCCGCCGCGGGAACACGCCGTAGCGAACGCCGCCATGCTCGAGGGTGAAGCGATCGATCATACGCGGTGCCTCGCTGAACTAAGCCGGAGGCTCGATGCGACCTTCCGCCCGCATGCGGGCCCGGAAGTCTTCGAGGGACTCCTCGATGATCGTGACCTCTTGCTTGACCTTCCGCTTCTCGTCCTCGGTCATCGGTGAGTCGAGGCCGAACAACTTCTGCCGGGCATACTCGAAGACGAGCATCCACTCTTCGTCCAACATCCCCCCGAGAACGGCGCCGGAAAGAGTGAGGTCTCCCCAGTCCTGGACGGACCCGATCCTCAGAGCCTGGATCTCCGAGCGAGTCGAAGCGATCAAGAATTCCAGCATTGGACGAATGAACGCAAACTCCCCAGCCTCTCTTGCCTCGTCCTCGACATTTACAATGGACCCATCCAGATACCGAGCAACATTGTCCGCAGTAACCGTAAAATAGTCAGCGTCCTTCTTCAGATCTAAGGTACTGAGGAGTATGTTGCCGTACCGAGAGGTAAATCCGATGGACAATCTCAGTTTCGCTGTCATCAGAGTATCGTATCCTTTCCTGTGTCAACCGTATCCTTGGACAGCCCAATATTCGTACCAGGCGACGGAAGCTTCGCTGGGAATAGTTGCATTATAATCCACTCCCGCCCCGTCCAACCCAGAGTCACTCGAACGAACTCGATGTCGGCGTGGGGTATGCGCACGGTTGTGGGGAAGACAATACCGGTCCTTGGGCTTCCATCAGGACGCGGCAGCGTAATAGTTGACTGGGTGCCGTCTGCGATGCCCTCGTAGCCTTCGCCGAGAGGTCGAGTGATCTCCTTGGTTGGATTATCGAGATCTCTCATCTTGATGTATCCCCCCGCTTTCGGGTACCGCTTCCCATTGCTTGCCACGATAGGACCCATGTTCCTATCAAGCCCGAATTGCTCCTTCAGCGTGATATAGGCGCTGTCATAGGCCTCGAGCCAATCGTTGAAACTCGAGAACTTCGAGCTCCGCTTCGTCATCGACGGCAGCCCATCCGGTGCAATGCCCGTCTTCACCCGCAGCTCCAGCTTCTCCCCGCGCGCCGCGGGCACATGCGCTCCGTGCCGTGCCACGCTGTGCCCGGCGTCCGGGCAGATCGAGTGGAAGTCCTCTTCCTGCCGTGCCGCCCACGCGCCGTTGAGGAGCTCACGGCCGCCATCCGCGCCCGGGACGCGGGCGAAGTACCTGATCCCGTCGGTCCCCGTGTGCTTGGCATAGGTGCGCAGCATGTCCTCTGGATACCCCAACGCGCGCCAGCGGGTCCACACGGACTCGAACGCATCGACGGCGTCCAACGCGTCCGTGCCGAAGCGATGAAACAGCAAGTTGGCGCACTGCTCGTCCGCATCCAGCATTCGCATCGCCTTGGCGCGCTGGGCGTCGTCTAGCGTGCCTAGCTTGAGCTCGGCCTCGGGCGTCAGCCGAGGGCGCCTCACGAGCATGGGGGGCGTGGCGGGCGGGTCCACGTTGGCCCTGCCGCGATGGTGGCCGTCGCGAGTGTGGCCCGGCGTGCCGGGTCCATCGAGGAGGTCGATCTCGTCGCCATCCTCGATGCGCCAGCGCTTGGCGTTGTCCCGCATGAGCGCGCCGCCCGGCCCCTCGAGTGAAGCGACGTCGACGAGGTTGCCGTGGACGCTCACGGTGACGAGCGCTCCCGTGGCTGCCATGCGCCCAAGCGCGGCGAGGGCGAGCTTCACCCGCTCGACGGGGTCCTTCGTGGGGTCCGCGAGCAGCAGCCGCAGCTCCTGGATCTCCCCGGCCGCGACGAGGACGCCCTGCACGAGATCGACGGAGATCTGACCGATGAGCGTGCGTCGCAGCACCCCCTTGCCGACCCCGAGCACGGCCACCTCACGCAGCATCACCTGCGAGCCCCGACGCCAGGCTTCCTTGGCCCCCGGGACCATCAACAGGTTGCCGAGGATGCTCAAGCCATCGAGGGTGTCGGCCTTCCAGTCGGTGATTCCCTCGTGGTGGCGACCTACGATGCGAATCGTCGATGATGCGGTGCCCGCCACCATCGACGCCCACACGAGGCCCGCGACCGCCCGCGACCCGGGGATCGGCGCGGCCAAGGCCGACACCAGGGCGAGCATACCGGCGGCGAAGGCAACCTTGTCGAGCGCGGCCGCGACGTCGATGTCACCGCCGGTCTCGAACGACCCCACCAGTGAATCGCCGGAGATGGCACTCGCCAGATCGAGCCCCAACGACGACTTCAGACCGGCGATGTCGGAGGCGGTGAGCGAGTCTCGTTGCTTGGCGGCGAGCAGTGCCTCGACGAACGGAGGCGGCAGCCCGAACCTGATAGTGCCCTCCGGATAGTCGTTGGCGCTCCTCCAGTGGTGGAGGGCCATCACGATCGCCTGCCCCTTGTCGTGGTGAATCCCCGAGTACGTGCCCCGGTAGGCTTTGCCGCTGGCGTCGGTCCAGTCGACGATGTTGACGTGGTGGAGCTTGGTGAGTGAGCCCGGGCCTCCCCGCGCCGGTGCGCCGAAGACCTCGAAGCGGTCGACCCGCGGCGCCGCGCCGATCGCGATGAATAGGTGAAGTTCGACGTTTTGAACCGCGGCGGCGTGGACCGCATGCACGGAGTAACGACGGGACATTTGTCCGCTGAGCGGTATCAACAGGTCGTATAGCGCATTGCCGAGCTGGAGCATGCGCTGGCGCATCTGCTCGAAGGCTTCCTTGGGATCGGGCAATCGGGTGGGGTGGCTGCGCTCGACCGCGTCATAGGCCTCGAGGGTCCGAAAGAGCTCGACTGCGTGTTGCTCGGGCGTGGTGATGAGCCGCTCCCACGCGGGAGAGCGTATTCCCAGCCCGTCGATCCAGTGGAAGTACCGCTCCAGATCTTCGTTGTCCTTTTCAGGGGTAATGACAGTCTGCTCGCGGCTGGCGACGAACCGGCGCTTGCGTCCGTTGGCCCAGGGCTCGGGCACGTCGACGAAGCACTTCACCATGTGGGTCCCGGGCAGTTTCCACTCGATGCTGACCGAGTGCCGCTCGGTCGACGGCTGGAACCCCGTGGGCTCGGCGACTCGGCGCAGCTCGTATGCCGCCTCGGCGAACACCATGAAGTGGGCCCTCGGGGCGACCACGGGATCCTGCGTGTAGGGATGCCCCGTCGCATACTCTTCGCCGATCGCGTCGAACGTGGTGGGAATGTCGGCGACGCGGCCGTCTCCGACGACCACGATGTTGGTGCGAACCAGCGTGTAGGTAACAACCGCGCCGACCCGAACGAGCTGATTGTGGTCGTTGGACTCGAGCGCGTACTCGGGTTCGGGAGGCAGGCTCATGAGCGCGTCGCGACCCCAGCACGCACCTGGAGCGACAATCTCTAGCTACCGGTCCCCCCCGCCATCGTCAAGCCCGAGACCCGCGGATCATTTTGCCGCAGGCCGACCCACGATTCGATTGACCCGCACCGTCCCTCGGGATCCACGGGGAGGGCATGAAGACTCCGATGAGTGGCCTCCTCTCCTTCCTCCTGCTCGCCGCCAGCATGGGCTCGTCCGCGTGCATCATCACCTCCGATGACGACGGGGACAGCGGGAGCAACACGCAGGGCAATGACTCGGCCAACGATGGCGCGACGACCAGCGGGAGCGAGACCGATGGGCCGGCGACGGGTGGTGAGACGAGCGGAGAAGGCTCGACCACGGCAGGCACGAGCGCGGGAACGGCCGGAACCGCAGCGGACTCGACCGGCGGAGACTCGACCGACGAGACCGCCAGCGCCACCACGGGCGAGTCGGCGTGCGTCGGGGACTCGTGCGTGTGCGGAGCCGGAGACACGTGCGAGCTGGTCTGCGAGGACGAGACCAGCTGCGACATGCACTGCGAGGCCCAGTCGTCGTGCGACATGCAGTGCGCGGACGGGGTGCTCTGCGCGGTGGAGTGCGCGGACGCGGC
Source organism: Nannocystaceae bacterium (assembly GCA_041600735.1). Lineage (GTDB taxonomy): Bacteria > Myxococcota_A > Polyangia > Nannocystales > Nannocystaceae > Paraliomyxa. The sequence continues at coordinate 6,690 of JBFIJN010000359.1, forward strand.
GAGCTGTCAGGTCGACTGCGCCGGCGCGACCACGTGCGCGGTGACCTGCCCCGAGACGGGCTGCGTGGTCGACAATTGCGTCCTGGGAGCCACGTGCGCGGTCACCTGTGACGGTGGCTCGGTACCGGCTCAGAACGGCTCGAGCGTGACCTGCGGGTGAGCATGGTCGCGGTGAGCATGGTCGCGGTGAGCATGGTCGCGCGATGCGACCGTTGACGTGTTAGGGTCGCCCCCCTCGGGGGGCCCTACACTCAGTGCCGCAAGGAATCGTACTGGGCATGCTGCTCACGTCACTGCATGTGACGAGCCCCGCGACCACGCCGTCCGACGAGGTGCCGGGCGTGGTGCTGATGGCCCCCGATCTGCCCGATGACGATGCGGATGAGCGGCTGGTGGCCCTGATCCGCGCGGCCACTCCCGATGATCGAGCCACCATCCACGTCGTGCGCTACGATCCTGCACGCATCGATCCCTCGACGCTGATCGAGCAATCGCGTCGGCGCGCCGACGAGCGCATGGCCGATGCGGTGATCTGGCTCGATCTGCGCGGACCGGACAGCTTCGCGATCTTCGTGTTCGAGACCCGAGCCGAGCGCATGCTCGGCCGCCGTGTGCCCATCGTGGACGGTGCGGTGGCGGCCGCTCACGAGTCCCTGGCCATCATCGCCTCGAGCGTGGTCGCAGAGTCGATCGAAGGGCCCGTGACCGGGCTGGCCGAGCTCGATCCGACGACGCTCGAGGAGCAACCGCCTGCGTCGCTCGAGCCAGAGCCAGAGCCAGAACCAGAGCCGGAGCCACCGCCCGAGCCGCGCCCGTCGCCGCCCGAGCCCGCGATCACGCCTCCTCCGATCGAGGCTGCGCCCCCCGGCTTCCCGCGCATGGCGGTCTCGCTGGCCTACGCCGGCCAGAGCTTCTCGCGGGCGCCGCTGCTCAGCCACGGGCTGGCGCTCGGCGTGGCCTGGCGCATCACGCCCGGCGCCTTCCTGGGCGTGCGCTACGACTTGGTGCTGCCGCTGGTGGTCGACGAGCCGGCGGTGCGCTTCGAGCTGCTGCGCCACCCGATCTCGCTCGAAGGCGGCTATCGCTTCGGCGTCGCGCCTCGCTGGGACGTGGAGCTGGCGGGGCGTGCCACCGTCGATCCGATCCGCCGCCACACCGATGACCGCAGCGCGCTGGCGGCCGCGGGCGATCGCTGGCGGGTGTTCTCGTCGGGGGCGCTGGGCCTCGGCGTGGGCGCTTCGCCGATCCAGCCGCTGCGCGTGGGGCTGCGCGTGGGGGTCGAGGCGATGACGACTCGCGCGACCTACGCGGTCGAGGATCCGCAGCGTCGCGTGGTGCTCACGCCACACCTCGTGCGCGGCTTCGCCGAGCTGAGTGTGGCTTTCTCCTTCTTGTGGCGGCCAAAGAAAAATTGACCCCAGCTTCTCACCTGCACGCCACGGAGCGATCGTGCAAGCCGCGAGCGTGCTTCGGCCGATGGACCGGGGGCGGGCCCCCTGGAGGCCGGTCTCGAGCGGGGCTGCGCCCATGACCGTCGCCGATCCGGTGTCGCTCGAGGCCGAGACCGTGCGGCGAGCCGCCGCGGGCGACGCTCGGGCGCAGGCGTGGCTCGCCGGGCGCGTGCTGCGGCGCGTGCGTCAGGTGGCCCGCGCGCTCGCCCGCAACGCGGCCGATGCCGACGATGCTGCGCAGCTGTCGTTGATCGAGGTGCTCCGCAGCGCACACAGCTACCGCGCCGAGGCCAGCCTCGATGCATGGTCCGCGCGCATCGCCGCCCGCACCACGCTGCGCCACCTGGCCCGCGAGCGTCGCAAGGCGGATCCGGTCGTGGACGAGGCCCCCACCCTGGCCGCGCCCGCGGTCCCCGAGGGCCTGCTCGATTCGCTGCCCCGCGATCTGCGATGCTATCTCGACCAGCTGCCCGAGGCGCAGCGCAGCGCGATCGTGCTGCACCACGGCCTCGGGTATGCGCTGGACGAGATCGCCGAGATGGCCGAGGTCAGCCCCAACACCATCAAGGGTCGTCTGCGCTTGGGCGGCGCGACGCTGCGCAAGCTCGTGGCGCGCGACCAAGCGATCGGCGTCCGCCGAGGAGGAGCGGCATCATGAGCGACGACGCCGAGCTCTCGCGCCTGCTCGAGCACCTGGGTGAAGATCCGCTGCCCGGCGAGCGCGACGATGCGGACATCATCGCCGCCGCGCTGGCCGGCTTCGCCAAGGCGCCGAGCGATGCTCCCCCGCCGCGTGCCCTCCCCTCGCGCTCGCGCGTGGGCGTGCTCGTGGGCGTGGCGCTGGCGTTGGCCGCCGCCGTGCTGCTGGGGTGGTGGCTGCTGCCACGCTCCGGGCTGCTCGGCGACCAAGCCGAGGGATCGAGGTCGATGGCGCCGTCGATCGCCGAGGACGACGCCGCGGGTGGTCATGCGGTCGAGCGGACGGGCCCGAGCGTGCGCGCGACCCCGCGCGAGACCATGCCCGCGCGCGTGCCGGACGAGACCGAGACCGAGATCGAGACCGCGACCGAGATCGAGACCGCTCCGACCACCGACAGCGAGGCGAGCACGTCGTCCGAGACCGCACCCAACGACACCGAGAGCTCGGCCCGACCCGTGACTCCGAGTCGCCGTCCCCCGCCCGCGCGCTCGGCCGACGAGCTGCTCGAGCAGGCCCAGCATCAC
>JBFIJN010000360.1:0-9330 GCA_041600735.1 Nannocystaceae bacterium
AGCGGCGGCCTCGATGGCACCGACCACGGCGGCGATCCGATGGACTGCTGCGCCGCCCACCCCGAGGCCGGCTGCGGGGACAATGAGGTCGCCGCCTGCGTGTGCAAGCAAGAGGCGTCATGCTGCGCATTCGCCTGGGACGTCACGTGCGTGGAGCTGGCCGACCAATGCGGTGGCTGTGATCCCGCCACCGGCGACGGCACCACCAGCGGCTCCACCGGCGGCCCCATGGACGTGTGCTGCGAGCCCTCCAACCAGCCCGGGTGCGCCGAGGATCCCGAGCTCGAGGCCTGCGTGTGTGCCCTCGATGAGTTCTGCTGCGCCAACGAGTGGGACGGCCAGTGCGTCGACGCGGCGCAGCGCGCCTGCGGGCTCCAGTGCAACGTGGTGCCCGGCGGCGACTGCTGCACGGCCAACGGCACCCCCGGCTGCGACGAGCCCCCCGTGCAAGAGTGCGTCTGCGACCTCGATCCCTACTGCTGCAACAACGAGTGGGACGGCCTGTGCGTGAGCGAAGCGCAGTACGCCTGCGGCGACGAGTGCGGGCTGCCGCCCCCCAACATGGGCGACTGCTGCATGCCCCAGCCCGCACCCGGCTGCGAGGACCCGGCCGTCACCGACTGCACCTGCATGATCAACGGTGGCTGCTGCTTGTTCCCGTGGAACGACGAGTGCATCCAGATCGCCGTCACCGCCTGCGGGATCATGTGTGAGGGCGTCGATCCGCTGTCGCCGTGCTGCCTGCCCTCGATGAGCCCCGGCTGCGGCGACATGATGGTCGAGGACTGCGTGTGCGCCTTCGATCCGTTCTGCTGCGACAACGAGTGGGACGGCCAGTGCGTCGACGAAGCGCAGATGGACTGCATGGTCGACTGCGGGTAGCCGCGGCTCAGGCCGCCCCAAACGGCTGGTCCAGGCTCTCCACGCTCGGACCGAACACCTCGCAGCCATCGTCGGTCACGGCCACGATGTCTTCGATGCGCACGCCCAGCACCCCGGGCTCGTAGATCCCCGGCTCGTTGGACATGGTCATCCCCGGCTCGAGGATGCGCGACGACCCCGCGACCAAGTAGGGCGACTCGTGCACCTCGAGCCCGATGCCGTGTCCCAAGCGATGCGTGAAGCGGTGATAGTCGCGACCGAAGCCCTCGGCCTCGATCACGGCGCGCGCCGCCGCATCGACATCGCCGCAGCGCACCCCCGGTCGAATGGCCGCGAGCGCGGCCCGCTGCGCTCGTGCCACCGCCCCCCACGCCCTTCGTGCGGGCTCCGAGGCGGTCCCCAGCGCCCAGGTCCGCGTAATGTCGGAGCGATAGCCGTGCAGCGAGCCCCCGGTGTCGACGAGCACGAGATCACCGGACCGCAGCGCGCGATCCTCCGCCGTGCCGTGGGGAAACGCCGCGTTGGGCCCGAACAGCGCCAGCACCCAGACATCCGCGAGCCCGGCCCGCTCCTGCGCTCGACGCACATGCTCGGCCAGCTCGGATTGCCGCATGCCCTCGCGCACCGCCGTCTCGGCCACCAAGCGAAGCGCCGCCTTGGTCACCTCGTTGGCGCGGCGCAGCCGCTCGAGCTCCGCCGGGTGCTTGCGCATGCGCACCGCTTCCACGTGCCCAGCTCCGTCGACCACCCGCCCCGGGCCCAGCGCGCCCCGCAGGCCCTCGACCACGAAGTTGCGCAGCTGCGGGTCCACGGCCACGCGCCCCGCGTCCAGCCCGCGCTCGGCCAGGCCGGCCGCGAGCAGTGAGTAGGGGCTCTCGTGCTCCCGCCACCCGCGGAGCACCGCAGCGGGCAGCTGCTCGCGAGCGGTCCGCTCCTCGAACGCGGGCACGACCCACAGCGGCTCGCCCGTGCGCGCGAGCACCAACAAGAACGGACGCTCGCTGCGACCCCAGTGCACGCCCGCGAGATACTGCATGGTGGCCCCCGGCTCGACGATGAGCGCATCGCAGCCGGCGTCGTGCAGCACCCGCTGCAGACGCTCGCGGTGACCCGCCCGCTCGGCGGCGTCGGGCGGCGCGATGCCTTCACACGATCCCGCGAGCGCGGCCCACGGATCGTCTTCTTCGGTTGGACCGCCCACCCTCGCGCCGGGATCGACCGACGGCGCGCTCGGCTGCGCGGCGCGGTGACAACCAGCCACGCACGCCGCCACGACGCTCGCGCTTCCTCTCAGCAGGGTTCGACGGCGCACCCGCGCAGCCTGACGACCGCCCTGCGCGGGGTCAAGCCGCGTGGCCCACCCCGATCCTCGCGGTCACTCTTCGAGGAGCTGCTCGGCCCGCGCGCGTGCGACCACGGTGGGCGGCAGATCCTGCTTCCGGGCTTGGTCGAGCAGCCCGCGCAGCGTGCCCTCGATCGCCTCGATCGCCTCGCGCACGCGGGCCCGCACCGCGGCGTCACGCCCCTGCTGCACCGTCAGCACGCCTTCGATCACCGCGCCCGCGCTCACCACCACGCCGGGCGCATGCACGATGCCCCGCGCGTGCAGCCGCGCCGCGTCCGCGGGTGTCGCGAGCTGATTGTTGGCCGAGCCGCACACCGCCCGGCAGCGCAGCGCGTCGATCGTCGCCGCGTCGAGCACGTGCCCGCCCGCGCACGGCATGATCACGTCGCACGGCTGCGCCAGCAGGACTCCGGGCTCCACGATCCGCACCCCTTGCTCCGCGGCCGCTCGACACGCGGCGGCCTCGAGGTCGGCCCCGATCACCGTCACGCCCTCGCGCACGAGCGCGAGCGCGAGGGCTCGACCCACCGCACCGAGCCCCTGGATCGCCACCGTGCGCGGCCCCGTCGACGGCGAGCCGATCGCGTCCCACACCGCCCGTAGCCCCGCGTGCACGCCGGCCGCCGTCGAGGCTCCCGCGTCGTTGTCGGCCGGATTCACGAACGCACAGGTACGCCGCACCGCGGCCAGCTCGGCCTCCCCCGTGCCGATGTCGGGCCCGCACACGTAGGCGCCATGCAGCGCCGAGATCTCGTGGCCCAACGCTTCATACGCGGCCTCCCAATTCACGAGATCGCCGAGCTCCGGCCGCAGCACCACCGTCTTCGCGCCGCCGGCGGGCAGCCCGGCCAGCGCACACTTGTGGCTCATCGCCTCGGCGAGCGCGAGCGCGTCGGCGAGCGCCGCGGCCTCGTTCGCGTAGCGCTTGCGACGGATCCCTCCGAACGCGGGGCCGCGCCGCGTCGCGTGCACCGCGATGATCGCCCGCAGCCCCAGCCGCGGGCGCTGCACCACGACGAGCCGCTCATAGCCCGCCCCTGGTCCCTGTCGCGAGAACAGCACGCCGACGATCTACATCGTGCCCAGCAGCCGCGCCTTTTGCTGCGCAAACTCTTCTTCGCTGAGCAGGCCGGAGATCCGCAGCTCGTTGAGCTTCTCGAGCTCGAGCTTCAGCTGATCCACGTTGCGACTGCTGGCCGGGCTCGGCTGCGGGCTGGGCATCGGCGCGGGCTGACCGTAGGGCGAAGGCCCGTAGCCAGGCCCGTAGCTGGGACCATAGCCGCCACCATAGCCGTATCCCGGCGGCGGCAGCATGTTCACCACCAGCGGCGGGGGCAGCATGTGCGAGCCGTTGAAGCGCCGGTCGAATTCGTCCTTGTCCATCAGCGCGAGCACGAAGAAGTCGATGACGCCGAGCACGGCCGGAAGGAACGTGAAACTGAAGACGAGGTACAGGATCCCCGAACCGATGCGCCCCAAGTAGAACTTGTGGACGCCCATGATTCCCAGGAAGAGGGCTAGGATCGCGGCTACGTTCTTGTCCTTCATCGGTGCTGTGCCTCCGTGCGGGGCCCCTGCGCGCGTCGATCCGCGAGGGTCATCCCGCCTCCAGGTCCCGTCGTCCCGTAGTCGCTGACCGCAGCGCGGTAGATCCACTCGCCGGTGTCGAGGTCGAGATCTTCGATCACCTGGCCAGAATCCTTCATTGCGAGCAGGGCCTCGAGCAAGGCCGACTCGGTCCAGCGCAGCTGGGCCATCAGCCGCTCGAATGTGTGGTCGCCGCCCTGCTCGAGCAAGGTCTGCACCCGACGGGCCCGCTCGGCGATCACGGTCGAGGACGACGCGGGGGGCAGCGCCTTGGGCTCGTCGACGCGGCCCTTGCGCTTCAACAGCCCCAGGAACGCCAGCCCACCGCCGAGGGTGAACATGCCGCCCAAGATCACGATCCCGAGGAACCCCGGGGTGAGCAAGAGCGCTCCCAAGGCCCCGACAGCCGCCAGGCTGGTGCCCGCGGTCACGAACGTCCAGGGAGCCACCTTGGATTGCCGAGCCCACTCGACGACATCGCCGCCACCCTCGCGCGCAGGCGCGCTGGCGGTCACTCGAACGAGGCCCGGCCCCTGGGTCTGAACCCGGAACTCGGCCACGGGGATGCGCGCCATGCCCATACGCTAGCACCGCCCAACCACCCTCGCGGGAAGAAAATCCTTCCGCGCGAAATCTCCGTAATGGCGGTGTAGAGCCCCAGGGCCGCGCTCGGAGCGGGTCTCGGCGCCAAGCGAATCACCGGAGTCACCGCCGCGTCCCAGGTCGCCAAGTGCGGCTGCCCACCTTGGACCACCCACCCGGTCCACCCGCACGTGAGAGAAACAACGAAGGTGCACCCCACCGCTCCGCGCCCGCGCATGCTCTGTCGGGATCCAACTCTATCCCTGCCGCAAGCGTAATGGAGGCCCACGCCCGTGCAGATCACCACCGCTCACGATCGCATCCCCTCCCCTCCTTCGTTGAGCGAGCGCCGAGCTTTTTGGTACCGTGCGTGCTCCGTGGAAACCACACGTTCGAGCTCACGGGGGATGGGGGCCGCCGCGACGGCACTCGTGCTGCTCACGGCCGGATGCAACGCACTCGATCGCTTCGAGGACGGCGGCGCAACGGTGTTCGTGTTCACGACGCACCATGCGACACCCGAGAATGGCTCGTTCCCCGGGCGCGGCGCGGTCGACATGCCGCGGGTGTTCGACAACAGCGAGGGCTGGACGGTCACGCTGCTCGAGGCCTACGTGACGATCAGCGCCGTCACGCTGGTGGCCTGCAACGGCAGCGAGCGCGAGCTCAACATGTTCTGGGGCCCGTGCCCCGAGGACATCAAGGACGAGGATCTGGCCACGCTCACCGTCGCTGGCAATCGGGTCAGCGAGGGCGACTACTGCGGTCTGCGGGTCACCTACGCGGCCTACGAGACCCCGGTGGTCGACGATAGCGTGGACGAGACTCGCCACCAGACCCCGAGCAACCCCGCGGTGCAGGGCGCCACGATCTACATGCGTGGCGGGGCTCAGCTCGACGACGGCGAGTTCACACAGTTCGAGCTGGCCGCGCCCGACACGGTCGTCGTGGAGCTCGATCTCAGCAACATCGAGGGCGAAGGCCGGCCGCTCAACGTGGCCCACCGCGAGGACTTCCCCAAGGAGCTGCTGGTCTCGAAGACCTACGATCGCTTCTTCGACGGTGTCGACTTCGAGGCCTTCGACCCCGCGCTGGTCCAGGCCCGGCTGCCCGAGATCCTCGAAGAGCAGACCCGCGTCTCGCCGGGCACGCTCGTGGAGATCGAGGGCACCGAGCCGGTCGGCATGACCGGCGGCTGACGCTCGCTGGCCGCTGCCGCTCGCTGGCCGCTGCCGCTCACTGGCCGCGCAGCGAGTCGTCATCGAGCGACGGCAACCCCGCGAACGAGGGGCTCTCGTCGTCCTCGGCCAGCTCCGCGTCGCCATCGAGCAGCACGTCGAGCGGTGCCGCGGCCTGCGACGCGGGCGTGGCATCGACACCGTCGCCGTCGCCGTAGAGCTCGAGCAGCACGTCTCCCGGCGGGAGCGCAGCGGGGGTGGCCTCGTCGACGGGCTCCGTGCCTTGCAAGAAGTACTCGTCGAGCGTCTCGCCCAGCGGCAGCGGAGCGCCCGTCTCGGGATCGAGCGGAGGAGAGGTCGGCGCGAGCAAGCCCGACGCGGCATCGATGCGTCGCACGCTGACGCTCGGCGGGGGCACGAACCCCACGATCGCCTCGGGCTGCGCCGCCTTCATGGCCGCGAGCCACACCGGGATGGCCGAGCGCCCGCCCGTCTCGCCCTTGCCCAGCGGGCGCGGGCGATCGAAGCCCACCCAAGCCACCGCCACGCGCTGCGGGGTGAAGCCGGCGAACCATGCATCTTGGGCGCTCGCCGAGGTGCCGGTCTTGCCCGCCACGGGTCGCCCCAGCGCCTTGGCCTTCGCCCCCGTCCCCGACTGCACCACGCTCTGCATCATGCTGGTGACGATGAACACCACGTCCTCTCCGAGCACGGCCTCGGGCTCGATCTGCGGGGCCCACACGGTCTGCCCGCGGACCTGCACCTCGAGGATGATGCGCGGCTCGATCCGCGAGCCGCCGCGCGCCAGCGTCATGTACGCCCGCATCATCTCGTACGGGTAGACCTCGGTGGTGCCGAGCGCCAGCGACAGGTGGGGCGGCAGCTCGCTCTCGATGCCCGCCGCGTGGGCGAAGGCATGCGTCGCCGGGAACCCGACCCGATCGAGCAGCTTGATCGCCACCGTGTTGACCGAGTTGGTCAGCGCGTGGCGCATGCGAATGTCACCGCGGTACACGTCGCGCTCGTAGTTCGTGGGCTTCCACTTGTCGTAGATCTCGGGCGAGTCCGAGATCAGCGACGCGGCCGTCAGCTGGCGACTGGCGATCGCGGCCCCGTAGATGAACGGCTTGAACGCGGAGCCCGGCTGGCGCTTGGCCTGCGTGACGCGATCGAGCTGGGACAGCTGGTAGTCGTAGCCGCCGATCATCGCGAGCACATCGCCCGACTCGGCGTCGGCCACCACCACCGCCGCCTCTGGGCCGCGGATCTCGGCCTCGACCGAGCCCGGGGCGAGGTCTTCGCCCTCGAGCCGGGTCACGAACACCTGCACCACCGCGCCCGCGGGGAACTGCTGCGCCAACGACTTCTCCGCGTCGCGAAAGCGCTCGCCCACGCGCAACGTCGCGGGCGTGTCGCCGATCGTCCCCGCGACCAAGTCGGCCGCGTCGGACCCCTCCCGCACGATCAATGGATAGCGCTCGCCCACGCGCAGCGGGCCCGCCACCTTGCGCGCCTTCTCGAGCGTCTTCTTGTTGGCGGGGGTCAGCTCGCGCCCGTGGTGCTGACGCGTGTCGAGCTCGACCAGCGCCTTGCGCAGCCCCTCGCGGGCCTGGCGTTGCACGTCGAGGTCCACGCTGGTGCGCACCGTTGCGCCCATGCGCAGCAGCTCTTCTTCGCCGAAGCGCTCGATCAGGCGCCGCTTGGCCTCGTCGACGAACTCCTCGCCGCCCGGCTCGACCTTGGCCGCCTCTTGCGGCTTGGCGAGCACGATATCGGTGAGCTTGGCCTCGACGTGGGGCTTGGCATCGGCCGCGGCCAGGAAGCCGTGCTCGACCATCTGCCGCAGCACGTAGATCTGGCGCTCCTTGGCCCGCTGCGGGCTCTTGTAGGGCGAGTCGCGGCCCGGCGCCTTGGGCAGCGTGGCCAGCATCGCGGCCTGCCCAATGTCGATGTCGCGCACGCTCTTGCCGAAGTAATAGCGGCTCGCCTCCTCGATCCCGTAGCGCCCGTGGCCCAGATAGATCTCATTGAGATAGAGCTCGAGGATCTCGGCCTTGGTGAGCGACTGCTCGAGCCTTCGCGCCAAGATCAGCTCCTGTACCTTGCGCTCGAAGCTGCGCTCGGGTGAGAGCATGAAGTTCTTCACCACCTGCTGCGTGATGGTCGACGCGCCCTGCTTGATCTCGCCCGCACGCACATTGGTGACGAGCGCGCGCGCCATCCCCATGTAGTCCATGCCCTCGTGGTGATGGAAATCGGCGTCCTCGGCGGCCAAGAACGCATTCTCCACGTGGCTCGGGATCTGCTCGTAGTCGATGAACGTGCGCCGCTCGGTGAACACCTCGCCGATGAGCCGACCGTCGCGCGCCACGATGCGAGTGATCTGCGGAGGTCGGTAGTTCTTCAGCTGCTGCTCGTCGAGTGCCTCGAGGTCGCGACCGTAGTACCAGAACACCCCCACGACCGTGCCCACCGCGCCCAGTACGCCGACCACGAACAAGCACACCAGCACGATGAGCGTGATGCGAAGCCCTCGCGAGGGTCCGCCGCGCCGGCGGGGCGGCGCCGGGGTGTGATTGGGGAAGCCTGCGGGGAGACTAGGGGCGTTCATGGGTCTCCACGGAGCGGCGACCGCCGGGCGGGACATTCCCGAGCACGCACTGCGGCTCGTCGAACCCTCGACGCGTGACGAGGGCCGATCCATCCAAGCAGCCCGCTACGCAGCCCATTGGCCCCGTGCTCGGCGACGAGCGCCTCCGACGCGTGAAGCTCCATGGGAGCGGCAACCATGGCACGAGCGCGGGGCCTCACGCCACCTTGGCGTAGGTTGCGAGCTCGGCGAGCGCCTCTTGGCACGCCCGTAGCTGCGGCTCGCGGCGGCGACCCGCGGCCGCCGGCACCCGCACCGCAATGCGGTCCGCACCCTGCAGGCGCAAGCGCCCCTCGGTGTGGCGGTGGAGGGTCGTCGCCACGTCGCTCGGCAGCGGAGTATCGGGGCCCAGCCGGATGCTGAAGCGATCGCCGCGCAGCTCGAGCGCCAACGCCCGCAGCGCGCGGCCATAGCTCTTGCACGCCATCACGTAGCCGAGGTGCACCGCCTCCATCGGTGGATCGCCGAAGCGATCGCGAATTTCCTCCATCACCGCGCTCACCCCGTCGATGTCGCGCGCCGAGGACAGCCGACGATAGAGGTCCAAGCGCTGCCCCGTGTCTTCCACGTAGGTGTCGGGCAGGAATGCCGCCACGTCGAACACCAGCTCGGGATCGGTCTCATGGACGATGGGCCGGCCGCGGAGCTCGCCCACCGCCTCTTGCAGCAGCCGCGAGTAGGCCTCGAAGCCGATCGCTTGGATCTGCCCGCTCTGGCGCCCGCCGAGGATCTCCCCGGCCCCGCGGATCTCGAGGTCCTGGCTCGCCACGTGAAATCCAGAGCCCAGCTCGGCGTACTTTTGGATCGCCTCGAGGCGTCGTCGCGACTCGGGCGTCAGCTTCTCGAGCGCGCCGACCATCAAGTAGCAGTAGGCGCGCAGCCGCGAGCGACCGATGCGCCCGCGCAGCTGATAGAGCTGCGACAGGCCGAACGAGTCGGCGCGCGCGATGAACATGGTGTTGGCGCGCGGAATATCGAGCCCGCTCTCGATGATCGTGGTCGAGACCAGCACGTCGGCGCGGTGCTCCACGAAGTCGACCATGGTCTGCTCGAGCAGCTCCCCCGGCATCTGCCCGTGGGCCACCAGCACCCGCGCCTCGGGCACT
>JBFIJN010000361.1:0-9304 GCA_041600735.1 Nannocystaceae bacterium
AGCTGGAGTCATTCCCCGAGACCATCGCGGCCATCGACGCGCTAGCCCGAGCGCTCGAGCCGATCTCGTTCCGCGAGCGCCTGCTCGAGCACGTGGGGCGCTGGCACCCCGGCCCATGGAAGATCACCAATGAAGACGAGAGGCCAGCGTACGAGGCCTCGCGAGATGAGGAGCTCGTCGTCGAGGCACTCGCCGCTCCAGACCTCCTGCTCGCAGAGCTGCCCTGGCTGGCGTCCGAGGCGGCCAGGCGCAAGGGCCCGTTTGCGGCCAAGCTCGGCGAGCTGGACGTCGAGCGACGATTCCTCACCGAAATCGAGGCTTCGGCGCGTACGAGCAAGAACCTCGTGGTGCTGGCGCGATATCTGGAAGGATGGGCCCGCCACGACGCCGAGGCTGTCATTCGATGGTTGAAGACACACTCCGGCGAGCCCGAGCTGGCCACGGTTGCCGCGTCGGTGCTTCCGCGACTCGACGCATCGCTCGCGAGCTTGCAGCTGCTGCGCGACGTCGCACGAGAGGCAGACATCGATCCATGGTTGCTCGAGCCGTTGCGGAGCGAACGCTGGCTCGATGCAGTTCCTCCTGCGGAAGTCGTCGCGCTGCTCGAGGAGCTGACGACTCGACCTACGTTCGCCCCTGCGGTCGTCATGATCGGAGCGGCGCTGCTCGAGCACGCGCTACCCGAGACCGAGCACCAACGACTCATCGCCGTGCTCGCTCGGGGTGCCCTTCACTGGACCAACGAGCGCATCGTCATGGTCGGGCAACGCTCATGGCGCCGTACCGTCATGGCGCTGTGGGACGCGAAACAAGATGATGCCGTCATCGAAGCGCTGCTGGCCGCCCTGGCCGTCTCGGACGGCTCGGGAGCCAACATCGCGATGGCCAACGCGGTCTTGACTCAGCTGTCCGCGCGTCGCGATGGCTCTGCGCTCTGGGAGCGACTGGCGCGGCCCATGCTGGAGCGCAAGCCCTGTGAATTCGTGGCGAGGCCCCTCGCATCTGCCGGGTTGCTCCACCATGTCGGTGTCGACACCCTGCTCGAGTGGGTCGGCAATGACATCGAGCGGGGAGTCCTCGCGGCCTACATGGTCGGTGTCCATACCCGCGAGCTCGGCGAGCTCGGCCGCAAGCTCCTCGTTCGCTTCGGAGACGAAGGACCCGTCGCGCGCAAGCTCCACGCGTTGGCACGGTCGACGCCTAGAGCCCGCTCCGGTGCTCTCGACGAGTTCCTGCGCAAGCAACTCGAGCACGCCGAGGCCTGGGCGCTGCTCCCCGAGCCCGAGGTCCAGCGGTGGGCCAAGCACGTGGCCGATGGGCTGCGCACCTCGCTCGCCCAGAGCGGGGCGCGAGCCGCCTTCCGGCAGCGCCACGGCTGAGCGGGGATGGCGTCCAAATTATTCAATTCGAGGTGGAATAGCCGCCCAGACCGCGGAGTTTGGGCGCCCATGTCTCGCTGGCCTCGGACCCTCCGCCGCTTGCCGCCGTTGACCGTCGCGACCTGCCTCGGGCTCGGCAGCGCCCTCGCCTTCTCCTCGGGCTGTAGCCGAGAAGCCGAGGCCGCCCCCGAGTCTCAGGTCGCCGCTGGCGCCTCCGCGCTCGCGCTCGCGCTCGACCCCGCCCACTACGATCCCCGCCAGAGCTTGGCCCCGATGATCAAGGCGGTCGGCCCGGCGGTGGTCGCCGTCGATGCGCGCGGGTCTGCGCCGCGCACGGGCTTCTTCGGCGGCGGCGAAGAGCAAGCGGTGCAGGGCCTCGGCAGCGGCTTCCTCATCGAGGCGGATGGCCTCGTGGTCACCAACCACCATGTGATCGCCGATGCGCAGTCCGTGCGGGTGCGCATGTCCGACGGACGCAGCTTCGAGGCGCGCGTGGTCGGCAGCGATCCCGCCACCGACCTCGCGGTGCTGCGGCTCGAGGACGCCAAGGACCTGCCGGTCGCGGTGCTGGGCGAGAGCAGCACGCTCGAGGTCGGCGACTGGGTCGTGGCGATGGGCAACCCGATGGGGCTCGATCACTCGGCCACGGTCGGCATCGTCTCGGGCAAGGGCCGCGGCAGCCTGGGCCTCTATCGCGACAGCTACATCGACTTCCTGCAGACCGACGCCGACATCGCACCGGGCAGCAGCGGCGGCCCGCTGTTCAACCTGCGCGGCGAGGTGATCGGCATCAACACCGCCGTGGGCGCGGGCTTGCGGCCTGGCTTCGCGATCCCCATCGATCAAGCCAAGCGCATCGTCGAGCAATTGCGCGATGGCGGCGAGGTGGTGCGCGGGTGGCTGGGCGCGGGCAATCAGCCCGGCGCGAGCGGCCGCGGTGCGGCGATCGGTGGCGTCTACGAGGGCACCCCGGCCGAGCGGGCAGGGCTGCGACCCGGCGACGTGGTCGAGGCCCTCGACGGCAAGGAGCTCGAGAGCTTCGAAGACCTGCGCGCCCGCGTGGGCGACAAGCGACCCGGCGACGTCGTCAGGCTGCGAGTACGTCGCGACGGCTCGATCGTAGACCTCGAGGTCACGCTCGAGGCCAAGCCGCACACCGCCTCGCTCGACGCGCTGCGACCCTCGCGGGGCGGCCCGACCCCGCCTCCAACCCCGACCCCGCCGCGCGTGCGTGGGCCGCTACCGTTCGATCTCCCGTTCGGCTTGCGTGCGCCCGAGGCTCCCGCTGCGCCCGAGGCCCCCGAAGGCGGCGTGCGCCTGGGCATCGGGGCCCGCGCGACCGACGGGGGCGTCGAGGTCGTGGAGGTCCGCGAGGGCTCGCTGGCGCAGACGCTGGGCCTGCGAGCGGGCGACGTGCTACGCGAGCTCGGCGGCAAGCCGCTCACGCACCCCTCCGATGTCGCTTCCGCGCTCGCGGGCGCGGGCTCACACCTCGAGCTTCGCTTCGACCGCGAGGGCGCCACACACGTGGTCACTCTCGATCGCTGAGCGGGAACCTTTCGGGCTCGCCTAGCGTATGCCCGGGAGCGTCCCGCCGCTGCACGGGGCGGATTCCTCCGGACCTTCCGTCCTCCCGTCCTTCCCGGAGGACCATGCCCCGTGCGGCGGCGGATCACGCGTGAGCCTGCTGTGAGCCTACGTGGCGTTGCCCGTGGTGGTCGTGAGCCTTATGCTCCCCCCCTTCCATGAGTGACGCCAAGGCCAAGCACACCAAGGTCCTCATCCTCGGCGCGGGACCGGCCGGATACACGGCAGCCCTCTACGCCGCGCGAGCCGAGCTACAGCCGGTAGTGCTGGCGGGGCCCGAGCCCGGCGGGCAGCTCACCACCACGACGGATGTGGAGAACTACCCCGGCTATCCCAAGGGCGTGAGCGGCCCCGACATGATGGAGGAGTTCCGCGAGCAGGCCGAGCGCTTCGGCACCGAGGTCATCTACGACCTCGCCACGCGGGTCGACCTCTCACGACGCCCGTTCACCGTGGAGGGCGACAGCGGCACCTACACCGCCGACGCGCTGATCGTGGCCACCGGTGCCACCGCCAAGTACCTGGGGCTCCCGAG
The DNA here is from genome assembly GCA_041600735.1 of Nannocystaceae bacterium. Taxonomy (GTDB): domain Bacteria; phylum Myxococcota_A; class Polyangia; order Nannocystales; family Nannocystaceae; genus Paraliomyxa. The sequence goes on from JBFIJN010000361.1 coordinate 3,502, forward strand.
CGAGCAGCGCCTGCGCAACCGGGGCGTGACCGCCTGCGCCACCTGCGACGGCGCATTCTACCGCGGCCAAGACGTCGCCGTGATCGGCGGGGGGGACACGGCGATGGAGGAAGCACTCTTCCTCACCCGCATGTGTCGATCGGTACACCTCGTGCATCGGCGTGGGGAGTTCAGGGCCAGCAAGGTCATGCAGCACCGCGTGCTCGATCACGAAAAGATCATCGTGCACTGGCACCGCGAGGTCGAAGAGGTGCTGGGCGACGAGGGCGTCACCGGCCTCAGGCTGCGCGACACCAACACCGGAGCCACCGAAGTGCTCGATGTCACAGGCATGTTCCTCGCGATCGGCCATGTGCCCAACTCCGCCCCGTTCGCGGGCGCGCTCGAGATGGACGATCAGGGCTACATCAAGGTCGGCCGTCCTGGCACCAGCTACACCACCGTAGAAGGCGTGTTCGTGTGTGGCGACGTGGCCGACAAGGTCTATCGCCAGGCGGTCACGGCCGCCGGTACGGGGTGCATGGCCGCGATCGACACCGAGCGCTGGCTCGCCGAGCACGGCTGAACCGCAAGGCCCAGTCGGAGGTGCCGCGGAGCGCCGCCGAGCAGATTTTGCGTCACACGAACGGCGGCGCAGGCGCTACAGTTCGGGTGTTTGTGGGCGATCGTGCAGGAGGACACGCTCTTTGCCGAGCGCTATCGGGTGCTCGCTCCGCTGGGAGAGGGCGCCATGGGGGTCGTGTGGCGCGTCCTCGACGAGCGTACCCGCGAGATCCAGGCGCTCAAGATCCTCAAGCCCGAGCTGGGTCAGGCGCTCGACCTCCATCGATTTCGTCGCGAGTTTAGGGCGACGGCCCGCCTCGACCACCCGCACTGCATCCACTGCTTCGAACAGGGGACCCACCGCGAGCGCGCCTACTTCACGATGGAGTACGTCGCGGGCGGATCGCTCGAGATGCGGCGCTGGGACGACCCCGCGGAGGTCGTCGAGCTCGCTCGCCAGCTGCTGGCGGGCCTCGATCACATCCATGCGCGCGGGATCATCCATCGCGACCTCAAGCCGCAGAACATCTTCGTCGACCGCGCGGACGGGCGGCTCCATGCGCGGCTCGGCGACCTCGGCATCGTGAAGATCGCCGACTTTCGCGACGAGGGCCTGGGTGTCGGGGAGGTGCTCGGCTCGCTGCGCTTCCTCGCCCCCGAGGCGCTCGAGCACGGCACCGCCGACCCTCGCTCCGACCTCTATGCGCTGGGCATCGTCTTATACTACCTGCTGGCGGGCGAGCACCCGCTCGGCGATGGTCAGCACAGGCCCCGCACGTGGTTGCGGCTGCACCGTCGCGGGAGAGTGCGACGCCTCGAGCGCGATGACGTGCCCGCGGCGCTGATCGAGGCCGTCTATCGCATGTTCGCCCGCAAGCCGGAGGCCCGCTTCGCTTCGGCGGCCGCGGCGTTCGATGCCTTCGATGCCGTGACCAAGGCTTGGCCCGGGCGCACGCACTGGTCGCAGCTTCCGCCGCTGCAGCGCCGACCGCTGCTGGCCGCGCCCGCGTTCGTCGGTCGCGACGCGGAGCTCGAGCGCGCGCGCGAGTTCTGGGCCGACGCCATCGACGGGTCGAGCGGCCCGTGCATGTTGTTCATCTCGGGATCGGCGGGGCTCGGCAAGTCTCGACTCGTGCGCGAGCTGATGGTCGAGGCCTTCGATGGCGACGCCCTCGTGCTCGCCGGAACCTGCCTGGCGGAGGGTGGCTCGCCGTATCTACCGCTGCGCGAGCTGATGCTGCTGCTGGGGGACCAGAACCCGTCGGGGTCGTCGCAGGTGGACACGATCACGCGGCGACCGATCGAACCCTCGACGCAGCCGCAGGCGAAACAAGGCAGCCCCGACGACCCCACCGTGCAGGTCCAGGCGAGCGACGAGAGCACCCCTACGCACGGCGATCCCTCGGAGCCGAGCTTCCGAGCGACGGACGCGCTGAGCCCCGAGGACCAGGCCCTCGCGCGCCTGCGCTTCCACGAGCGGCTCACCGCCCAATTGCTCGAGGCCTGCACCAGGCAGCCGCTGCTCATCGTCCTCGACGACGCGCAGTGGGCCGATCCGCCCACGCTCCAGCTGCTGACCAGCCTGGCGCGCAGCGTGGCGCTGGCGCGAGAGGTCGGCGAGCGCTGGCCCGTGGGCTTCATCCTCACGCAGCGACGGCGGGGAGCTGCGAGCGCCCAGCTCGAGGAGATGCGCGAGTCGCTGGCGAGCACCGGTGCCTTCCAGTCCATCGACCTGGGCCCGCTCTCCCATGGCGCGGCGCGGGCCTTGGTGGCCTCGATGCTGATGCTCGAGCCCGACGATGTGCCCGAGGACTTTGCCGCGCCGTTGCTCGACAAGGCCGAGGGCAGCCCGTTGTTCCTCTCGCAGATCATGCAGCTGCTGCTCGGCAAGGAGCTGCTCGGGCACGATGAGCACGGGCGCTGGAGCTTGGATCCCCAGCTGCTCGAGACGGCCGGGCTGCCGGCTAGCGTGGGGATGGCGATCGGTGAGCGTGCCGCGCGTCTGGCCTCCTCCAGCAAGCACCTGCTGGCCGCGGCCGCCGTGCTGGGCCGACGCTTCGAAACGAGCACCGTCTCGGCGGTCGTCGACACCGACGAGCTCGCCGTCCTCGATGGCCTCGACGAGGTGATCCGGGCCGGGTTCATCGAAGATGTCGCGGGTGGCCATCGCTTCGTCCACGATCGCATCCGCGAGTCGATCTACGACACGCTGCCCGAAGACAGCCGGGTCTCGCTGCACCGCAGGGCCGCGGCGGTCCTGCGCGAGCGCGACGGCGCGCTCCCCAGCGCTTGGCCGGCGATCGCCCACCACTATCACCGCGCGCAGCGCTACGAGCTGGCGCATCGCTTCGCGCTGCGGGCGGCCGATCACGCGTCCAACGAGTACGCCCACGGCGCGGCCGAAGAGATGTATGCGCTGGCCTTCGACGCCGCCGACAAGAGCGACACCATCGAGCTCGACAGCAAGATGTGGGAGCGACGCGGCGATGCCTGTGCCGCCATGGCCCGCTACTCGATGGCGGTAGACTTCTATCAGCGCCGGCTCGACGCGGACCCCACGCTCGAGGAGCGTCGCGTGGTGCTGAGCAAGGTAGGCACGCTCGAGTACAAGCGCGGCCGCTTCGTGCACGCGATCGCGGCCATGGAGAAGGTGCTCGACCTCGCGGGCTTCGTGCACCCTCGCTCGGCCCTGTCGGCGTGGCTGCGCACGCTGGGGCAGGCCGTGGTCGCGCTGCTGCCACCTCGCGCATGGAAGGGCTCGCTCGAGGACGGCGACGCGCGGGCCCGCAGCTGCGCGCTCACGGCCGAGTGCTGGTACTTCGCGGGCGATCAGGCGCGCACGTTCTTCTACTCGCTGATGTCGGCCAACACCGCGCGCAAGGTGGGGCCAAGCCCGGGCTCGATCCGCGCGCTGTCGGGCTTCGGCTACGCACTCACGATCTTCGGCCTGCACCGCATCGGCGATCACTTCATGAGGCTGGCCCGCGAGTTCAGTCAGCGCATCCGCGTGCCCGCCAACGAGGCGTGCTGGCTCGAGGTGATGACGGGGCTCAACCTGGCCACGCGCGGGCGACCCGAGCACGCGCTGGCGGTGTTCGACGAGGCCTCGCGCTGCTTCGACGACTCGCCCAACTCCGAGGCGCGGCTGCTGAGCTTCATCAATCACTCGCTCATTCGCCTCGCGGTCGGGCGTGACCTTCCGCGGGTAGAGCGCATATGCAATCAGATGCGGCGCCTCGCCGAGGAGACCGGTGACACGCGGGCGATGGGCTGGGGCGGCGAGGCTCGCGGGCAGCTCGCGCTGCGCCGCGGTCGTACCGAAGAGGGCATCGCCATCCTGCGCGACGCGGCCACGCAGTGCGCCGAGGTCAACGACTTCGCGTTCGGCAGCAGCGTCAACGACACGCTCGCGTGGGCGCTCGCGCTCGAGGGCGCGCACGCCGAGGCGCTCGAGCGCGGGCAGCTCGCGGGCGAGACCGTGCTCAAGGCCCAGGTGCGGCACTACGTGGCGGTCGACGGCGGGCTGGTGATCGCCGCGGCGCTCGCCAAGCAGCGCGGGCACGCGCTCCCGCGCGGCATCGAGGCGCTGGTCCGTCGCATGCTCCGCCGCGGCTGGGTGGTGCGAGCCTCTCGCCTCGCCGAGCTTCGCTTCGAGCTGGGGCAACAAGCGTGGCGCGAGGTTCACGGCAAGCCCGGCGACTTCATGGCCGTGATCGAGAAGGCCACGCGCCTCGGATTTCACGGCGAGGCGTGGGTCGGCCACCGAGTGGCGGCCGCGTTCCACGAGCGCGACCGCGCGCAGCACCTAGTCGTGGCGAGCGAGCTGCAGCGCCGCTTCGAGGAGGTCTGAGGCGAGCGGGCCCGACCAGCTCGGCTGGTCGTGGCGCTCGACGGGCACGGGCACCGCGGGCGCGGCCGCCTCGAGCAGGTACTCCTCGAGCTCGCCGAGCACGGTGCGCCCGCCTGCGCTGGACAGCGCCTGCCGGGCCCGCGAGCGAAACAGTGCGATGCTGACCAAGGCGAAGTGCAGGCCGCCGTGGTCGGCGAGCAGCTCGCGCAGGCGCTCGTGGCTGTGTGGCCGCGGGTCGTCGCACAGCGCGAAGATCTGCGTGCGAAGCTCGCCCTGGGTGTCGAGCACGAAGCACAGCGGGAGCGTCTTGGCCCGGTTCGCCGCGTCGGAGCTCACCGGGCGGTTCCAGAGGTTCTCGATGTCATCGAGCACCTGCGAGGCCATGCTCATGTACGCGACGCCGCGCCCCATTGCGTCGACCTCGGGCTCGCCACACCCGGCGGAGATCGCCGCGATGCGCCCAAACACGCGCCCGATCGCCCCATTGCGCTGAACGATGACCTCGTAGGCGCGGTCGAGGTCGCAGTCGATCGACTTGCTGATGTCGAGGAACTGGCCAATCGTGGTCGGATGGCACTGGTGCAGCAGCTCGACCGACAGCCGCTGTCGCAGGCTGCGAGGCGCTCGCCACCCCGAGTCCTCGGCCGGCTCTCGCGTGAGAATGAGGGCGGGCAGTGTCGCCACACACGTGAGCGCCACCAGGCTCGCCTCCTTGGCGTCGACTCCGGCGGGGAGCTCACCATCGTGGACGTCGTCGAGCATGTGCAGCCCAATGTAGTAACAAAGCAATGCTGCACCGACCGGGCGGGGCAGGTCCTGCCCGCATGCCGTGACGTGGGTCGCGGTGGGAAAGTCGATGGGCGGCAAGTACGGCGCGACCTCGGCGTAGGCTCGGATCTGATCGAGGTAGACGGCGATGAGCGCGACCATCGACTCCGGCATTGCGTGCTGACCGAGCTGATGACCGGTGAACGCGATGATGCTGCGACGAGCCTCGAGCAGCGGCTCGGGTAGCGCCCTACCCACCTCGCGCACCTGCCGAAAGCGCAGGCGCATGCACAGCTCGCGCGGAGTCTGTCGCTGTAGCCGTCGCGCCGTGTCATGGAGCTCGGCGAGCTCGGACCCGACTGGCGACCCATCACGAAGATCCAATCCCATTCCCCCATTAGAGCGCGTTGCGGCGCGGAGTGGGGCCACGGAAATCAGCGATCGTTCGTGGGGGCAATTACGCCCTTCCTACTGGTGGAGCCATGCGTTAGCGTCCGCCCGCGATGCTCGAGGCACTCCTACCCTACATCAGCGTGCCCGAGGTGAAGGTGATCGGGCCGATCAAACTACATTTGTTCGGGCCACTGGTCGCCGCTGGCCTGATCGTTGGTCGCTCGCGCTGCCTCGCCTACGCGCGGCGCA
>JBFIJN010000362.1:0-9300 GCA_041600735.1 Nannocystaceae bacterium
ACGAGCCGGCGTCGAGTCGCGCAGCCGCTCCCGCTCAGGAGGGCTGCTTGGTGATGCGCAGGTACGGCTTGATCTTGGTGAAGCCGGGGAACTTCTTCGCGGCATCCTCGTCGGACATGCTCGGCACGATGATCACGTCCTCGCCGTGCTTCCAGTTCACGGGGGTCGCCACGCTGTGGTTGGCGGTGAGCTGGAGCGAGTCGATCACGCGCAGGATCTCGTCGAAGTTGCGCCCGGTGCTCGCGGGATAGGTGATGGTGAGCTTCACCTTCTTGTCGGGCCCGATGATGAACACCGAGCGCACCGTGAGCGTGCTGTCGGCGTTGGGGTGGATCATGTCGTAGGCCTCGGAGATCTTGCGATCGGAGTCCGCGGCCAGCGGATAGTTGAGCGCGGTGCCTTGCGTCTCCTCGATGTCACCCACCCAGCGGCGGTGATCCTCGATCGGATCGACGCTGAGCCCCATGACCTTGACGTTGCGCCGGTCGAACTCGGGCTTGAGCTTGGCCACCTGACCGAGCTCGGTGGTGCACACGGGCGTGAAGTCCTTGGGGTGCGAGAACAAGACGCCCCACGAGTCGCCCAGGTACTCGTGGAAGCGGAGCTTGCCCTCGGTGGTGTCGGCGGTGAAGTCGGGAGCGGTGTCGCCAAGTCGGATCGCCATGATGCGCGCATGGTAGTGGCAGTAATGGTCCGGCTCCACGGAAAAACACGTGGTGAGCCACCCGCCACGTACGCGGGCCGCTGCGCCGTAGCTGGCGCCTAGTTGACAGCTCCGCGCATGCGCGCTCTGTTGAGTCGGTCATGCACAGGCACTTCCTGCTCGGTTCATTGGTTGCCGGGTCGATGCTCGCCACGGCTCCGACGGCGCATGCCGCCGTGGCCTGGGTCGGCGACTTCGAGACGGCGGATCTCTCGCAGTGGACCTACCTGGTCAACGCCGAGGTCGATGGCATGATCTACGCCTATCCCCAGATGGAGATCGTGGGCGAGGGGCTGTTCGCCGCGCGCATCGAGCTGCACAACGAGGCCGTGTGGCCCAACGGCCTCAAGCGCGTGGAGCTGCAGCACCGTCCCGAGGACGCGCGCACGGCCGAGGGCGCGACCACGTGGTTTGCGTGGAGCTTCTACCTGCCCGAGGCGCTGCCCAGCGAGCCGAGCCAGCAGATCGGCTACTGGGAGTCCAACAACAGCTTTCAGCAGGTCATGTCGTTCCAGGTCTCGGGCCAGGACATCTCGTTCGCCACGCGCCGCCCGATGAACGTCGTGCAGTGGCAGGCCGGCGGCGTCGTCACCCCCGGCGAGTGGCACCGCATCGCAATCGGCGTGACCTGGTCCACCAATCCTGGGCTGGGCGCCGTCGACGTATGGTTCGATGGCGAGCAAGTGCTCGACCAAGGCCCCGCCCAGACGCTGGCCGACAACAACCCCCACTTCACGCAGATCGGGCTGCTGCGCGATGCGATCGAGTTTCAGGACGTGCCCGTCATCATCCTCGACGACGCGGTCGAGGGCGACGCGCTCGAGGACGTGCGCGCCGACGACATCCCCACGCCAGGGGGCGAGGACAGCGGGAGCTCCGACGGCGGGGCGACCACCAGCGGACCGGGCGATACGGGCGGAGAAGGTCCGCTCGACAGCTCGGGCGGCGGGGTCGAGGGCACGACCGGCGCTCCGGGCAGCGACGGGGGTCTCGGCACGAGCGGGAGCAGCGGCACGGGCGATGACGGCGGCGCGGGCGGTGGCGACGGGGGTGGTTGTAGCTGTCGCAGTCACGGCTCGCCGGGTACGATGAGCCTGATGGTGCTGGCCGCGCTCGGGCTGCGGCGGCGGCGACGACGAAGCTGAGCTCTCGATGCGCAGGACACTCGTACTCCTCGTGGGGCTCGCCGCCTGCGGTCCGCAGGTGGAGCTCGGCGAAGAGGGCACCGGGTCCGCGGCGTCGACTTCGCCGAGCTCGAGCGACGGCCCGACCACCGCGAGCGCGTCCGACTCCACCACGGGTCCGGTCGCCGACGAGATGACCGGCGCGCCGGGCTGCGGGGGCGAGTGCATCGAGCCGCCCGAGGGGCCGTGGCGTGGGCCGCTGTCGATCGCCACCGTCGAGGAACCAGGCTCCGTGTCGTGCCCAGCCGAGTACCCGCAGGCGATCGCGACCTTCGGGCACACGCTCATCGATCTGGATGCGCCGTGCGAGTGTCGCTGCTCGTCGCCGCTGCCGAGCGACTGCGTCGCCGCGCTCTCGCTCTACGAGGGCGCCGGCTGTGGCGGAGCCTCGATCGTGGAAGAGGTCGGCCCCGCTTGCGCGGTCGTCGAGGGCGGGGCGTCGATGTTGCTCGAGCCCCCGCTGCGCACGGCGGGGTGCGAGCCCTGGAACTATCCGCCCAATTCGAATTGGGATCTGCACACCGTGCTGTGCGAGGGCCAGCTCTCGGCCACCTGCGAGGGCGCAGGGCAGTGCGCCCCGGCGCCCGGTCTCGATGGCCGGGTGTGCTGGTGGGCGGCGGGCGAGCTGGAGTGTCCTGCAGGGCTGCCCGAGCGCATGGTCGTGTACTCCGCCGTCGAGGATCACCGCACGTGTGCCGACGGCTGCATGTGCTCGGGGATGCCCACGTGCAGCGGCGGGGTGACGGTGCACGAGAGCTGCGAAGAAGAGCCGCCCAAGCGGCCGCCGCTGCTCCCGGGGGAGTGTCTCGACGTCACCGAGCCCAGCGCGATCACCCCCGACTTCTCGATCGACGGCGGCTGCTCGCCGTCGCCACGCAGCGTGCCAGTGATGGGAGAGATCGTGGAAGACGCGCCCCAGACGCTGTGCTGCACGGGCTGAGCCGCCGTGGCGGCCGAGTGCGCGACGCGGTCGCCGACGGGATCGTGATATCGTCGGTCCCCGTAGCCGGATGAGCGCGCGCACCTCAGATTCGCAAGAGCAGCGTCCTTGCCCCGCGTGCGACTCTCAGCACGTGCGCCGGGCCTTCGAGGTCGCCGGCTTTCCGCACGTGCGCTGCCGGGGCTGCGGCTCGGTGTTCGTCTCGCCGCTGCCGGGTCCCGAGGTGATCACCGCCGCCAACCTCAATCCCGACTACCAGCCGGGGCTATGGGAGCTGGAGGAGCGCATGCGCGCCGAGGCCCGGGCGCGCGCGCAGATCATGCAAGCCCGCGGCTGCAAGCGCGTGCTCGAGGTTGGGTGCGGGGCGGGCTTCTTCCTCGAGGCGCTGCTCGAGCTCGGCATCGAGGCCGAGGGCGTGGACCCCGGCATCCACGCCCAGCAGGCCAAGGCGCGCGGGCTGCCGATCCACAACCTCTGGCTGGACCAGCACCAGCCCACCGGGCCCTACGATGGCGTCGCCGCGTTCGAGCTGCTCGAGCACCTGCCCGAGCCCGTCGAGGCGCTGCGCTGGTTCCATCGCTTCACGCAGCCGGGCGCCACGCTGTTCATTTCCACGCCGAGCGCCTCGGGGCTGCCGGCGCGCGTGCTGGGGCGGCGCTTCCCCATGTTCTGCCCGCCCGATCACCTCGAGCTGTTCACGCGAGCGGGGCTGAGCACGCTGCTGCAGCGCGGAGGCTTTCGCTCGATCTCGTGGGAGAGCTTCTCGAATCTCGACGAAGCCACGCTCCAGCGCAGCTTCGAGCGCTTCGTCGTGGGCCGCTCGGCGCCGGGTCGCGCAGTGGCGGGCGTGCTCGCGAAGGTGATGGTCCAGCCGGCCCGATGGGTGGATCGGGTAGGGCTCGGCACCTCGTACGAAGTGCAAGCCGAGCGCGTGTGAGCCGAGCGCGTGTGAGCCGGTCTGGGGGCCCGACTGGGGGCCCGACTGGGCGCGACCCGTGCACGCAAAGAGGCCCCCGCGCTCGCGCGCGGGGGCCAGGTGATTCGACCCGTTCTCCAGCGGGTCGACTGGACCGACCTGCCCTCCCGTAGGCAGGTCACGCAACTTCGTACGCGCTACTCGCCCCGTCCCTTCCAGGCGACGGTGGTGCCCCCACCGCTCAGCTGGGCCGCGGTGTCGATGAGTCGCACGAGCTCTGCGCGGCGGCCCTGGGGATCGGAGCCGCGGGCCCCGTCGGCGAGCTTGCGCACCATGGGAAAGGTGGCGTCGCCCTTGTGCTCGGAGCCCTTGAGCAGCATGCCGAAGCCGGCGACGGCGGCCGAGAAGCGAAAGTCACGGCTGGCCTCGCCCTCGTGGTCATCGGCCACGGGGAAGCTGAGCAGCTTGCTCGTGCTGCCCTCGGGCTCCTTGTAGCGAACCTTCACCGTCATCAGCTCGCCGCTGCGCGCGGCCGCCGACAGGGCGCTGCGATCTTGGTACTTGAGCTCGTCGACCTTGGCACTGGCGGCGCGGCCCGCCGGGACGACCTCGTAGAGCGCGGTGACACTGTGCCCGGCCCCGATCTCGCCCGCGTCCTTGGTGTCGTCGTTGAAGTCGGCATGCGCGAGCTTGCGGTTCTCGTAGCCGATGAGCCGATAGCTCGCGACCTCGGCGGGGTTCCACTCGACCTGGATCTTCACGTCCTTGGCGATGGTGACCAGCGTGGCCCCGGCCTCCTCGACCAGCACCTTGCGCGCCTCGCTGATGCCGTCGATGTACGCATAGTTGCCGTTGCCCTTGTCGGCGAGCTTCTCCATCGTCGCGTCCTTGAGGTTGCCGGTGCCGAAGCCCAGCACCGACAAGAACACGCCCGAGCTGCGCTTCTCCTCGATGAGCCGCACGAGATCGCCCTCGCTGGTGGCGCCCACGTTGAAGTCACCGTCGGTGGCCAGGATCACGCGGTTGATGCCGCCCTGGATGAAGCCCTTGGCCGCCATCGCATAGGCCGAGTGGATCCCCGCCCCGCCGTTGGTGGAGCCGCCCGCCGCGAGGCGGTCGAGGGCCGCGAGGATCTCACCCTTGTCCTTGCCCGAGGTCGGCTCGAGCACCACGCCCGAGGCTCCGGCGTAGACCACGATCGAGACCTTGTCCTGCGGCCGCAGGTTGTCGGCGAGCAGCGAGAACGCGCGCTTGAGCAGCGGCAGCTTGTCGGGGGTGTTCATCGAGCCCGACACGTCGAACAGGAACACGAGGTTGCGCGCGGGCACGTCGCTCTGGTCGATGATCTTGCCCTGCAGGCCCACGTGCACGAGGCGATGGGTCTCGTTCCAGGGGCACTCGCCAACCTCGGCGGTCAGCGAGAACGGCTCGGGACCGGTGGGGCTGCGGTAGTCGTAGCCGAAGTAGTTGATCATCTCCTCCACGCGAATCGAGTCGGCCGGGGGAAGGCTGCCGCCCTCGAGGAAGCGCCGCATGTTGCTGTACGCCGCGGTGTCGACGTCGATCGAGAACGTGGAGCGCGGATCGTCGGAGACCGCGACGAACGTGTTCTCGACCACGTGGTCGTAGGCCTCGTTGCTCGTCTCCGTCGGGGGCGGGGCCCAGGCGTGACCCATCCCGCCTGCCTCTCCCATGCCGATCTTGCCCTTGCTGCCCATCGCTCGCCCCGGGCTCGGCATGACCGTCGAGGGCATCTTCGCGTCGTGCTTCCTCGAAGGCTCCGGCGCGGGATCGGCTGCGCTGTCATGGGTGGGGGCGGCCTCGGGCTCGGCCTGCACGATCGTCGGGGTGGCCTGCACCACGCCGTTGGGCTGGGGCTGGCCGGCCTCCGACTTCGCCTCGGCTCGATCCGCGGCGGCAGGGGTCGCCTCGGGGCCGACGGCCGCGGTCTGATCGCCGCTGGACGAGTCGCAGCCGGTCACGGCGCAGAGCCAGAGGGCGGTGGCGGGGAAGAATGCGATGAGCTTGCGGTGCTGCATGACGGTGATCTCGTGGGGTGGTGGGTGCTCGCGGCGGGCTTGGGACGCACGCCCTCGTCGGCCCGGGAGCTCGTCCTGGCCCGCAACGGGGGCCCAGGCTCGTGTCTCGCGGGACGGGGCTCTCAAACGGGCTCGCGCGGCCCTCGATCTAGAGCCGCCCGAAAAACCTAGCGAACCAGCAACGCCACCCCGAGCACGGCCAGCACGGTGCCGAGCACCCCGCCCACGCCCACGCGCTCGCGACCGAGCACCACGACCACGGGGATGAGCAAGATCGGCGAGGTGGCCATGAGGCTCGCCGCGATCCCGGCGCTCGTGTGCTGCACGGCCACCAGCGAGAGCGACACGCCCAGAAACGGGCCAAACACCGCGCCGAGCCCGGTGAAGAGCATTGCGCGCGGATGGCGCACGGCCTTCGTCACGCGGGGCCAGCCGCGAATGGCGGTGAAGATCCCGGCGAACGAGATCGCACCCACGAGCACGCGGATCTGGGTGGCGGCGAAGGGGTCGTACTCGCCCATGCCGTACTTCGAAAGTACGAGGCCGCCGCCCTGGCCGAGCGCGCCGCAAAGCGCGAGCAGCACCCCGAGGATGCGTCCGCGGCGATCGACCGCGATCGCCGTCCCGGCGGGCGCGCGATCGGAGAGCGCCCAGGCCACGCCCCCCAGCGTGAGCGTCATGCCCAGCACCTGTCCGAGCGCGAGCGTCTCGCCCAGCACCACCCACCCGATCAGCGCGGCGAACGGGGGCGCGAACGACATGATGAGCGAGGCCAGCCGGGGGCCGATCAGCACGAGCGCGCGAAACAGGCACAGGTCGCCGAACGTGAACCCCACCACCGCCGAGAGCGAGAGCCAGATCCACGCGTGCGCCGAGGCGTCGCTCGGCCACGGCAGCCCGCGCGTCGCCCAGCCCACGAGGGCGAGCATGCCCAGCGCCAGCACCAGGCGAATGAGGTTGACGACCAGCGAGCCCACCCGGCTGCCCGCCTCGGCAAAGAACACCGCGGTGGCGGTCCAGCAGACCGCGGTACCGAGTGCCGCGAGCTCGCCCAAGTGGGTGGACACGTGGCCGCAGCGTAGCGCCGAGCGCGGAGCGACGGCAGAGCCGGCGGTGGGGGCGGCGGTGAGTCACCGGGGGGAGTGCTGCGGCGGCTAGGCCGCCGGCCCGGTATGACCTGGAGCACCCTCGGTCCGCGGCTTTCTTCGCACCGTGAGCCGTCGCGGCTAGACTAGCCTTCGGCGGCGATCGAGCCTCCCTGGTCCCGGCACCCGTGGAACAACGGCCCGGCCGGGAGCGTCGAGCCCCGCCCCGGAGCCCGCCGTGTCCCTGCTCGAACACCCCCGCCGTTCGTCTTCCGAGTCCCTCGACCTCCACGCAGAGAAGGCCGTGGATCTCGATCGCGAGCTCGACCTCTCCTCCGAGCGCCCCGCCGCCTCCGAGCGCGCGGGCCGAGGACCGGGCGTGCTCGTGGCGGCGATCGTCGCGTCCTCGCTCGTGCTGGCCGGCATCATCCTGTTGGTACGTGGCGATGACCAGCGGACCGCGGTCCAAGAGCCCGCCAAGTCGGCGCCCGCGGCCGAGGTCGTCGCCGCGCCGGCCGAGCCTGCGCCGACCATGCCCGAGCCCGCGATGCCGGAGCCCGCCGTGCCCCAGGTCGCCTCGCACTCGCCGAGCATGCCGGCGCCCGTGCCGGTCGAGCCCGAGGCGCCCACGCCCGAGGCGCCCAAGCCCGAAGAGATCACGCCAGCCTCCATCGGTCCCGTGGATCTCGGGCTCGGTCGAGCGGACCCCGCTCCGCCCGCGCCCGCGCCGGTGCCCGAGCCCGCGCCAGTCACGAGCAACCCGGGCCCCCTCGGCCATGATCTCCCCGTGCCGGAGTTCGGTCGTCCGCCGGCCGCAGACGAGCCGGCACCCGAGCCCGTCGACGAGCCCAGCGCGGCCGAGCGTGGCTCCGATCCCTTGCCCGGCGTCGACGACGATGACCCGCGCGACGACGCCGAAGCACCGGAGGCGGCCAGCGCTCCCTCGGCCGACAGTGCGCGGGACCTCGATCGCGCGCTCGAGGACGACACGCTCGAGCCGATCACCGTCTAGTCTAGCCGCGCGTCTGCGAGCCGTGCGTTTCCCTACGTCGGGCCTCACGCCAACGTCGCGGGGATTCGTTATTCGTTGACTCGCGATGACCAGACACCTCCGTAGCCTGATCGACCTGTCCCCCGTCGAGACTTCGCGCGTCGTCGACCTCGCCGCCGAGGTCAAGGCCAACCCAGGGGCCTTCACCGAGGCGCTGCGCGGCAAGTCGGTGGCGATGATCTTCGCCAAGCAGTCCACGCGTACCCGCATCTCCTTCGAGGTCGGGCTGCACCAGCTGGGCGCCCAGCCGCTCGCGCTCTCGACCTCCGGCGGCACTGGCATGCAGATGGGCCGCGGCGAGACGGTGGAAGACACCGCCAAGGTGCTCTCCCGCTTCGTGCACGCGATCGTGATCCGCACCTTCGGACAGGACCAGGTCGACGGCCTGGCCGAGCACGGCAGCATTCCCGTGGTGAACGCGCTGACCGATCTCTACCACCCGTGTCAGGCGCTGGCCGACCTGCTCACGCTGCGCGAGCACCTCGGCACGACCAAGGGCAAGAAGCTCGTCTACGTGGGCGCGGGCAACAACGTGGCGCACTCGCTGATGCTCGCCGGTCCGCGCTCGGGCATGGACGTGGTGGTCTCGTGCCCCGACTCGCTGCGGCCCAACGCGGGCGTGCTGGCGCGGGCGCAGGCCGACGCGGCCGAGCACGGCACGAAGGTCTCGGTGGTCACCGATCTGCGCGAGGCGGTGAAGGGCGCCGACGCCGTCTATACCGACACCTGGGTGAGCATGGGCGAGGAAGAGGAGTCCAAGCGACTGCTCGCGATCCTCGACGGCTACACGATCACCGAGGAGATCATGGCCGCGAGCGGCAAGCCCGGCACGATCTTCTTGCACTGCCTGCCCGCGCACCGCGGCGAAGAGGTGAGCGCCGAGGTCATGGACGGCCCGCGCTCGGTGGTGTTCGACGAGGCCGAGAACCGCCTGCACGCCCAGAAGGCGCTCATGCTGCTGCTCATGGGGGGTGCGTCGTGGAGCTGAAGCGCGAGGACCTCGCGCCCAAGTATCAGCGCATCTTCGACACGTGTGAGCCCTACCTGGTCACCTATCCGGGCAACCATGGCGCGCTCGACCTGAAGCCCTTTGGGCTGTCGATCGCGCCCGAGCGGCTCTACGACCCCACCAGCCTGCGCAGCCGCGAGGTGATCGACGGCTTGCATCATCTCGACGCGTTCTCGTTCGGCGGGCAAGAGATGCTGATGCCGCGCTGGGTGCTGTTCGATTGCGGTGAGTTCCCGGGGATCGTGTTCGGCTTTGGCCGCCGCGCCCAGGACCTCGGCGACGAGCTGCGCCGCGCCTACAACGTGATCGGGCCCAGCTACAACGACGTGTTCGTGCCGCTGTCCATGTGGGTGGCGATCCGCTGCGCCGAGGA
>JBFIJN010000363.1:0-9286 GCA_041600735.1 Nannocystaceae bacterium
CCCGTCGCGCTCGCGTCCCTCCCCGTCGCGCTCACGCCCCTCCCCGTCGCGCTCGCGCCCCTCTCCGTCGCGCTCACTCCCCTCGCGCGCTCGCCCCTCGGTGGGGCGCACTCGACCGCCACCGACGAGCTCGGAGCGCCCGGGATCTCGGGCGCCGCCGCTCTCACCGGCTTTCGCTCGGTCCGCACCCCCAACCATCGCCGCATCTTCAGCAGCAACAGCAGCAGCGCGTCATCCCCGGCTCGATCCGGCACGAGCGCGTCCGCCCTACTGTCCCCCCTCGAGGTCGGACAGCTGCACATTGGGCACGAACACCACCGGGTTCCCGGGCACGACCACGCGGTAGAGCATGCCGCCCGGTACTGGCAGCACCAGCACGGCGGGATCCAGCGCGAGCACGGGGTTGCTCGAGACCAGTCGATACCACTGCGCGTCCACCTTGATCTCTCTGGGTTCGTCGAGCATCTCGCTTAGTGACGCGTAGGCCTCGTCGCTTGTGACGTGTCGAGCGTGCTTCACATCCCGCCGAGCCGCACGTCCATAGCTCGTGCCACCCCTCGGGTGTGCGGCCCCCCGGTCGCCGCGAGGTGAGAGGCCCGATGGAGACCTGCGATGGGCAAGTACGACTCCAGCAAGCACGAAGAGGCGATCCGCGAGCGGCACCGGCGCGAGCAAGCGTCAGCCGACCACATCATTGGATCGGCCCAAGCCAGCGCCGACAACGAGACTCAGATCCGCTACCGACTCGACGAGATCATGGACGAGCTGGAGGGGATCAACGACGAGCTCCACACGGTGAAGGAGACGATGAATCGTCCGGCCGACGCCGGCCCGGCCCCGCGCCCAGGCTCGCTCGAGCACGCCCTCACCCATGGGCTGGCCCGCGCGGCCAAGCTGCCCCGGCTGGACGCCGAGCCCTCCGCACGCGAGGCCGCCGAGAAGATCCGCGAGTTCCTGCGCGACAACGACTCGAGGACGAGCGAAGCGGAGGTGACCGATGCCGTGCGCAAGGCCTCCGAAGACGGCGAGGACGCCAAGAGCTACGCCGACGCGGTCCATCGCAAGGTGGCCGAGGCCGCGCTCGAGCCCGGCCGCAACCTACCCCACGACATGAGCGCCCTCGACGAAGCCCATCGGATCCTCTCCGACGTCCACAAGACCATCAGGGATGCGCAATCCGGTGGCGGCGGGAAGAAGGGCACGAAGGATGCCCCGCAGCCCACGATCACGACCCCGCCGCCGGGCGCCGCCAGCAGCGAGATCATTCGCGACGTCAGCCACCTGACCGCGCTGCTGCTCGGCTCGAGTCCGGCCTTCGCCGAGGCGATGCGCGTGCAGAGCGATGCGATCGCGTACTCGCTGGCCGCCCTCAACAAGGTCGGCGACATGCAGCGCCAGGACGCGCTCGGTCTCGCGATCACGGCGAACGCGGCCGCGACTCAATTCGATCGCCGCTAGCCCTCGCGAGCCACCCCAACCCAGGTAGGAGAGCAGTCCGATGGCAGACTCAGTGAATCGCCAGGTCACCGACAGCATCACGGAGGTCAACACCTTGGTGCTGGGCGATGCGCCTGCACAGGCAATGGCGACGCTCTATCAGACGTCGGCCGCCTCGGCCGGCATGGCCATGCAGAACGCCGTGCACGCGCAGAGCAACCAGAATGCGATCAACATCGCCGCAACGGCGGAGGCGATCCAGCTGCTGCTCAACAGCTCGACCGCAGCATCCGCTGCAGCGGCGACCAAGATCGACTCGGGCCAGGTCCAGATGCTCGAGCGCCTCACGGCGCTGATCGAGCGCATGGTGGGCGGCACCGATCCGAGCTCCACCCCGCCCACCACGCGCCGCTAGCGGGGGTCGACACGGGGTTTTCGGCCACGATCCCGCGGGCCGCGATCCTCTCTTAGGCGCAGCAACGAAGACGAACAGACGAGGAAAGAACGATGGCAGACACCGTAGCACCCATGATCACGGACTCGGTCACCCAGGTCAATACCAAGGTCCTGGGCGATGCACCGGCGCAGGCGATGGCGACGCTCTTCCAGACGGCGGGCGCCACCTCCGGCATCGCGCTGCAGAATGCAGTCCACGCGCAGAACAACCAGTACGCGCTCAACAACGCGGCGACCACCGAGGGCGTGAACCTGCTCTACACCTCGCCCACCGCCGCCTCGGCTCAGGCCGCGACCAAGATCGATTCCGGATTCGAAGGCGTGATGGCCCGCCTCGACGGGCTCATCCTCAACTTCCGCAGCGTCTCCGGACGCTAGCGGCCACTCCGTGGAGGGCTCCGCGAGGAGCCCTTCACGCGCTCCACCACGGCAATACGAAAGCGTAGACAAGGAACTCGACGATGGCAGACACCGTAGCACCCATGATCACCGACTCGGTCACCCAGGTGAACACCAAGATCCTCGGCGATGCTCCCGCCCAGGCGATGGCGACCCTGTACCAGACCGCGGCCGCCACCTCGGGCATCGCGCTGCAGAACGCAGTGCACGCCCAGAACAACCAGTACGCGCTCAACAACGCGGCGACCACCGAGGGCGTGAACCTGCTCTACACGTCGCCCACTGCCGCCTCGGCCGCGGCCTCGACCAAGATCGACTCCGGCTTCGAAGGCGTGATGGCTCGCCTCGACGGGCTGATCCTCAACGCGCGGTCCGTCGGCGGCCGTCAGTGAGATGTGTGAAGAGCCGCGTGTCGGGCCGAATACGAGCCCGGCACGCTGGCGCTTGCTGCGTCCGGCCAGCTCCGGTCGGCGCAGGGCGAGGGTACGGTAGGTAGCCACGCGATGGAGGACACGACATGGCGGACGCACTCACGCAGGTGAACCCGCAGATCACGGACGCGGTCACCCAGACCAACACCAAGGTGTTGGCCGAGGCACCCGCCATGTCGGTCGCGCTCGTCTATCAGATGTTCGCGCAGAGCGTCGGCCTCGCGATCCAGAACTCGACTTCGAACCAGCAGAACATGCAGGCCCTCGCTGGCGCCGCGACGGCGAAGGCCATCGAGAAGATCGCCTCGATCAGCTGAGCGTGATCGCGAAGGGGAAGCACCATGCCCGATAGCGTCAATCCACAGATCCTCGACGCGGTCCAGCAGACGCAGCAGCTGGTCGTCGACGCCAACCCGAAGTTCGCGTCGCGCGTGGTGCAGTCCAACGTGACCCACGCGGTCGGCCTGGCGATCACCGATGCCACCGACTACGTGCGCAACGTGACCGCGCTCTCGACTGCGATCACCGGTGTGGCGCTGCGCAAGATGCTCGAGGACGTCAGCAACGTCCCGCAGGCGACCGCCGCCCTGACCGCCGCGATCTCGGCCGTGGATGGCGCAACCAAGAACCTGGAGTCGGTCGGCAAGGCCGCGGCCTCGGTGCTGTCGGCGTGGCCCAACGGCCAGTAGGCGGGACCCCGCCGGCGCCCACGCGCCGCTGTCGGGAGACGCCCGAGCGCAGGCGGTTTGCGGGCCGGTTGGTCGCGTGGTAGCACCAAAGAAGGTTCCGCCGGCGGCGCGGCCTTCGTTTCGCGCTATCCTCGCGGAAGGAAGCCCTCCAGCGGGAGCCGCAGGGCCTTCCTGCCCTTTCGGAGGACGCCATCGCCCACCTGACTCCCAACCTCGCCCTTCGCATCGCCCTGTGGGCGGGCCAGCTCGGCGCGCTCTACCTCGCCACGCACGCGATCGGTGCGTTCACGGGGTGGAAGGTGATGGCCGACGCGGAGTCCGTGCAGGCAGCGGAGACCGACGAGGACGACAAGGCCGACAAGGCCGATGCGGACGACGACGAGGCCAAGACCAAGCCTCCGATCCCCACGGTCAAGACGCAGCCCGACGCGCGCCTCACCCGGATCACGCGCTTCAACGTGTTCTGCCCGACCTGCGTGCCCGAAGAGGCGCTCGCCGAGGTGAGCGACATGCCGCTGCCCGGCGACGAGCTCGACGAGAGCACGCTCGAGTTCCCCGGGGCGGTGCCCACCCAGCTGCCGCTGGCGCTGCTCGCCACGATGGAGGCCACGGCGCCCGGAATCTCGCTGGCCACGATCGCGCAGCAGGGCGGCGGCGCCGGAGTCTACGCCGAGGGCGACGAGCTGCTGCCCAATGTCACGTTGCTCGCGGTCGATCTCGGGCTCGTCTACATGCGCAACGAGAGCGCGGGGCTCGACCGCGTCGAGTTCCTCCAGGTCTCGTCCGACGATCCCCCGCCGGTGCCCACCAAGGCCCCCGCGGACGACAAGGACAAGAAGGACGCGGCCAAGCCCAAGAAGTCCGCCAACGAGATCGAGGGCGCGAGCGACTCGATCTCGTGCAATGGCAACAGCTGCACGGTCGAGCGCAAGTTCGTCAACCAGCTGCTGGCCAACCCCGCGGTGCTGGCGAGCCAGGGCAACGCCCGCCCCTACTCGCGCGACGACCTCAAGGGGTTTCGCCTCTCGCGGGTCAAGAGCGGCACGCTGCCCAAGATGCTGGGGCTGCGCAGCGGCGACGTGATCACGGCGATCAACGGTCAGTCGCTCGACTCGCTCGACGGCGCGATGAAGCTCTACGCCAAGCTGCGCAATGCGGCCCACCTCACGGTCGATGTGACCCGCAATCAGAGCGGCGAGCGGCAGGAGATGCGGCTCGACATCTCGATCATCTAGCCGCGCGCCCAAACCTAGGCCTGGGCCGCGGGCGCGCGCTCGATCGTTTGCTCGAGCACGTCGAGCAGCGCCTGGAGATCGAACGGCTTGCCGAGCACGCCGGCATAGCCCTCGCCGACGATATCGGCCATGTCGGCCGAGAACTCGCCGCTCATGAACACGGTGCGGGGCACGAGCCGCGGGTGGTCGGCCTTCATCGCGCGGAACACCTCGGCCCCGCCTCCCCCCGGCATGCGCACGTCGAGCAGCACGAGATCGAAGTCTTGGGCGCGTAGCGCCAGCTTGGCTTCGCTGGCCCCGCTCACGCTCGTGGTGACCACGCCATGGCTCGCTCCTGCGCGCTCGACCACGCGACAGATCACGGGCTCGTCGTCGGCGACCAGCACGCGCACGCCATGCAGCCGCGCGCGCGGGCCAGCGGCCGTGCGCGGCACCGGCACGACCGCGGGCTCGCGCGTGGTCCCGAGCGGCAGCACCAGGCGAAACGTGGCGCCGCCGCCAGGGGTGTCGTCGATCTCCACGCGCCCGCCGTGACCGCCGGCCACCGCCTGCACCACGGTGAGCCCGAGCCCGGTGCCATCGCCCGCGGGCTTGGTGGAGTAGAACGGCTCGAATACGCGAGCGCGCGCGTCTGGGCTCACGCCTACCCCGTGATCGACCACCTCGATCACCACGACATCGGCGACGGGCCGCGCTCGGATCGCGATCGTGCGGCGGCTCTCGGGCAGGTTCGCCACCGCTTGCTCGGCGTTGCGCATGAGGTTGAGCACCGCCTGCAGCAACTGGTTGGCGTTGCCGCGCACCTCGGGCAGGCCATCGTCGAGCTCGACCTTGACGTTGGCGACCATGCCGGTCGCCTTGTGATGGTAGCGACGCAGCCGCCGTGCTCGATCGACCAGCTCGTCGATTCGCACGAGATCGGTCAGCCCATCCTCGACGCGCGCATAGCCCCGCAGCTCGCGAACGATCTCGGCGGAGCGCCGCAGCTCCCCCATGACCGTGTCGAGCAGCTCCTGCGTGCCCGCGTCGGAGGGACGCGGCAGCAGCTGGAGGCACCCGAACGCCCCCGCGAGCGCGTTGTTGAGCTCGTGCGCGACCACGGAGGCAACCATGCCGATCGAGGCCATGCGCTCGGTGTGCAGCAGCTGCGGGCGAAACGCCTTCTCGCGGCTGAGATCGCGCAGGATGCTGACCACGCCGTCACCCTCGCGCGTGGGGGCCACGCTGCAGCCGGTGACGATCTCCGTGCCGTCCGGGCGGATGAAGCGCAGCTCCTGACGCGGCGGCACCCGGCCCGTGAGCGCCTCGGCCAGCATCTGGCGCAGCGCGCCGCGGTCGACGGGATGGGAGAGCGAGGTCAGCATCACGCCCAGCAGCTGCTCCCGCGAGCGGGCAAACAGCCGCTCGCTGGCGGGGTTGGACCCGCGGACCATGGTGTGATCGTCGAGGGTGACGATCGCCAGTGGCGCCGCCTGCCATGCGGCACGGTAGGTCTCGTCACTCACGCGCTCTACTCCTTGGACCAGCCTACACGAGTCCCCGGTGCCGGGGCCGCCGACGCGGCGGCAAAATACGCGCGACGGACGGCACCCACGACGACCTCAGAGTCCAAGCTCGGCCAAGACTCGATCGGCCCCCGCTTCGAGCAGCGCCTCGGCGAGTCCGCGCCCGAGCGCAGCCGCATCGGTCCGAGGGCCGCGACGCCGCGCCTCGAAGCACGGCGCACCGCTCGGGTGCACCACGAGGCCGTGCAGCTCGAGCACATCGCCGTGGCGCGTCGCGTGGCAGCCCATCGGCACCGTGCAGCCGGCCCCCAGCCGCTGCACGAAGCCGCGCTCGGCCGCGGTCGCGAGCGTCGCGTCGTCGTCGGCCAGCGCACCCAGGAGACCGCGGATGCGCTCGTCATCCTCGCGGCACTGAAGCGCCAAGATCCCTTGCGCCGGTGCCGGGCAGAAGCTCTCGGGGTCGAGATACTCGGCGATGCGGTCTGCTTGACCCAGGCGTCGTAGGCCCGCCGCGGCCAGCAGCACGGCATCCAGCTCACCGCCGTCGACCTTGCCCACGCGCGTGGGGACATTGCCGCGGATCGGTACGACCTGAACCCCCGGGTTGATGCGCACCGCGAGCGCGCCACGACGGAGGCTCCCCGTACCCACGCGCGCGCCCGCGGGTAGTGTGGCCAGCGTCGTGCCCGCGGGCGCCACGAGGGCATCGCGCGGGTCCTCGCGCGGCGGCGTGCAGGCGATCACCAGGCCCGGCGGCCCAAATGCGGGCAGGTCCTTCATGCTGTGCACGGCCAGATCCACCGTGCGATCGAGCAACCGCTCCTCGATCGCGCGGACGAACAGCCCCTTGCCGCCGATCTCGTGCAGCGGCCGATCCTGCACGCGATCGCCCTCGGTGGAGATGATCTCGAGCTCGACCGCGAGGCCCGCATGCGCGGCCTGGAGCGTGTCGCGAATGTGATGGGCCTGCCACAACGCCAGGGCGGAGCCGCGGGTGCCGATGCGGACGGGTCGGGCGTCGGTCATGACCCCGAAGGTACGGCGTTCGGCCGCCCGGTGGAACGGGTTACACCGCGGACCGCGACGTGGCAGCATGACCCGCGCGTGAGCGACGAGGCGAACATCGACGAGGGATGGGACGAGCTGCTCGAGCTGCCGCCCCACGAGCCCGCACCGGCCCCGAGTACCGCGCGGCCACTCGCGCCCGTCGTGCCCAAGATCGCGCCGCCGCCCGCGTTGTCCTCGCGGGCCGCGGTGCGCCCGGCCCCGCCCAAGCTCGAGCTGCGCGTGCCCGGACCGCACTCGGCCTCGCTGCGATCTGGAGCACCGCGGCTGGCCCCGCCGCCGACCGTCGCCCCCCGCCCCGCCAGTGCGCTGGGCGTGCCGCCGCCGCCCGAATTCCTGGCGAGGTCCAATTCGGCCGAGCTGCCGCTCGAGAACGAGGTGCGCGACGACACGTCCGAGCTTCGCATCGGCCCGCCGAGCCCCGCCGACAGCCTCGAGCTCGAGATCGAGGCGCCCCCCGATCTCGACACGTACGCGGACGCGGACGAAGGCGAGGCCTCGATGGACGACGAGGTCGACATCGACGTGAGCGACGATGTGCTGCAGCGCGTCGCCCGGGCGGATCTCTCGGGTTCGAGGCCCGCCCCCGCGATCGGAACCTCGCCGGCCGTCGCCGTGGAGCCTGCGACCGCCCCCGCCGCGGCCCCCGCCGCCTCGACCACCGGACCCAGCCCGAGCACACGCCTGCGACCGGGCCCGTTTGCGGCGCCGCTCCCCTCGAAGGCCTCGCGCCCGCTCGGGCTGTGGGTCGGCGTGGGTGCCGGCTTGGGCGTGGTGATCTCGATCCTCGCGATCCTCTGGGCCACCGCCGATGGGCCCGTCGACGAGGAGTCTACGACCGCGGGATCCGCCGTCGCCGAGTCCCCCAAGCCACCTCGCAAATTTCGCGCGGACACGCCCGACGATCCACCCAACGATCCGGCCAAGCCCGTGCCGACGCCCGAACCGGCCAAGCCCGAGGCTCAGCCGGTCGAGCCCGAGGTCCAGCCCGAGCCCGAGCCCGAACCCGAGCCCGAGCCCGAGCCGTCCTCCAGCGTCATCACGGTCGCGCGCGATGACTCGGACTATCGGCGCGCCGCGGCCGAGTTCGCCGAGACCGGCAGCCAGGCGTCGTTGTTGGCCATGACCACCAGCGCCTGTGCGCTGGGCGATGGCCCGCGCGCCCGCGCTGCGTTTCGCAAGCTCGTGGGTCGTGCGCTGCGCAGCGAGGCGATGGTCGCGTGTCGAGCGGCGCACGTGGACGTGTCGGCCAACGTCGAGGGCCATACGGGGCCGGAGCTGCTGGCTCAGGCTCGCGCCGCGATGGCCGAGGGCGACGCCCAGACCGCGTTCGACAAGGCCCACGCCAGCAACAAGGTCGAGCGCAGCAGCGAGGCGGTGCTCCTCAAGGGCCTGGCCGCGTGCCGGCTGGGCGACGGCGACCAGGCCGAGCGCCTGCTCCCGCACGTGGCCAAGAAGTCGCGGTCCAAGCTGCGCGCCGGGTGCAAGGCCGCAGGCATCGAGCTGCGCGAGTGACCGTCACTCCCAGCAGGTGAGCCACACGATCAGCCGATCGCGGTGCTCCTCGGTGACCCCACCGACCGGCGGCATCGTGGCCTCCGATCCATCGGGCGGGGCCGTGCGCGCCAGGATTCGATCCGCGAACATGCTGGCCCCCGCGGCGCTGTCGAACACCACCTCGGGCGGTGCGCCCTGTCGCTCCACCACCGCGGATCCGTGGCAGCCATCGCAGTAGGTGGCCAGGAAGCCGCGGCCGAAGGTGTCGTAGGTGATGACCGGCTGCTCTTCGCACGGCGCCAGGCCATCGCTCTCGCCGGAGCCCCCCGCTTCCGTGTCGCCCGCCGAGCCCTCATCGCAGGCGATCGACGGCAACAGGCACAGCCCGCACACCACCCCTCTGGCCCAGCGCATGCCCGAGCTCATGCCAGCAGCCCCGGGATCGGGCCCACCCCGGCGCGTAGATGCTCGGCCGGATCCAGGCCGCCGAGCATGAGCAAGCTGGCCCCGAGCGCCTCGGCGGGGACGCCCGGCTGCGAGGGATCGAGGTCCCCACCCGCGTCGACGCCCAC
>JBFIJN010000364.1:0-9264 GCA_041600735.1 Nannocystaceae bacterium
CCCCAGCCCGACCCCCGCAATGGAATCGCCGTCCCAAAAGCTCCGCGTGCTCGTCGTCGACGACTCGGCGTACAACCGCCAGACGATTACGGCGATGCTCGAGTCATTGCCCGACATCGAGGTGGTCGGGCGGGCCATGAATGGCAAGGAGGCGCTGCAGATGGCCTTCGATCTCGAGCCCGACGCGATCACGCTCGATCTCGAGATGCCCGAGATGGATGGCTTTGCGTTCCTGCGCCTGCTGATGGCCCGACGGCCCACGCCGGTGCTCGTCGTGTCGGGGTACGCCCAGCGCGAGAACGTGTTCCGAGCGCTCGAGCTCGGCGCGCTGGACTTCATCGCCAAGCCCAGCCGCGAGATCTCGCCCGACCTCAAGTCGATCCGTGACGAGCTCGCGCTCAAGATCGGCACGGTCAAGCGCCTCCACGCGGTCCGCCTGTACAATCGCGCGAAGGCCTTGGCCGCGGTGGACCGTCGCAGCAGCAGCAGCAACGCGTTGCAGCCGAGCAAGGCCAGCCCTCGCGTCCCCTCGGGGATGCCGCCCTCGCTGGTGGTGGGCATCGCCTCCTCCACCGGGGGGCCGCCGGCGGTCCAGCAGATCCTGTGTGCGCTCGACGCCAAGGTCCCGTTCGCGATCCTGGTGGCCCAGCACATGCCCGCTCGCTTCACGCGAGCGTTTGCCAACCGCCTCGATCGGCTCGTCGACTTCCACGTGGTCGAGGCGGTCGATGGGTTCCCGCTGTGTGCCGGGACGGTCTATATCGCCCCAGGCTCGGCCAACATGGAGGTCGAGCGTCCCCAAGAGGGACGGGAGGCGCCGCGGGTCCGGGTGGTTCCGCCCAATCCGCTGCGGCCCGGCCCGGTGCTCACCCCCTCGGCCGATCACCTGTTCAAGTCGTTGGCCTCCGAGTACGGTCGCCGCTTGCTCGGCATCGTGCTCACGGGGATGGGCTCGGACGGCCGCGAGGGCGCCCGCGAGGTGCGAAGGCTGGGCGGTCGGGTGCTGGCCGAGGACCCCGATACCGCCGTGATGCCGGGGATGCCGTACTCCGTGATCGAGGCCGGCCTCGTCGATCAAGTGCTTCCGGTCGAGCAGATTCCCGACGCCATCGCCCGGTTCGTGACCGATGCCCGCGGCGGTGGGGATGGCGGGCGCTTTTGATGGTTGCTGCAGGCCCACAAATCCTCTGTGGTATGGTGCGCCCGTGAGTCGGGACGAACCCGAGTCCCCGTCGCTGCGGGACCAGACCCAGGCCTTCCTCCACGAATTCTTCGTCAAGGGCCAGGAGCTGATCCGCGAGCTCATCGAGGAGAACGAGCGGCTGCGCAAGTCGATGGCGGCAACCTCGACCGCCGAGCTGTCGCCCACCTCGGCCGAGATGGTGGGTCGCCTCATGCGCCAGGTCGAGGCCCTCGAGTCCGAGGCGGCCGAGATCCGTCGCATCGCGGGCTCTGTGCAGAACGAGGCGGGCTATCGCGACCGGCTCCAGTCGCTCGAGGACGAGCACTATCATCTGGCGGCGATGTACGTGGCCTCGGGCCAGTTTCACGGCGCCAATACCGTCGACGAGGTGCTCCGCACCGTCACGGAGATCCTGCTCAACTTCGTGGGCGTGGGTCAGTTCACCCTGTTTGCCGTCGACGAGCCGAGGCAGGTGCTGTTCCCGCTGTGGCGCGAGGGCGGCGATCTCTCCGAGTGCAGCGAAATTCCGCGCAGCACCGACGGCCCGCTGGCCGAGGCGATTGCGATCGGCCGCGCGTGGCGGGCCGGTGACTCCATGGGGGCCGGTTCGGCCGGTTCCGCGGGCGCCGAGGTGCTGATGCACCTTCCGCTCTACTCGGGCACGAGGCTCGTGGGAGTGATCGCGCTCGAGAGCTTCTTGCCGCAGAAGTCGGCGTTCGCCGACACGGACTACGGACTGCTCGAGCTCATCTCCGGACATTCCGGCATCGGAATCGAGACGGCGTGGATCCGTGCTCACGCCGACGAGGTGCCGCTCGAGCGCCAAGCCATCGAGCAGCTGGTGGGTGGATGACACGGTCCAGTGAACAGTCCAATGCTGGTGGGCGCATGAACGCGCTGGTCGTCGAAGACAGCCCGCCCATGCGCAGGATGATCGTCTTTGCCCTGTCTCGCATCCGCGAGCTCACGGTCACCGAGGCCGACGACGGGGTCGATGCGCTGCGGCGCATCGCGTCGATGCGCTTCGACATCATCATCACCGACATCAACATGCCGATCCTCGACGGCCTCAAGCTCGTCAAGCGCCTGCGGGCCGACGATGCCTACAAAGACGTGCCGATCATCATCATCACGACCGAGGGGGCCGAAGAGGATCGCCAGCGGGCCTTGGCGCTCGGGGCCAATGCGTACATCACCAAGCCGATCCAGGCGCCACAGGTGATCGCGATGGTTCGCGAGACCCTGGGGCTGCCGGGGGGCTGAGGCGGGGCCGAGGTGGTGAGGCGAGCGCGAGCGGCCGTCGAGCCTGCCGTCGACGGGACGATCGATGGGGTGGTCGACGACTACCTCCAGCACCTCACCGTCGAGCGCGGGCTGGCTCGCAACACGCTCGCCGCCTATGGCCACGATCTCGCGCGCTTCGCCGCGTTCGCGGCCGAGCAGGGCGTGGCCGAGGTCGCGCAGGTGGAGCCGCCGCTGCTGCTCGCGTTTGCCTCGCTCGCGCATCGCGAGGGGATGAGCGCGCGCTCGCAGGCGCGACGCCTCGTGGCGCTGCGCGGCTTGTTCCGCTACCTGCGACGCGAGGGCGTGGTGCCCCAGGATCCCACGCAGGCGCTCACGCTGCCGCGCTTCTCGGCGCGGCTGCCCGAGCTGCTCAGCCGCAGCGAGGTGCTGGCGCTGCTCGAGACCCCCGGCACCGACACGCCCGCGGGCCTGCGCGACACGGCCTTGCTCGAGCTCATGTACGCCACCGGCTGTCGCGTCTCGGAGGCCCTCGATCTGTGCGTCCCGCGGCTGCGTCTCGACGAGGCCGTCGTGCGCCTGGTCGGCAAGGGCAACAAGGAGCGCATGGTGCCGCTCGGGGTGCCGGCTCAGCGGGCACTCACGCGCTGGCTGGCCGAGGGGCGCCCCGCGATGCTGACCCGCGCCCGCAAGGCCCCGCGCGAGCAGTGGGTGTTCGTCAACCAGCGCGGGGGTCGGCTGAGCCGCCAGGGCTGGTGGCAGCGGCTCGGCGACCATGCGCGGGCGGCCGGCATCGACCGAGCGATCTCGCCGCACAAGCTGCGCCACAGCTTTGCCACCCACCTGCTCGAAGGGGGCGCGGACCTACGTTCAGTGCAGGCGCTGCTCGGCCACGCCGACATCTCGACCACGCAGATCTACACCCACGTGAGCGAGAGTCACGTGCGTGACGCCTACGATCGGCACCATCCGCGAGCTTGAGCCCGAGCCCCGAGCCCGAGCCCGAGCTTGAGCCTGCGGCGAGCCCGAGCCCGAGCCCGCGGCGAGCCCGAGCTCGAGCCCGAGTCAGGCCACGAGCCCGAGCCCGGCCGCGAGCCCGCGCCGGGTGCACGCCGCACCAGGCTTGCCGGCGGGCCGAGTGCGGGATTACGGTGGGGCCGCGCGGCCAGCGGTCGTGCGAGGAGGCACCTTGAGACTCGCAACGCTTACGATGGGGATGCTGATGGGGTCGCTGGCGCTGGCGGGCTGCCCCGGGGACGACGGCAGCGCCAACGAGACCGGCAACGTCACGGGGACCGGGACCAGCACCGGAGCGCCGGCCAGCACCGGCGAGCCGGGGACGAGCACCGGGCCGGCCACCACCGCCGACGAGACTGCGGATGGCAGCTCGAGCGGTGAGCCCGAGCCGCTGCCCGAGTTCGACTGCGAGGGCGTCGACGGGGTGCTCGAGGGCAACGTCCTCATCGAGAGCGCCGCCGACCTCGCCATGCTCGACGGGATCCGCGAGGTCACCCGCTCCATCGTGGTCAGCGGCACCGAGCTCGAGAACCTCGACGGGCTGGGCTGCGTGGACCTGGTGGGCGAGAACCTCCAGATCTTCGGCAACGCGGCGCTCACCAATGTCGACGGCCTCGTCAACATCACCGAGATCACGGGCACCTTCATCTTTACCGACAACGCGGCGATCGAGGACTTCGACGGACTGCAGCGGCTGACCCGGATCGACGGCAGCTTCAGCATGACGCGGAATGACGCGATGACGCAGATCAGCGGCTTCGACAGCTTCGTAGGCATCGAAGGCGACGTCACGATCCGCGACAACGCCTCCCTGCTCAACATCGATGGGCTCAAGGGATTGAAGGTGGTCAACGGGGTGCTCGCCATCACCGCAAATCCCATGCTCTGCATCAGCAGCGTCAACTGCGTGGGCGCGGGGATCCAGCAGCCGCCGTCGCCTCCGCCCGAGTGGAGCACCAACGCCAACGATCCGAGCTGCTGACCCCCACTGGGGCCAAGCTCGACTCGGGCCGCGGCGGCCGAGACGGCGGGTCGTTGGCTCGGGTCGATCGACCCGGCCGCGGGCCAGGCGAGACCTAGGAATCCCCCGAGCGGCGCCCGATCTTCGGAGCTTGCGCACGCCGGGCCTGCGTTCGCTGCTTGCTTCGGTGCGGTGGCCGGTTCTAGGGTGGGCCATTCAGTCGCTCGCGACTGTAGGAGGGCACCACATTGAAACTCTGGAATTCCATCATGAGCGGGTTGCTGTTGGCGCCGCTGACCCTGACCGGCTGTCCGGGCACGGGCGGTGACGACGAGGGCGCAGGTACCACTGAGTCGATGCCGGGGACGACGGCCGGGGATGACTCGACGTCCGGCTCCACGGCCGTCGTCGATTCGTCGTCCGGCGAGCCGGGAACCGACACCGGGCCTCCGGCGGACTGCGCCGAGGAGGAGCTCGAGATTCCGCCGTCGCCCATCGATTGTGCGGGGGCTGACGGCGTGGTCATGGGTAGCGTCATCCTCGAGGCGGGCGATGACCCGTCGGTTCTCGACGGCGTGATCCGGGTCAGCGGATCGGTGCAGATCAATCGCAGCGACTTCACCGACCTGGACTTCATGGCGTGCCTCCAAGAGGTGGGCGGTGGCGTCACGATCTTCGGCAACGAGCAGCTCACCGACGTCGGCGGGCTGTGGGGCCTCACCGAGATCGGGACCGACTTCATCTTCAGCGAGAACACGGCAATCACGGACTTCAACGGTCTGCCGAACCTCCCGAAGCTCGAGACCAACCTCATCATGAAGGGCAACACCGCGCTTCAGACCGTCAACGGGTTCCAGAAGCTGGTCGGCATCGATGGCAACCTGACGATCCAGAACAACGACGCGCTCGAGGCGATCGACGGGCTGCTCGGCCTCAAGGTGGTCAACGGCGTCCTGGCCATCAGCGCCAACCCCTCGCTGTGCATCAGCAGCGTCAACTGCGTCGGGGCCGGCATCATCCAGCCCGCCACGCCGCCCGACAGCTGGACCACGCAGGGCAACAACAACGGCTGCTGATCGCGTCGTGCTCGTCGTCGTCGGCTCGCCGCTCGCGAGTCGCGACCCGAGGTAGGGAGGGGCGTCCGTGATGGGCGCCCCTCTCGTCGTTTGCGCGAGGCAGCGGTGGTTGCGCCGCAATCATGGGGTCTGCGGGCTCGTCAGGGCCCATCCGCCGCCCGACTTGCTCATCGCGGCGGGTCTCTCCAAACTGCGCCCTAGGCCCCCGACCGGGGTCGGGATCGCGACCGTGGCGAATTTCCTCCTTTGCACCTCTCTCGCGGCGAGCACGGGGCTCGTGGCCATGGGATCCGCGGCCGACCTTCGGCGCGCGGGCATCTTCGTGATCTGCATGATCCTCGCGATCGGCGTCCACGAGTTCGCCCACGCCTTCGTCGCCCATCGCCTGGGCGACCCCACCCCCGAGGGGCAGGGGCGGCTCACGCTCAACCCCATCGCGCACATGGATCCCATCGGCACCCTGGGGCTGCCGCTGATCCTCGGGCTCACCGGCTCGGGCATGATGTTCGGCTGGGGACGGCCGGTGCAGACCCAGCCGCGCCACTACACCCGCAAGATCACCATGCGCGCCGGGATGGCGCTGGTGGCGTTCGCGGGGCCGCTGTCCAACCTGCTGCAGGCGCTGCTCACGTTGGGGCTCATGTTCGGGCTGGTGAAGGGCGGCGTCATCGAGGCCTCCTCGGTGCTGACCGGCAACCTCGAGCACCCGCTGGTGGTGTTCTACTTCCTCAACATCCTCCTGTTCGCGTTCAACCTGCTGCCGCTGCATCCCCTCGATGGCGGCAAGGTGCTGGCGTGGATCCTCGGACCTCGCTACCAGAACATCGACGACTTCCTCACCCGCTATGGCTTCGTGATCCTGCTGGTGCTGGTGTTCGCGCTGCCCGGCGTGATGAGCACGGTGTTCGGCCCCTTCTTCTCCGCCGGAGCCGCCGCGCTCCAGGCCGTCGTCACCTGAGTCGCGCGACCCGTCGATGAGCGACCTCGAGCCATTGGCCCCGGAGCCGCGCCAAGACGCGGACTCGGGGCGGCCGCCGGCCGATCCGCCCGTCGCGAGCGCGCGCGATGGGGCGCACGTACCCGAGTCCGGCGCGCGCGTGTGCGAGGTGTCGCTCGAGGAATTCGAGGGCCCGCTCGACCTGCTGCTGCACCTGGTGCGGCGCCACGAGCTCGACATCCTCGACATCCCGATCTCGTTCGTGTGCGAGAAGTACCTCGAGTACATCGAGTTCATGGAGGCGCTCGACCTCGAGGTGGCCGGCGACTACCTGGTGATGGCCGCCACGCTCGCCTACCTCAAGAGCCGCGAGCTGGTCCCGCAGGACAACCCGCTGGCCGAAGAGGGCAGCGAGGAAGAGGGCGGCGGCGATCCGCGCGAGCAGCTCATCCTGCGGCTGCTCGAGTATCAGAAGTTCAAGGAAGCGGCCGATCGCCTCGACGCGCGCCCGATGGCCGGGCGCGACACGTTTGCGCGAGGAGCGGTGGTCGAGCTGCCGCCGGTCGATGCCGGGCTCGCCCCCATCACCTTGTTTAGGCTCGCCGAGGCCTACCAGCGCGTGCTCGACCGCGCGCGGATCCACAAGAGCCACGACGTGGTCATGGAGACCATCTCCGTGGCCGCGCGCATGGAGCAGCTCACCGCGCTGCTGATCGAGCGCAGCCGCTTCGACTTCGAGGCGCTGTTCCTCGAGCGCCCGTGGAGCAGCGAGTCCGAGCTGCGCTCGATGCTCGTGGT
Source organism: Nannocystaceae bacterium (assembly GCA_041600735.1). Taxonomy (GTDB): domain Bacteria; phylum Myxococcota_A; class Polyangia; order Nannocystales; family Nannocystaceae; genus Paraliomyxa. The sequence goes on from JBFIJN010000364.1 coordinate 7,215, forward strand.
CACGCTCATGTCGGTGCTCGAGCTGGTGCGCATGGGCGTGGCCAGCGTGCACCAGCCGCTCGACACCGACACGATCATCGTCGAGCGCGTGGCCTCGGCCGAGGAGGCCCGCGAGGCGCTGCGCGGGTATGACGAGACGTTGAGCTTTGGCGTCGGGCCAAAGGCCCCGAGCGGTGACGTTGACGCTGATGCTGATTCCGACGCGGATGCAGATGCAGATGCAGATGCAGACGCCGACGCGGATGCAGACGCCGACGCGGATGCAGACGCGGATACAGACGCAGACGCCGACGCAGACGCCGACGCGGATGCAGACGCGGATGCAGACGCCGACGCCGACACCGACGACACCGACGACACCGACGACACCGACGACACCGACGACACCGACGGGGATGCCGACGGCGAGGTGGAGTCGAGCGACGACGCCGCTGCGGACGCGCAGCCGGAGGTCGGCGAAGTGCGTGGGGAATCGCCGGACCTCCCGACGGCGGACGCGTTGCCGCCGGACGACGGTCTCGACGCGGCGGACGACGACGACGACGCGGTGGATTGGGAGGGCTTGGAGGTCGCTGCAATGGCGTGGACGGCCATGGACGGCCCGGCCGAGGCGGACGCTGGCGCGCTGCCTCGATCCGTTGTATCCGAACCGCCCGCGTCCGATGCCGTCATGGACAGCGTCGACGAGGTCGCGCTGGCCCCCATCGAGGACGGCAGCGCGTCGGAGTCCACGGAGGGCGATGGCGAGGAGCATGGCGAGAACGGGGAAGCTGAAGCGATCGAAGGCTCGTAGGGCCTTGGACGCCGAGGGCGTCCGCTCGCTCGACGACGGCTCGATCGATCCGCGCACCCGTGAGGCGAGCGTCGGGGAGCTGGTCGCCGCGCTGGATCTCGCGCGGCGTGCCGAGGCGGTCGCGGAGGTCGTGAGCGAGCCCGCGCCCGACGGTGACCTCCTCGAGGCCCGCGAGGCCCCCGAGCCCCCCGAGCCCCCCGAGGGGGACGCGCCGTCGCGGCCCGTGCTGCAGATGCCCAGCGACCCCAACGATCTCGGGCTCGCGGGCTATGAGGACGACGACAGCCAGGACGACCCCGCGCCGGCGGTCGAGCCCGCCCCCGCGCCGCGGGCCGACGGCGTGGAGCTCAGCGACTCGCTGCCGATGGCGCCCGACGACGACCTCAGTCGCGTGCGGGGCCAGGCCTCGCCGCGCTTGATGTCGGTGGTCGAGAGCCTCCTGTTCGCCTCCGATCGGCCGCTCACGGTGCGCGACATTCGACGCGTGCTCAAGGAGCCCACCGTTCGCCAGGTGCAGCTGGCGCTCAAGCAGCTCCAGATCGACACGGCCGAGCGCGGCGTGGTGCTGAGCCAGGTCGCGGGCGGCTTTCGCCTGCGCACCAACGCCAGCAATGCGCAGTGGGTGCAGCGGATGCTGGCGGGCAAGCCCGCGCGCCTGTCCCGCTCGCAGCTCGAGGCGCTGGCCGTCATCGCGTATCGGCAGCCGATCACCAAGGCCGAGATCGATCACGTGCGCGGCGTGGACTGCGGGGCCGTGCTGCGGCTGCTGCTCGAGCGCGATCTGTGCCGCATCGTGGGGCGCAAGGAGGAGCCCGGCCGCCCCCACCTCTACGGCACCACCGTCGAGTTCCTCGAGTTCTTCAACCTTCGCAACCTCCGCGACATGCCGGACCTGCACGAGTTCCGCGAGCTGACCGACGAGAGCCGCGCCACCTTGCGGGTGGAGTACGGCGAGGACGTCGATGAGCTCGAGGCCGAGGTGCTGGGGCAGGAAGTGCTGCAGTTCAGCCGCGGCACTCCGCAGGCGGAGAACGCCGAGAACGCCGAGCCGACGGAAGGGACCGAGTCGTCGGAGGAGAGCGAGTCGTCGGAGGAGAGCGAGTCCTCCGAAGAGCTCGAGTCCTCCGAAGACCTCGAGTCCTCCGAAGACAGCGAGTCCTCCGAAGAGCTCGAGTCCTCCGAAGACCTCGAGTCGTCCGAAGAGCTCGAGTCCTCCGAAGACCTCGAGCCCTCCGAAGACATCGAGTCCGCCGAAGA
>JBFIJN010000365.1:0-9261 GCA_041600735.1 Nannocystaceae bacterium
GCCCATGCCGTCGACACACGAGTCCATCGAGCACACGTCACCGTCGTTGCAGTCGATCTCCACGCCCTCGCACGCACCGGCCGCGCACGCATCCATCTCGGTGCACGAGTTGCCGTCGTCACAGGGCTCGGTGTTGAGCGCAAGCACGCAGCCGGCCGCGGGGTCGCAGAAGTTGGTGGTGCAGACGTTGCCGTCGTCACAGTCGATGATCGAGCCGCTGCAGACGCCCGCGGCGCAGGTGTCCATCTCCGTACAGATGTTGCCGTCGTCGCAGGGCGCCACGTTGAAGTCGAACCCGCACAGCTCGTCGATGCAGACCGGGGTCGTGCACGGGTCGGCGTCGTCGAAGCAGTCCGCGTCGACGACGCAGCCGCCCACGTTGCCGTCGCCGACGATGAGATCGTCCATCTCGAAGTATCCACCCGTGGTGGTCCCGCCCATGCTGAGGCCAAAGTGGATCTGCTGGATCCGCTCGGGCGCGGCCACCCCCCAGAAGTTGCCCGCGGCGGGCAGCTGGATGTTGGCCGTGGTGCCGTCGGCGAACGTGATGAACGCGAAGTAGGGCGACCCGACATCGTGGGCCTCGACGAACAGGCCGACCCCGTTGACCCCCGCGGCATTGCCCACGCTGGTCGTCTGGAACGAGAGCTGGAACGACCCGTTGCAGCCGGAGCAGTAGCGCGGATCGGCCGGGGCATTGACCACGAGGTTGAGGTTGTTGTGCCCCGTGCTCATGTAGTCCGTCTCACCCAGGACGGCACTCATGGCGGCGTTGCCCTGGTTGAACACGTACCCGGGATTCGAGTAGTTGTCGGTGACGGTGCTGGTGATGTCCGCCTGGAACATCGCCTGGTTGGCGTAGTACGTGGGCGTCGCCGCTTGGGCGCTGGAGGCCGCGAACAGTGCGATGGCGCCCGTCGGCGCGAGGATCAGGAGGGTGTGGGGGGTGTTCATTCGTCGTCTCATTTTCAAGGTCCTAGCCGAGGAGCGGCATCGCAAGGATCGCGGGGTCGCACGGGGTCGAGGTCAGGTGTCCCGGCGACGCCGGAACCGCTCCGCTGTCGGGCTCCCGGCGTCGATGTGGAGCGCGAACGTAATCTTGGTAGGTTCCATTGCGCCTTCGACTCGGGAGCCCCACGGTACCACGGCTGGGTCCACGAGAATCGCCAGAATGATGGCATCGCGAACGCCGCGATGGTGAGGTCTGACCTGCGCGAGCGAGTCGCTTCAGGCGATCGACGATGCGACGCGTAGGGAAAACCGGGAGCGCGGCGTACTCGTCCGAGTTGGGGACGCATCCCCACGCGGGGACGGTTGCCAGACTCGATGACATTCAGGTGACGCGTGACGCTCGGCTCGTCGCTCGGGGGCTCGTCCCCCCGGCAGCTTGGGGTGTAGATCCACCCAATCTTGGCTTCGACGTTCCACACCGATCGAGGTCGTCACAGCTCCTCCGCCGGCCAGCGCTTGAGCAGGCTCCCGCTCGGCCCGAGCTCGGCGTGGCTCGCCGCATAGGCGCGGCGGTGCTGCATGGTGCGCGGCACGTTGGCGTTGGCGATGAAGCGACTCTCGCCCATCTGCCACGGCTCGTCGAAGGCCTCGCAGCGGCGATCGACCTCGCGAAAGTAGCCACGCGCCTCGGTGGCGCCGAGGCTGCGACGGATCGCGCGCGTCACCAACCCCTGCACGAGATCGAGCGACTCCTTTGGCAGCTCGCCCGTGTCGTCGAGCTGGGCGCGCCACGGGGCGAGCTCGGGGTTCTCGTGTAGCGCCACGGGCAGCTCGCGGAGCATCGCGTAGACGGTCGCGGGGAACGGCGCGACGGCGGTGGCGATCGAGCGCGGCACGCTCTGGTGGGGGCAGCGGATCTCCACCACGCGCGGCTTGGTGGGCCCGGAGCAGCCGTCGTGGTGGAAGTACTCGCCCTGGCTGAGTCGGCCTCGGCTGGAGCGCCCGCGCACCTCACGGTAGCGGCTCGCGTCGGCGTGCACGCCACGCACGACGACGAGGCCTGCTTCGTCGACCAGCGTGAAGAAGGCCTCGCGCTGCGCGGGGGCGAGGAGGTCCTCGTGCAGGAAGTCGCGCTCGGTGGTGGCGCGCGGCTCGAGCACCACGCAGAACGGGCGCGGGGTCGAGACGACGAAGTCGTGCTCGGGGCCGAGCAAGGCGGTCACGCGTGCGGAGAGATCGAGCATGGAGGGGGCCGTCGTCGTGGTGCGAGCGATGATACTGGGTCTCGTCGCGAGGCGCCCGAAACGGTCGCCATGGTATGCTCCGCTGCGGTTGGGTATGTCGATGCGAGCTTCCGAGCAAATGCGAGCGATCAATCTGGAGTGGCTGCGCCAGGCCGCTCCGCACCACCACCTGTTCAAGCATCGCTGGCTGGGTGAGCGCTTCTTCCACCTGCCCGGCGACATGGTCGCGCTGCAGGAGATCCTCACCACGGTGCGGCCGCGGCTCGTGGTGAGCACCGGCATTGCGGCGGGTGGCGGACCGATCTTCCTGGCCTCGATCCTCGAGCTCCTCGGCGGCGACGGCCAGGTGGTGGCGATCGACCCGCGGCTGCGACCCGAGGGCCGCGAGGCCATCGCTCGGCATGCGCTGGCGCGACGCATCGAGATCATCGAGGGCTCCTCGATCGACCCCGCGGTGGTCGAGCGGGTACGCGCGCTCGCGGAGAGCCGCGGTCCGGTGGTCATGGTGCTCGATCTGATCCACACGCACGAGCATGTGACGCGCGAGCTCGAGCTGCTCGGAGATCTCGTCACCCCTGGCAGCTACATCGTGGTGCTCGACACCATCATGGAGGATCTGCCCGCGGAGATGTTCGCCGACCGTCCCTATGGCAAGGGCAACAATCCGGGCACCGCGGTGCGGGCCTTCCTCGCGCAGGACGATCGCTTCGAGGTCGACTACGACATCGAGGATCGCGTGCTGCTCACGCTGGCCCCGGGCGGGTTCCTGCGCCGCCGGGGGGCGCCAGCGGCAGCGACGAGCGGCGACGTAGCGCCTTGAGCTCGGCCGCCCCGAGCAAGCGGTGCGGAGTCGTCGGGGCATCACCGCCCGCACACCGCGAGCAGGCGGCGAGCGGGGCGGGTCGCGCGAGGTACTCGAGCAGGCCTTCGGCCGAGGCGCAGGCCGCTAGATCGAGCCCGTCCGCAGAGAAGTCCTGGTGCTCGCCGAGCAGCCCGTGAAAGTGCATCGGTCGTGTGCACGTGTAGAAGCGGCCGTCGTGGACTAGGTGACAGCGCTCGCGCAGCCAGCAGCGCTCGTAGATCGCGGCCGTCTCTTCGCGATCCTCGCGAGGATCGTCGAGCGACATGATCACGAATCGGTCTTGCTGCTTCCAGTTGACTCGCACGCCAAACTCGAGCGCCTTGCGCTCTACCAGCGCGATGGTCTCCTCGGGGAGCGCGGGCGAGGGGTAGCGCGAGATCGTGAGCGCGTTCAGCTCTTCCCAGGCCGCATCGGGCATGCGCGGCAGCAGCAGCCCGTTGGTGGTCAGCGAGATCCGCGGAGCGATCCCCGAGCGCCGGGCCACGCGGAGCATCTCGACGAGCTCGGGGTGCAGCAGCGGCTCGCCGCCGACGAGCTTGAACTGCTTGGGCGCGAGCAGCCGCGTCGCGAGCTCGAGATCCCGCGCGAGCGCATCGGGGGTGGTGATGCGCCGCGGGAGCAGGGGAGACAGTGAGCAGCACTCGGCACACGTCAAATTGCAGTGATCGACGATGTGCGACTCGAGCGAGCGGGTGATCACCCGACCTTCGCTCACTCGATACTCGCGCTCCAGCGGGGGAGGGAAGCGATGAGCTCGACCGTCGCGGTCGATGATCGGGAGCGGCTCGGTCATGGCGTGCGGGTGCGGAGCTCGTCGATGAAGGCGTCGAGCGGGTCCCGGCCCTCGACCAAGGCTCGCACGATCTCGGCCAGCGCACGGATCCGATCGTCGGCCCCGGGTGCGCCGGCGAGCCACAGCTCTACGGGCCAGTGCTTGAGCGCGTGGGCGCGCAGCGAGGCGTCCAGCGCCCACGCGAGCCGTGCTGCGTGAAGCGGGCGCCGCTCGAGGTAGCCCTCGACGAACGCCCACGCCGAGCCAGGCGCGACCAGCGGAAGGTGATTGAGACAGCGGATCACCTCGAGCTCTCGCGGCGCCCGCACGGCGCGCTCCCAGTCGAGGATGGTGGGCGGGCCCTCGTCGTGAAACAGGTAGTTGTGGACGTTGAAGTCGTTGTGGATCGGCGCGCGCTCGCCCACGGGGAGCGTGGCTTGGCAGCGGACCGCGTGGCGCTCGAGCAGCGTGGAGCGATCGTCGAGCAGGCGCAGCAGCACCGCGGCCACGGGAGACGGACGCTGCTCCACGCGACGGCGGTGATCGGCCAGGGTCTCGCGATCGCGCGCGAGGTCCCGCGAGCGGATCTCGTCGAGGGCGTCGGGCAGCGCCACGCGGGCATCGTCGAGGCGCCGATGCAGCGTGGCCAGCGTGCGCCCGAGCGCCGCCCAGGCTGGCGCATCGATCTCGTGATACGCGCGCTGCGATCCCGGCTCCCACTGCGTGGCGAGCACGCTGCGCTCCCCGAGCCGTAGCAACGCCTCACCGCTCGCGGTCCGCAGTAGTTGCTGCACGCGGGCCTCGCGGTCGTCGCCTCCACAAAGGTGCGCGAGCACCTCGGACTCGACGCGCGCCACCGCGAGCTCGTGGGGCGCGAAGATCTTGAGCGCGAGCTCGCCACCCGTCGTCGACACCCTCAGCACTCGCGCCGTCACCACGCGCGCGTTCTCGCCAGGCACTGGCGAGAGACCATAGCCCGCCAGCACGCGCTCGAGCTCGGCGTCGGAGACCACGGGCTCGGTCATCACACTAGATCGCCTCACTCGGGCCGTAGCGATAGGGATGACCCGTCACGAACGTGTTGTGGCCGATGAAGCGGATCTTGTACATCGCCGGGCGGTAGAGGAGCTGCGGCGAGTTGTCGGTGAGGCCAAAGCGATCGTAGAGCCCACGCTCCACGAAGAACGCATTGTTGCCGTTGCGGTCGCAGCCGACGAGCTCGTAGCCCTTGTCCTTGCCCAGCCAATACAGCGACTCGAGGCTCGCGCCATAGTGGGTGCTGCCATCCCACTCGTGCGTAGGATCGTACTTCATCACCCAGCGCTGCGGCGGCTCGTAGTAGGGGTTGTACTCGATCACCACCACCTGCGGCCGAAAGCGCTCGATGCTGCGCCATACCCAGTAGTCATTGCCATCGATGTCGATGGACATGAGATCGAGATCCTCGGGCACGCCGAGCTCGGCGAAGTGAGCCTCCACGTCGTGTGGCTGCACCACGGCCTGTAGCAGCCGCACATTGCTCGCGCGCCCCCAGTTCTCTTGCAAGCGCCCAAACCGATAGTCCGAGCCCTCGATGAACGCGCCACGCCACCGCGGGTCCTCGCCTTCGCCGCGCAGCAAGTGTGCAGTGTTGCTGTTGCGCAGCCCATCGCTCGCGCCAAACTCCACGCAGTAGCGCGTGCGCGGCTCGATGCGCGTGAAGATGTTCGCGAGGATCGCCTCCTCGGTCCCTTGCGCGTAGAGGCTGCGCGAGAGCGCGTCGAAATCGATCGGTGGCTGCCAGTCCAGCATGCGGGCCCGCTCGCGAGGATACCGCTAGCGCCTAGCCCTCGCCCGGGTGCGCGAGGATCCAGGCCTCGAGTGCGGCACGGCGCTCCTCACCCAGGTAGCCATCGGCCTCGGCCAGGTCGCGGCGCGCCGCCTCGGCTAGCTGCCCCGCGCGCGCTCGATCGCCGCCGGTCTGCCCCAGCGCACGCGCGAGCGCGAAGCGGGTGCGACCGTAGTCGAGCGTACGCGGGTCGTGGGCACGGTCGCGGATCGCGAGCGCGCGCTCGAGATCCGCCAGCGCCTCGGTCTCGCGCCCGAGCGCCAGCAATACCTCGGCGCGGCCGGTCAGCGTGTTCGCCACGTAGGGGTCCTCGGGCCCGTGCACGGCCGTGCGGATGGCCAGCGCGCGCGCAAACTCGGCGAGCGCGGCCTCGTGCTCCCCGCGCAGCGCGAGCAGCTCGGCGATGTTGTGCGCGGTGGTGCCGGCCTCGCGGTGCTCGGCCGGGAGGCTCTTGCGCACCAGCGCTTCCACCCGCCGCATGGCCTCGAGCGCGGCCTCGACCTCGCCGCGATCGCGGCGGCAGCCGGCGATGTTGCCCAGCGAGTAGAGGAGGTCGGGGTGCTCGGGGCCGAGCAGCACCACGTCGATGTCGTACGCGCGCTGGAACTGCGCCTCGGCCTCGGCCAGCTGGTTGCGGTGATAGAGGGCCACCCCGAGCCCGTTGTGCATGGACGCGACCAGCGGGTGCATGGGGCCGAGCGCGGCGCTCGCGATCGCGAGACCGCGCCGAAACGAGGCCTCGGCGTCCTCCTCGTGGCCGAGCTGGATCTGCACGTTGCCGAGATAGCTGAGCGCATTGGCGACCAGCGGCTCGCCGGGGATCGTGCGCTCGCGCAGCTCGAGGCAGGCGGACAGCGGCTCGAGCGCGAGCTCGGCCTCGCCCTTGGCCCAGTGCAGGTTGCCCTTGGTGCACAGCAGCTCGGCGCGCAGACGATCGGGCCGGCCCATGCGATCGATGACCGCCTCGGCGTACTCGCCATACCGCAGTCCCTCGGCGTAGCTCGACTGGAGCATGCCCAGGTTCCAAGCGAGCGTGAGCCAGCTGTCCGCTAGGATCTCGTCGTCCCGCGCCAGCATGGCCGCGCGTGCGGCCGCGTGCAGCGTCTCGACGGCGGCGGCCGGATCATCCCCGCGACCCTGAAGATCGCCGAGCTCGTGCAGCGCCTCGGCCACGAGCGGGGCGTAGCCCGTGTGCTCGGCGCTCACCCGCGCTTGCTCGGCCCGCGGCAGGGCCTCGGGGTAGCGACCCGCGTGGCGCAGCGCTCGAACCTCGCTCAGCTCGTCGCGCACGCTCTCGACGGCGGCGCGCGTGTCGGGATCGTCGGGGGGCGGGCGCTGGCCGAGCGCTTCGACGTCGGCGCACGCGTGCGGGGCGGGTAGCGTGGCCACCATGCGGTCGGCTCGCTGGATCGTTCCGGGCTGGCCCTCGGAGAGCAGCCGCGTGACCGCGGCCAGGTCCTTGCGCTGTCGATCGAGACAGCCCCGGCGCAGCGCGAGCACCGACTCGGACTGTGTGCGCGCCACATGGGTCGCCTCGCACGCCTCGCGACGCGCATCCCGCCAGTGCTCGGCCCACGCGTCGAGGCGCCCTGCCGCAAAGCTGGCCGCATCGACGGCGTAGGGCAGCTCGCTGCTCGCGAACGCCTCGGTCACCGCCTGGCGCTGGGCTTCGTCCCACGCCCCGGCCAGCGCCTCGGTCTCGTCCACGCAGCGCGGCTCGGCCTGCGCTGGAGCGCGCACGTACCCGTAGACCCCCACGCCCAGCAGCAACGCGGCCGCCACTCCGGTCGCGATCCGGCGGCGGCGTCGTCCGGGATCGTAGGCGAGCTCGGCCAGCAGCTCGGCCATCGAAGCGAAGCGATCGGCGGGTCGCGGCTGCAGCCCTCGCTGCAGCGCGCGCACGAGATGAACCGGCACGTCGTGCCCGCGCGGCGGGGGCAGCACCTCGCCGCGGTTGGTCTGCAGCGCCAGCGCCACGCGGCTCTCGCCCGCGAACGGCCGCCTCCCGAACAGCGCCTCGTAGAGCGTCACGCAGAACGAGAACTGGTCGCTGCGCGCATCGAGCTCGCGACGCCGGTGCTGCTCGGGCGCCATATAGGCCGGGGTTCCCAGCAGCGCGCCCGTGTGCGTGAGGTCCTCGTCCCAGCCGCCGCTCGAGGGGGTGTCGACCTCGAGGCGCTGCTCGAGCGCCTGCAGCTCGCTGCTGTCGAGGGCGCCGTCGAGCTGACGCGCCAAGCCAAAATCCACGACCTTCACGTCGCCGCGCTTGCCCAGCAGCACGTTGCCCGGCTTGAAGTCGCGGTGGACCAGCCCCGCGCGATGAGCCGCGAGCAGACCCTGCCCCGCGGGCCCGAGCACCGCGAGCACCTCGCGCCAGCGGTGCGGGCCGGCGGCGAGCCATGGGCGCAGATCCGTGCCGTCGACCAGCTCCATCGCCACGAACACCCCGGCGTCGAACGTGCCCACGTCGTGCACGGTGATGACGTTGGGGTGCACCACCCGCGCGATCGCCTGGGCCTCGCGCAGCAGGCGGGCGCGACCCTTCTCGTCCTCTTCACCGCGCAACAGCTTGAGCGCGATGCGGCGGTCGAGCTCGGGATCGTAGGCCGAGTACACCACGCCCATGCCCCCGCGGCCGATCGGCTCGAGCAGCACATAACGCCCCAGCGTCTCGCCCCGGCGGCTGGCCAGGCGCGCGAGCTCGGGATCGTCGTCGAGCCCGCCGGAGCCCACGGTCGGATGACGCGAGCTGATGTCCGCGGGGCGTGGCACCCCGTCCTCCCGCACCTGAGAGTCGGCGAGGGTGGAGTCCCGCGACACGCCCCATCATGCCCCAAGCCCGGCCGCAGCCACCAGACGGGCCGATCTCGGGCTCCCGAGGTAGGATGCCGGCATGTCCGTCGATTCCGCCGATCTCCTGGCGCCCGCCGCCGCGGCCGCCTGGGCGTGGATCGACACGCCAGAAGCGCTCGAGCAGCTGGTGGAGCGCCTACGCGCGCAGCCCCGCTTCGCCCTCGATACCGAGTCCAACAGCATGCACGCCTATCGCGAGCGCATCTGCCTCGTGCAGGTCTCGCTGCCCGGGCTCGATGCGCTCGTGGATCCCCTGGCCGTGGATCTGCGCCCGCTCGGGCCCGTGCTCGCCGACCCGGCGATCGAGAAGGTGATGCACGGAGCCGACTACGACATCCTGTGCTTCAAGCGCGAGTACGAGTTCGCCTTCGCCGGCCTCTTCGACACCATGCTGGCCGCGCGCGTGCTGGGCTGGCCTGGCCACGGGCTCGGGACGATCTTGCACGAGCGCTTCGGCTTCGTGGCCAACAAGCGCATGCAGCGGTTCGACTGGGGGCAGCGACCGCTCCCCAAGGCTGCGCTCGACTATGCCTGCCACGACACGCGCTTCTTGCTCGAGCTACAGCGTGAGCAGCAGGAGGCGCTCGAGCACACCGACTGCGCCGAGGATCTCGCCCATGCATGCGTGCGGCAGACTCGCGTGGAGCCTCGCCCCTACCGCGCCGATGTGCTCGGCATGTGGCGCATCAAGGGCGTACGCACGCTGCCACCCACCGGGCGGGCGGTGCTGTGGGCGCTCAACGAGCTGCGC
>JBFIJN010000366.1:0-9167 GCA_041600735.1 Nannocystaceae bacterium
AGCCACCTCGGGGGCCAAGCACCCGCTGATCGCGGCGATCCACGCCAACCAGGCGCTGGTGCACACGGCGCTCGGCGAGCACGAGGAGGCGCTGCGGCTCCATCGAGAGGCGCTAGCGCTGCGCCGCGAGGTGCTCGGCCCGCGTCACCCCGAGACCGCGAGCTCGTTTGCGCAGCTCGGCGAGGCGCTGGTCGCCGCGGGGCAGCCGACCGCCGCGCGCGAGCCACTCGAGCAGGCACTCGAGCTGCTCGAAGGACACCAAGATCAAGCCGAGCTCTACGAGCAGACGCGCGCGCTGCTCGAGCGCGCGCGCGAGCAGGGGCCCGAGCCCGCGAGCGTGCGCGCCAACTAGCCCACGCGTCGCACCGAGCCGCCGCGACGCGGATCACCGGTACCGTGGAGCACACCGTCGTGGAGGCCCACCGCGTGCACGCCTCCGAAGTACATGTTGCGCTGGTCGAACCCGACCGCGCCCGGCCAGACCTGCCGCAGCGCGGCCTCGCTGCCCTCGGGCAGGCCCGTGCGCTCGAGCCACAGCTTGTCGCCCTCCACGTGCATGCGGGGGGCGATCACGGCTTCTTCGAGCGAGCGGCCGCTCGCCAGCACGTGCAAGAGCGTCTGCACGAGCGCGCTGCGGATCCGATTGGACCCGCCGGTGCCCAGCACGAGCGAGGGGCGCCCGCGGTGCAGCACGGCGGTGGGCGCCATCATCGTGCTCATCCACGTGCCCGGCGGCTGCACGTGGAAGCCGAGCGGGTTGATGTCTTCCTCGCCCAGCAGGTTGTTGAGGTGGATCCCGAACTCCGGCAGCGTGAACCCACAGCCCTCGCCGGTGGTCATGGTGAGCGCGGCCATCATGCCCTCGCCGTCGAGGACGCTGAGGTGCGTGGTGCTGCCCAGCGTGCGTCGTCGCGCGTGGGTGTGCTCGGCGTGCGCGATCGCGGCGGCGTCGAGCGGTCCGCCGAGCGAGTGGGACTTGGCGCCGTCGACCCCGGCCAGCAGCGCGGCCAGCTCGAGCGCGTGGGCGGGGCCCAGCCATGGAAGGTCGCGCAGCGGCAGCGCCTGGGCCAGGCGCAGCCCCAGCGCGACGAGCGAGCCCCCCGAGGACGGCGGCGGGTTGGTGAGCACGGCGTGGTCACCCAGCTCGAGGCGCAGCGGCTCGCGCCACACCGGCGCGTAGCAGGCGAGGTCTTCCGCGGTGAGCAGGCCGCCGTGCTCGGGCCCGCACGTCTCGACCAGCGCCTGCGCCAGCGGGCCGTGCAAGAGCGCCTCGCCTTCGTGGGCCAGCGCCTCGAGGAAATCGGCCAGCCGCGGATTGGCCAGGCGCACCGCACCCTGCTCGTCGAAGAACAGCGCCCGCGTCGCGGCCTCGAGCGTGATGATCGGGCGGATGATCTCCACGATCCCCCGCATCTTCGCGCTCGGCTCACAGCCCTCGCGACCGACCTCGACGGCAGGCTCCACCACCACGGTGCGCGGCAGCCGACCCAGGCGCTCGTGAGCCTGCCACAGCCCCAACAGCGTGCCCGGGACCGCGACCGCGCCGCGACCCACGTGGAACACCTGCTCGGCGCCGCCGAAATCGACGGTGACCTCGTGGAAGTCGAGCGTGGGCCGCTGCGGCAGGCCTCGACCGGGCACCACCGAGAACGCATCGAGCACCTGCAGCTGCTCGGCCGTGCCCGCGAGCAGCACGCCCGCGCCACCGGGTCCGCACAGCGGCGCCTCGACCACGAACGCGGTCAGGGCTGCCGCACAGACCGCATCGACGGCGTTGCCCCCCTCGCGCAGCATGCGAGCACCGGCCTCGGCCGTGCGCTCGTCTCCAGCAGCGATGACTCCGGCGGTCGCGACCACGACCGGAACGCTACCCGAATCCTCGACGGCCAGCCCGCGACGATCTAAGAAGGCCATGTGAGCATCCAACGCATCGGGATCATGACGGGTGGCGGCGACTGTCCAGGCCTCAACGCGGTCATCAGGGCGGTGGTGCTCAAGGCCCACGCCCTGGGCTGGGAGGTGATGGGCATCGAGGACGCGACCGAGGGACTCGTGGATCTCGACTACCGGGCGCCCAAGGGCAACCGGCTGCTGACGCCCCTCGATGTCGACGACATCCTCACGCGCGGTGGCACGATCCTCGGCACCTCCAACCGCTCCGACCCCTTTCACTACGTGAAGGACGGGCGCGAGACCGATGTCTCGGCCCAGGTGCTCGCGAATGCCCGCACGCTCCGTCTCGACGCGCTCATCAGCGTGGGAGGCGATGGCTCGATGCGGATCGCCGAGCGGCTCGGCAAGCTCGGCATGCCCATCGTGGGCGTGCCCAAGACCATCGACCAAGACCTCGGCGCCACCGACTATACGTTCGGCTTCAACACCGCGGTGCAGACGGCCACCGATGCGATCGATCGCTTGCGCGACACGGCCATCAGCCACGATCGCGTGATGGTGCTCGAGGTGATGGGGCGCAACGCGGGCTGGATCGCGCTGTGCTCGGCGATGGCCGGCGGCGCTCATGTGTGCCTCATCCCCGAGATCCCGTATCGCATCGAGCCGATCGTCGCGAAGATCCGCGAGCGCCGTGAGCGGGGCCAGCCGTTCTCCTTGGTGATCATCGCCGAGGGCGCGCGACCGGCCGATGGTGAGCAGTCGATCAGCGGTGTGCCCGCCGGGGCGATGCCTCGCCTGTTTGGCGCGGGCTATCGACTCGGCGCCCAGCTCGAGCCGCACCTGCAGCTGGATCTGCGCGTGACCGTACTCGGGCACATTCAGCGCGGTGGATCGCCCTCGCAGTTCGATCGGATCCTCGGCACGCGCTTTGGCGTGGCCGCGGTCGATGCGGTCGCGGCGGGCAAGTTCGGCTGCATGGTGGCGCTGCGCACTCCCGAGATCGTCACCGTGAGCATCTCCGAGGCGTGCGCCAATGAGCGGCTCGTAGACCCCACTGGCCAGCTGGTCCAGGCGGCCCGTGACGTGGGCCTGTGCTTCGGCGATTGAGCGCCTGGACCCGCGCACACGCGAGCGCGCGCATTCGGCCCCCCCATGTCGGCGAGTGTCAGTGGGCCCTGCGCACCGATGACGGCCGGTGATCACCGATCACTTGCTACTCGCGGGCCGACACGGATCACGACTCGACGCGCTTGGGAAGATTAATCCTTGCTTCATCGTCTTGGCGGAGACAACTTTTCGAGTACCACTCGATCGCGATTCCCCTCTTCAGCGCGGTCGAATGGATGGGCGCCGAGGATCGGCGCACCTCGCCTAGCGACTCGCCCTGTTCTGACTCTGCGCGTTTTCGACCACCCCCGAGGGTCGATTCACCACGCAATTCTGCTCAGGTGACCGACCTTCGCCCTCAGCAAGGATCGCTTCATAATGCCCGCCCTTCTCTCGCGCCGTAGCCTCGGCGTGCTGGCACTCGCTTGCCTCGCGTCGTCTGCTTCTCCCTCCTCTGCGGCTCCCGCACCCTCCATCAACGACCAGCCCATCCTCGTGATCGGGGCTTCCTACGCGGACGGCCGCCCGCCGTTCAACGACTCGCTGGGCGCCCCTTTTGGCGGCCTGGCGGTCGGCTTCGGTAGCTACCTCGGCGAGGGCGATGCCCTGGTGCGCCGCGGCATGCTCGTGGTCAACGAGGCGCAGGCCGGCGCCACCACGTTCGGCCGCAACATGTGCATGGCCGATGCCTGCTACCCCGTGGGCTGGCAGGGCTACTCCACGCAGCTCGCCAAGGCACTGGGTCGTGTCACCGTGCGCAACCCGGCCGATCCGACCCAAGTGCTCGGCTACAACGCGCGCTACGTCTACATCAGTCTGGCCAACGATTGCATTCATGCGGGCGCCGCGGGCACCCCTCAGCAGGACAGCTCACCGTGCGGTCAGGCCGAGGTCGACGCGTTCGTCGATCGCATGATCGACGTGGCGGAGGATGCGATGGACGTGGGTCTGGTGCCCGTGTTCTCGCGCTATCCCGACTATCACGACGTCGACCTCTCGATCATGCAGGGGGTGACGGGGCTGGCGTGGGTAGCCAACGAGGCGCAGTGGAACATGCTCGCCACGACGTTCGAGACGCGGGTGGCCGACGAGCTCCCCGGCGCGATCCTCGTCGATGCGTGGCACGGCATGAAGACGATCGGTGATGGGATGCACCCCTCGCCCAAGTCGGCGGACAAGGCGGCCAAGCGCATCCGCGAAGCGATCGAGCACTACGAGAGCTGCCAATAGTCGGCTCGGTCGCTGCAATTGAGAGAAGGGAGCCACCTCGAGGTGGCTCCCTTCTCGTGGGCTTCGCAGGCTCGCGCCTACTCGATCTCGTCTTGATCGGGATCTTGATTGGGGTTGAGCGGATCGTGCACCGACTCGGGCTCGGACGCCTGTTCACGATCTTGCTGCTGGCGCTGGCGCTCGCGTCGGGCCGCCTCGCGCTCGGACTTGGCGCGCGCGTTGGCCTCCGCGGCCTTCTTGCGCTTGTCGTCGGCGCTCGCGCCGGCGGTGGTCTCTTCTTCTTCGCCGCGCTCCTTGGCGAGCTTGCGCTCCCAGGCGCGCTTCTTGTGCTTGAGCCAGGGCTTGTACTCCACGCCCTCGGGCAGCGGGGGCAGGCCGTGCCGCTCGCGGATCTCGTTGGGCAGCTGCCCCATCACGGTCCGCTCGCAGCGCTCGGTGTGCTCGATCTTCTCGTGCCCGGTGCGCTCGAGCAGGTCCTCGGGGATGTAGTACCCCTTGCGCGCGGTCTCCTCGGGCGGTGGGATCGCGTACCAGACCTTGACCAGCTCGACCTTCTGGGGGATGCGGCCCTCGTTGTCGAGCTGCCACTGGCGGCAGTGCCAGCGTGCGTACCACTTGCGGTACCACTGCGTGTTGCCCGACTCGCCGCCGATGATGCGGCGGTTCATCTTGCGCATGCGGTCGTTCCAGATCCACGGGATCGGCTTGCGCTCGGGCGCGTAGACGTCGGTCTTCATGTCGTAGACCTCGCCGTCCGCGTCGGTGACGAGCACCTTGAGGAACACGTTGGAGCGCGGAGGATTGGGCGCGAACATGCCCCAGCCCTGATCGGTCTGGGTGGTGGTGAGGTACTTGGTGAACACCTGCCGCGCGGGGTTGCGCCAGCTGTCGAGGCAGTCCTTGTCGGGCAGCAGCCACACGGCGACCGCCGCGATGTGCCAGGCGAGCAGGCCCGAGACCACGAAGCGACCGAACGGACCGTAGGCCCACGGGGCGACGCTCTCGGGGGCCTTGCGACCGCGGGTGGACCGCCAGGTCTGGAAGGCCACGCCGGCGGCGAACAGGGCGGTGCCCATCCAGATGCGGCTCCACCACTCGGGGGCCCACTGCACCTTCACGAAGATCCCCGTGAGCACGCCGGCCAGCACGACCCACATTGCCCACTGAGGGAAGTGTGCGGTGTCGCGGTGCAGGTGTCGCGCCACGAGCGTGGGGTCCTCGGGGGGCAGGGGCGGCTTCACGGGCAGCCGCAGGCGACGACCCACGAAGTGGCCAAAGCGCGCGATCTCTTCGCCGGTGAAGAAGAAGATCGTGGCGGACAGCATCGCCGTCTGGAACTGCCCGATGTTCATCAGCACGAAGATCCCGCCCATCACGCTGACGTGCCACGGGATCCACAGGCGACGACCCATGGTCCAGGACATCACGAACGCGCGATCGACCTTCAGCGGCTGCTGCAGCGGGCGGATGCGGAACAGGGTGCGCACCGTGAACGGCTTGCGCTCGAGCCGGTTCCACAGCCACCACAGGCCCAGCATGGCGACGACCATCCCGCCCACGAACAGCTGCTTGGACAGCGTGGGGTCGGGGACGATCGTGGGGGAGAAGTGCACGTCCCAGGTCACCCACACCATCGCGGCGATCACGAACGCGATGATGGCCAGACACAGGCGGATGAGCAGCTTGCGGATCCCGGTGGCCGGGGTGAAGCCCTGGGTGCGCGCCCAGAAGTACATCACGCCCGCCACGCACACCGCGAACGTGGCCTCGCCCCAGTGGGTGAACCACGTGGCCAGGCGCAGCAGATTGGTGCCGAACATCGCCGTGATCTGCTGCGGGTAGAAGCGATAGAAGTGGTCCATGTTCCACGCGTAGTAGATCGCGTCGCCCTTGGCCCACACTCCGCCGTTCTTGAGGATGCCGGTGACGGCATAGACCGCGCCGAGCTGCATCATCATCAGCCGCCGCGGCCACGCGGGGATCCGCCGGTAGATGGCCTGCAGGCCCTGCGGGTGGTCGTCGTCGGGGGCGAGCCCCGCGCCTCCACCGGGGCCGTCGCGCTCCGACAGCAGGCCCTTGCGACGCAGCTTGCGGCAGCGCAGCCAGTTGTCCACGCTGTACGCGTGCCCGGACTTGGCGCACACCAGGTAGACCAGGAACACGCGGTAGACGAGCTCGGTGCCCTCCCAGAACAGGTGGTTGCGGAAGAAGATGCTGTTCATCAAGAACAGGGTCAGCACCCCCATCAGGCGGGTGCGAAAGCCGATCATGAACAGCGCGGCACACACCTCGAACGCGCCCAGGTGCCACCAGAAGAACGTGGGCGAGTCCCAGAAGTAGAGCAGCGACCACTTGGGGCCGCGCAGGAACTCGATCACGGCGCGAAAGTCGAAGAAGCCCCAGGGGTCGTCGGGGGTGAGACCGTCACCGAAGCCGTCGAACTGGGCCTTCGCGTGGACCTGTCGCGCGACGTCGGCGGTGAAGATGCCCTCGTCGGTGAACAGGAACGTGAAGTACTCCCAGAAGTCGTTCATGTTGCAGATCACGAAGAATCCGAACACGATGCGGTACAGACCGATCGAGCGCGGATCCTCGAGCTGCAGCCACCAGCGACGCCAGCGCTCGTGGTCGAGGAGGAGCAGGGCGACCAGCGCCACCGCACCGAGCAACATCAGCCAGCCCGTGGTGGGGGCGAGGGCTTGAGCCGCTTCGTTGGGTACCTTGTCGTCGAACGCGAGCAGGGGTAATCCAAGCATCTAGGGTACGAGTCTCTCGCTTGGGCTGCGCGCACGCAAGGCATCGACCCAGGCGCCCCGTGAGCGTGCGCCGAGCATGACGCCTAGGAAGATCGGTGCAGGCGCGATCGTGGAGGAGACGCGCGTGGCGCCAGCGCTGGCTGGAGGCCGCGATCCCGAGGAGCCCGCCAGCTCGGGGTGCGCTGGCCTTGGCCCGCAGGGTGAGGCCAAGGCTCCGAGGAGCGGCGAGCGACCCCTCGAGCGGGCGCGATCCGGCAACGTTGGGGCGTGGGTCGCCGCTGGGGACCGAGGCCACGGGCGCGGTGGCGACCACGACGGACGGCTCGGAGAGCACCAGCGAAGCCCCGGGGCCCGCGGGCGGCTCGTCGGCGCTCAGGCGTCCGCGAGCGCGTCGCGGGCGGAGCTCGCGATGTCGGCAAAGTGCGAGCGCGTCAGCTCCTGCATCAGCGCACGCGCGGGCGACTCCTCGAGATCACTACAGATCCCATAGTAGACCGCCCAGTGCGTGCTCTCGGTCGGCCGCTTGGCCATGTGATGGCGATAGAGCTGCACCGCCTGGTCGAAGCCGAGCAGCCGGCCCATGCCCTTGAGCGCGTCGTTGGCGACCTCTTCGTCGGGATCGTCGCACGCGCGGATGAACAGCTCGCGGAGCTCGGGGTGCTCGCCCATGTTGGTGCCCTGCCACGCCATCGAGCGGCGCACCTCGGGGCTCGCATCGTTGAGCAGCGCATGGACGATCCCGGCCAGGCGCGGATCGGAGGGCAGCCAGTGGCACGAGTCGGCGAGCTCCTTGCGCACCTTCTCGTGGTGATTGCCGAGGTGCTGCTCGAACGTGGAGAACACGAGGTCGGTGAAGCCGTGATGGTGCGAGAGCGTGAGCGCCGAGAGGCACGCGGCCTGGACCTCGGGCGAGGGATCGGAGCACGAGCGCTGCGCGAAGTCGTGGACCATCGCGGCCTCGTCGTTGTACTGGCTCAGCCCGCTCACGGCCGCGGCGCGAACCCCTGCGTCGGCGTCGCCGACCATCGCGGTCAAGATGGCGCGCTTCTCGAGGAAGTCGTCGTCGGCGTCGAAGCGCAGGCGCTCGGCCATCTCCTTGCGCACCTCGGGGTTGGCGTGCTGCGCAAACCACTGCACGAGCTGCCCCGCGCCCTCCTCCGCGAACTTGGCCGTCACGGCGATCAGCTCGCGCATCAGCCGGCGATCGGAGGCCACGGCCGGATCGGCGGCCATGTTGGAGAGCGCCTGGATGTGCTCGGGCTTGGCACGATTGTTGAGCACGTTGCCCCACGCCTCGAGCGCGGCCGCGCGAACCTCGGCCGTGCCGTTGTTCATCATGCGGCCGAGGTGCCCGGCGATGTTCACGAAGTTGTTGTCGTCGTCGTAGGTCGCACAGGTGAGATCGTGGAGCGCCTCGGACTGCTCGTCCTCGTCGGACGACATCAGCCCGGGGAACTGCGCGAGGATCTCGTTCTCGCTGGCCTTGCCGGTGAGGCGGCTGAAGATCCCCCGGTTGGCGCCCTCGCTGTCGGGCGAGAGGATCTTGAGCTTGGCCTCGGCGGAGGGATCCTTGACCTTCGGGATGTCGGCCACCGCGATCACGCGGTACTCGCCGCTGGGGTCGGTGCCCGTGGGCACCTTGAACGAGAACTCGTACTTCTGCAGCGACCCGGGCGGCAGGGCGGCGTTGGCGACGATCGTGTTGTCGAGCAGGACCTGCAGCTCGATGCTCGGGAGCGGCGAGTCGTCACGCTTCTCGACCTTCACGTAGACGAGCCGCACCTTGAGGGCCGTGAGCGTGAGCGGCTTCTTGCCGCCCGAGAGCGACACCGAGCCCGAGAGCGTGCCCCCTTCGGGGATCTTGTCGGTGTCGAGCCGCAGCTCGAGGTTGGTGCCGCCGCCAAACATCTTGTCGAGTAGTCCCATGGTGCTTCGTCCTCGCCGTCCTCCACCGGACGGACGCGCAGGGGCTCGGTTGCACGCCAAACCTCCTAGGGGGTTGCCTGGCCTCACGCATTCCGTGGTATTTCCAAAGCTGCCACCCATGCGCGAGCCGTCGATCCGATGACCAAGATCCAGAGCGTTTCCAAGGAATCCCGCGTCTTCGAGCCCCCCGCTGCGTTTGCCGAGCAGGCCCGCGTAGGCAGCCGCGAGCAGTACGAGCAGCTGTACCGGCGCAGC
>JBFIJN010000367.1:0-9120 GCA_041600735.1 Nannocystaceae bacterium
CCGCTCCAAGAGCCGCTAGGCCAGCTGCACGTCGGTGTCGAACTCGCGCGTCACGCTCTTGCTGTCGAGATCGACCATGAACACGCGGGCCTTGCCCTGGTGCCCGTCGAACTCCGTGAGCAGCCAGATCTCCACCGCCCAGGTGGTCGTGTTGGCCAGGCACGGCGGCGCCCAGCCGATCACCACGGGGCCGCCCAGGCCATCGCCCGAGCGCGCGGCCGCGGCCCGCTGGTAGCTCGGCGTGTTCTTGACCGTGTCCACGGCCAAGTCGGCGACCGCCGGGCGCACCTGCTTGCGCCAGGTGCTCATGAAGCGAAAGTCTTCGATCTCCACCGAGCCCGGGGTCAAGAGCGCAACGTAGGTCTCGTTGCTGTCGAGGTCGCCATAGTCCGGCAGGTCGAACTCGGGGTACAGGTTGCCCTCGGCGACCTCTTCGTCGCGGTCCTCGAGCATCGCGTCGAGCCGCTCGACGTCGACCTCGCGATAGCACGCGAAGATGCGCAGCAGCGCGTACTTGCTGGGGATCTGGTGGTCCCAGTCGAGCACCGCGCGCACGCCCGCAAAGGCGTTCTCGCCAAAGGCCACCACATCGGGGAGCGTCTCGGCGATCTGCTCGAGCTGCTCGGGCGTGGGGGCCTTGCCCTGATCTTGGATCCGCACGTGCACCTTGAGCTCGTGGGACACGGCCCGGCGCACTCTCTCGGCATCGCGTTCGCGCTGGCTGCTCACCGGTCGCCGACCGCCTTCCTCGGTTCGTTGGCCGCGCCCGCCCGCAGCGACGCTTCGCGCACCGCGGTGCGGAGCGCGTCGATGATTCGGGCCACCGGGCCAGGCTTGAGCTTGAGGCTCGCGGGATGAACGATGAGCCGACTGGTCACGTGCATGATCGTCTCGACCTCGACGAGGCGATTTTGCCGGAGCGTCTCGCCGCTCTCCACGAGGTCGACGATCTGATCGGCAAGTCCGGTAATTGCCCCGAGCTCCACCGAGCCGTAGAGCGGAATGATCTCGGGGGAGATGCCCTTGCCGCGGTAGTGCTGGCGCGCGAGGTTGGGATACTTGGTGGCCACGCGCAGCTCCATGCCGCGTCGTAGCCGGGCCGGGCGATCGAGCGGCTCGGCCACCGCGAGGCGGCACGGCCCGATCCCGAGATCGACCGGCTCGTAGAGATCGAGCGGTTGCTCGTGCAGCGTGTCGGCCCCAGCGATCCCGAGGTCGGCCACGCCGTGCTCCACGTAGGTCGGCACGTCGCTCGGCTTGACCAGCAGCGCTCGGCCACCGTCGGGCAGGTCGAACATCAGCCGGCGATCGTTCGCGCGGCCTGCTTCCCCCATGTCGACTCCCGCCGCCCGGAGCAACGCCAGGGCTGGCGCAAGGATGCGCCCCTTGGGCAGGGCCAGGGTCAGCACGTCTCCGGACACGAACCTCCTTCTACCCGGGTTCAGCCAGGGGCGCCATGAAAGCGCTCGATCCGGGCCCCGAGGGGTCGTAGGCGCTTCTCGATGGCCTCGTAGCCCCGGTCCAGGTGGTACACGCGGCGCACCTCGGTCGGCCCCTCGGCCACCAGCCCCGCCAGCACCAGCGACGCCGACGCCCGCAGGTCGGTGGCCATCACGATCGCGCCCGACAGCGGAGTGGGCCCGCGTACGATCGCTGCGTTGCCGCTCACGTGGATGTCGGCGCCCATGCGGCACAGCTCCGGCACGTGCATGAAGCGGTTCTCGAAGATGGTCTCGGTGATGAGGCTCTGCCCCTGCGCCTGCGTGGCCAGCACCATCAGCTGCGCCTGCATGTCGGTGGGGAAGCCCGGGTACGGTCGCGTGGTCGCGTCGATCGGGCGCAGCGCCTCGGGGCCGCGCACGCGCAAGCCCTCGGCCTCGACCTCGCAGATCACTCCGGCCTCTTGCAGCTTGGCGATCACCGCGTGCATGTCGTCGACCGGCGCATCGCGCAGCAGCACGTCGCCGCGCGTGATCGCGGCCGCGATCGCCATCGTGCCCGCCTCGATGCGATCGGGCACCACCGCATGATCGATGCCCTGCAGGTTGTCGACGCCCTCGATCTCGATCACCGAGGTGCCGGCCCCGCGGATCTTCGCCCCCATCTTGTTGAGGAAGCGCGCCAGCTCCTGCACCTCGGGCTCGCGCGCCACGTTCTCGAGCCGCGAGGTCCCGCGCGCGAGCGTGGCCGCCATCATCACGTTCTGCGTGCCGCCGACGGTGACCGTGTCGAACATCACCGCGGCCCCGCGCAGCTGCTTGGCTCGCAGCTCCACGTAGCCGTGGGCCAGCTCGATCTCGGCCCCCAGCGCAGCGAGGCCCTTGAGGTGCTGATCGATGGGGCGCGCTCCGATCGCACACCCGCCCGGCAGCGACACGCGGGCGCGCCCGTAGCGGGCGAGCAGCGGCCCCATCACCGTGACCGACGCGCGCATGGTCTTCACCATGTCGTAGGGGGCCTCGAGCGAGCCCTTGGCCACGCCCGTGGGGTCGATCGACAGCGTGCGATCGCCCCCTACCTGGCAGCCGAGCCGCTCGAGCAGGCGCCCCATCGTGCGCACGTCGGAGAGCCGCGGCACGTGGCGCAGCGTGGTCCGACCGTCGCCGAGCAGCGCAGCGCACTGGATCAGCAGCGCGGCATTCTTGGCCCCGTTGATGCGGATTTCGCCCTCGAGGCGCCCGTTTCCGTGGATGACGATCTTGTCCATGGTCGCTCGCTCGACGCCCTCTCACTCCAGCCCATTCCGGGCCGCCCGATTCATTCCGGGAAGCTCCGCTCTTCGAGCCCGCCGCTGCGGCGCAGCACATCGGTGTTGGCCAGCCGCTCGCGCAGCCGCGCCTCTTCGTCGGCGAGCTCGGGCGGTCGCTCCCAGCCCGCGGCGCGCAGGCTGCCTGGGCAGGCGTCGATCGCCTCGAGCGTCCACGTGCGCACCACCGGAGCGAAGCCACCGCTCGCCACCGGCTGCGGATAGCGATGCTCGAGTCGCGTCTGCGACCACAGCGGCCGCCCGTGCTCGACCGAGATCAGCGTGCGTCGCTCGGTGGTGATGCCGAGCCCGGGTCCGTGACCATCGGACCAGCGGCTGTAGATCCACGCATAGAGCTCGCCCTCGTGCGCGTAGAGGCCGGCGAGCTGCTCTTGCCACGGCGGGACCACGCAGGTGCGCTCGTGGTTCTCGGGGCCGCCGCCGCCGGTATTCGGGTCCACGCAGGCCGAGCGGCTGCACTTGCCCCCGACCCGCAGACCGTTCCAGTGCTCGCCCACCGGGGTGAGTCGATCGGTCAGTCGCGGCCACCCGAGCGTGAGCGCGTCTTCCATCGGGTCCCACGTGCGCGGCATGCAGGCGGCCGTGGGCGCCGCGGGCCCGAGGAATTCTCCGGTGATCGTGATGTCGCGGGTGGCCCCGACTCGCTCCGCCCGCACGCCTTGATAGAAGAGGTGCGCGGGCACCATGTGCCCCGGCGGCAGCGGACCGGCCTCGATCGGGTGCTCGGGCTCCTGCCGCGGGTGACGGCCGATGATGAGGCTCGCGCTGCCGTCCTCCTCGAAGCGCAGCGTGGGCTCGTACGCCGCGGTCAGCCGGTAGGCGTGCGGGCAGTCCTCGGGCGGCGCTTGCCAGCCCAGCTCCACCGCCGCCAGCTCGGCCGGCTCGAGCGCCACGCCATAGTCCTGCAGCGCGCGCGCGACCTCGGCCTGCTCGAGCACGCTGCCCGGCGCCGGGGCGGCACACCCAGCGAGGAGCATCAGCGTTGCCCCGGCGGCGAGCCACGACGCGGTCGACATCGCGCGCAACGATGCCCGACTGGTGCGGCGCGAGCAAATCGACGGCGAGACCGACCGTCCGAGTTCGTCGGAAAGTTGCCCGCGCGGCGAGCTTCGTGGATGGGTGAGGCATGTTCCGCCGCCGCAGTCAACGAAGCTTCGCTCTTGCCGCCAGCCTCGCCGCCGTCGTGCTCACCGCAAGCGCTGGCCCGGCCGTGGCCGCCAACAGTCTCGCCACCCCGATCACGGCCGAGCTACGCCAAGAGCAGTGGCCGGTAGAGCTCGCGGTGGAGATCATCGCCGTGGGCCCGCCCCTGGGCGGAGATCGGCCGACCGAACGGATCATGCCCAGCAACCCGGTGACCGTTCCCGACGGCAACCGCGTCTCGTTCGCGCGCGCGGTCTGGACCCCGCGCGGTCGCCGGGCATTCTCCGTGGACGTGGTCGCCCACCAACACCCCCGCGGCGAGATGGAGATCGAGTGGGATCTCCTGGTGGAGGACGCGCCCTACGAGAAGGTCAGCGTGGGCGATTACCTGCTGCACCGGCTGCGATTCGGCCCACGCCCCGGTGTGGAACAGGAGCAAGTCCGTGTCTCCAGGGCCGACATCGTCACCAGCCGCGGCGAGCCGCACGTGGAGACAGTCGAGATCGACGGACAGAAATATGAGATCCATGTCTTTGCGCAAAGCGTGCGCGGTTGACACCATCTCACGCCATGATATCCCTTGGCCGCGGATGACGAGACGCGGCGGGCCAAGGCCCGGTCCGCGCCGATCCCCGCCCGGAGACACCGACGATGCGCTCATTCCTCGCTCGCCTCGCCCCCGTCGCTTTCCTCGCGCTGCCGCTCATGATGGCAGCCGGCTGCAAGAAGCCCGTCTACCCGCAGTGCAAGAAGGACAAGCACTGCAAGGTGGACCTCGGCGAGAAGTGCGTCGACGGATCGTGCCAGAACTGCAAGACCGACACCGAGTGCGTGGGCAAGGGCCCCGCCGGCGCGAACTGGGTGTGCCACGAATTCCGCTGCACCGATCCGGCCGCGATCCCAGCCGACGGTGGCGGAGTCGGTAGCCTCGGCTCGCCGTGCACCCAGAGCTTCGATTGCTCGGGTGGTCTCGTGTGCACCGCGGGCGTGTGCTCGCAGTGCACCGACAACATCGAGTGCAACGGTGGCACCTGCGACCTCTCGACCGGCACCTGCATCACCGCGGGCGGCGGCGGAGGGACGTGCACCACCGACGACCAGTGCGCCATGGACGAGATCTGCGACGGGGGCACCTGCGTGTTCTCGGACATCGGCTCGGGCAACAACCCGTGCGGCCTCGATGCGATCTACTTCGGCTTCGACAGCCCCAAGATCGAGGACGATGCCGCCCAGAAGCTGCGCGACGTGGCCGAGTGCCTCAAGAACCACTCCGGCACCGTCTACCTCGAGGCCCACGCCGACGCGCGCGGTACCGAGGAGTACAACATCATGCTCACCGACAAGCGCGGCCAGACGGTCAAGAAGTTCCTCGAGGACCTCGGCGTCGGCGGAGAGATCCTCCAGGTGATCTCCAAGGGCTCGCTCGAGGCCACCGGCTCCGACGAGGCCAGCATGCAAAAGGACCGGCGCGTCGAGTTCTTGTTCCAGTAGGAGCGAGGGCAGGTATCCATGAGCCGCACCACCAGCCGCACCACCATCAAGTTCATCGAAGGCCGGGCGGCGCTTGCCCTGCTCGTCGCGCTCGCGGGCTCGGCCTCGGGCTGCCTCGCCCTCAAGGCCGATCAAGACGAGATCGCCAAAGAGGTCGACAAGCTGCGCAACGAGGTCCTGGCTGGCAGTGAGGCCGCCGAGCGCAACCAGGCGCTCGCCGACGAGGTCGACGCCAAGCTCAAGCAAGTCGAGGAGCTGCTGCGCCGCAACCAGGCCGACCTGGGTCTGCGCGTGGAGAACCTCGAGCTGCAGGTGCAGGAGCTGCGTGGTGCGGCCGAGAACGCCGACTACATGGCCACCGCGGTCAAGCAAGAGCTGCTCGAGCTGCGCGCCGAGCTCGACGCGCGACTGAGCTCGCTCGAAGAGAAGCTCAACGAGGCCACCAACATCCCCGAGAGCAAGGCCGAGATCCTCGCCGAGGCCGAGAAGCTGATGGGGAAGCGCAACTACAAGCAGGCGCGACGGCTGTATCGCACCTACGAGTCGCGCTACCCCGGCGACGCGCAGATGGCCGAGGTGCGCTTCAAGATCGGCCTCTCGTACTTCAGCGAGCGCGACTACAAGAGCTCGCTGGGCGAGTTCTACCGCATCATCCAAGACTTCGCGTCCTCGCCGATGGTGCCCGACGCCCTCTACTACTCGGGCCTCGCCTTCGCCAAGCTCGGCCAGTGCGCCAACGCCATCGCCTACTTCGAAGCCCTACGCGAGAAGAAGACCAAGGCGCCCCAGCACTACAAGGACAAGGCGTCCGAGCAGATCGCGATCCTCCAGAAGGACAAGGGCGAGCTCTGCGTCGACAAGGGCGCGGCCAAGCCGGAAGCGAGCTGAGCCGCTTGCGCGGGCTTCGGCCTCGCCGCCGAGCGGCGAGGTCGCCGATGACTACTGGATGTGGATGTCGTCGAAGTCGTCGAGCGCCATCCGGATCCACTTGAGGAAGGCCCGACCGCCCCTCTCTAGGAGGAGTGAGAGGTTCGGGTATCCGTACAGGCATGGCGTGATGACCTGCTTGCCATCCAGCCACGGATACTCGGCGTTCTGCGGCGAGTTGCCTCGATCCACTGCGGGCGCGAGTTGCTCGACCTCGCGGGCGAGGCGATTGCACTCCTTCTGAATCGCTCGCAGCTGCTCCAACTTGCCATCGAAACGCTCACGTACTCGTGGCGAGAGCAGCAGGCTATTGATGAACTTGGCAAAGCCAACGTGCTGCGTCAGGAGCGAGGAGGAGGTCGTCTCGGTGTCTCGGAAACGGTACGCCTTCGCGAGCTTCTCGCCCGCCATCTGCAGATAGTGCAGGCGGTGGCAGGTTGCCACGCCGGGGAGCTCCTGAAGCCGCTCGAACAGCTCCCAATCGGAGCCTGCCTGAGTGGCATATGCCTGCGCCCACCGGGCACGAAGGTCGGCGTCAGACACGGAACGCTCACACAGCACGCCGAGGAGCGTCGAAGACCCTGGCCGTCGATAGATTCCACCCCTTTGGCAGCGGCAGCGCCAGGGGATCGTTGTGCAGCCGCCGAAGCTCGTCGGGGGTGATCTCCGCAACTACGGTCGTGTACGGAATGTCGTCCGAAGGCGCGAAGACGAACGGCTCCACGCTTCCCGTTGGCGGGGTGTGCTCGTTGACCTCCAGCAATGCGAACCGATCGCCAGCAAGCTCGATATAGAAGATCTTCTGGATCCCCGGCTCCACCTCGAAGTGCCACTCGCTCAGGCGCTTGGCTGCATCGTACTTGGCGTCTTGCATCGCGAAGACCTCGTGCCGACTAGAATAGCACCCCCGAAGAGACGCCTGGACGCCCCGTTGGTGCCCGAAGGCGCCCCCGGCCGCGCGACGCTCACCGAGCGTGCTAGCGGAAGTACGCGCGGCCGCTGGCGAAGCCGACGACGCCGCGGGCTCGCGGGCGCACCATGTCGTAGGGCAGCTCGTCGGCGCCGGGGTGCACGGTCTCGATCTTGAAGCGCACGCCAGGGGCCTCGATCGTCTTCAAGTACTCGAGCGAGTAGTGGCGGGCTTCGTCTTCGTCGGCGGCGAGCACGGTGAGGCCGCGGGTGTAGCCCTGCACGTCTTGCGGCCAGTACTCGGGGGCCTCGCCGGCCTCGACGCGCGCGGTGACGGTGAAGGCGCTGACCTGCGGCGACTCGCCGTGGTCGGCCTCGTTGAGCGTGTTGAGCACGTGCGCGGTGATCCAGTCGCGCTGCCCGGCGCGCCGCGCAACCTCGCGGGCCTCGTTGCGCAGGCCTCGCTGCCACAGCGCCTCGAACACCTCTTCGAAGACGAGGCTCGCGTAGCTGGGCGAGAGGTTGTCGTAGAGCGTCGACTCGGTGAGCAGCTCGAGTGCGCCGTAGAGCATGCCGAGCGCCTCGTCGAGGTTGGTCTCGGCTTGGCCGTGGGCCAGGTACCACGAGCCCAGCACCGCGAGCGTCAGCGGGCTCTCGGGGTCGGCGCGCAGCGCCTTGTCCATCGCGCCCATCGCCTCTTCGGGCTGGCCCATGCGATAGAGCGTGATCGCCAGGTTGTACCAGGCGCCCGCGTGCTCGGGCTCGAGCGTGAGCGCGAGCTCGAAGCGCTCGACGGCCTGTTCGAACTCGTCGAGATCCGACAAGCAGATCCCGTGCTCGACGAGGATGTCGACGTTGATCGGATCTTCGTCGAGGTACTGCTCGTAGACGCTGGCCGCCTCGTCGAGGCGACCGTTGCGCCGCAGCAGGGCCCCGAGCGCGGCGGCAGCCTCGTACATCGTGCCAGGCTGGTCGTCGGCGTCGAGCGCATGCCGATAGCAGCTCTCGGCCTCGTCTTCTTCGCCGAGGCGCTCGAGCACGGCGCCGAGGTTGTAGTGCGCGAGGGCGCCGGAGGCCTCGGCGTCGATCGCCTCGCGGAACGCATCGCGCGAGGCGGGCAGCTCACCCCGCAGATCGTGCACGTTGCCAAGCGCGATCAGGATGTCGGGCTCGTCGGGGAACTCGTCGGCCGCACGTCGCGACAGCGTCATCGCGTGATCGAGGTCGCCGGTATCGCACAGCGCCCTGATCCACATGCAGTAGAGCGGGATCAGATCGTGCGTGGGGAGCTCGGGCTCCCAGGCGCTACGAAGCATGCGGACCGCCGAGCTGGCCGCTCCTTCGTCGAGGAGGGTCGCAACGGCATCGAGCTGAGCACGTATCGTCATCGTCGATGCATGGGGAGCAACTTTGAGGGTGAGCGGGGTACCGGATTCTTGCCATGGCGCCGCCGCGCTGGCAATTCCTGATTTCGGCGCGGAAGGCCCCTAGAAGCCATCCTGTGGCCATTCGGGACGGGCTTCGACGGCCGGTCCGCGGATGGCTCCAGCGCTGGCGGACCCGCCCTTCCTGGGTTGATCGCGCGCAGAGGCGTAGCCACTGGTCGCCACGGCCGTGCGGGCTGGTGATGCGGCCCACCGCGCCGGGCGGGGGCGAAAACCCCGAGACCTAGTTTTCCGTCGATTGCCGTGAGGAATGTTGCAGATCTTGTCGATGCCGCAGAACGGTGCTCGCGGCGCCTCGAGAACAACGCTCCGGGGCTGAGCCCGAGCGACCCCGGGCTCGGGCCGGTGGGGTCGCGTGCTTCCTCGTCGGGGCCTGTCGTCCATGTCGCGCCGGTGGCCGCTCGCGGCGGCGCGTCGATCATCGCCGCGAGTCGCCCG